>DAISYV010000047.1:1660-14778 GCA_036825115.1 Anaerolineaceae bacterium | reverse complement strand
TGCGCGTTTGCCAGGTGCCGCAGCCAGACGCAATCCGCGCGGCTCAGCCCAACTTTGCCGGTGTTATGGAAAAACAGACGCTGCCGCAGGGTGATATCGCTAAAGGTATCGTCAATAACCGCCGCCCAAACGCCGTAAGCCTCATACTCGCGCCGTATCTCAGCCAACTTCCAAACGATAACTGCCAGCCTGCCCAATGGATGCAGACGGCAAATCGGAAAATCCGGCACTTCCCCCTCGTAAGCCCCTTTCACAAGATCTGCCATTTGCTTCCTATGACGTTCCGCGTGCCCTGCCACCAACGCAGCCACCTGCTCGTCAAAACCGAGAGCTTTCAATTCTTGAAGGAACAAAAGGGGGAGTTCAGCCATGCTTACTAAACAATGTTGATCGCTTACAGTTTTCAAAGCAGACACAGGGGTCTGCCGTTACGAAAATCAACTCTCTCTCAAACCTCCAGGAGTAGGGGTAATCCCCCGTGATTACCCGTATAGACGGCATAGACGAGGTGACCTTTACGATGCTAGATAATCTACTTGAAAAATAAAAGTAAATGCTCACCCCAAACAACATGTAAACCATCATTGTTCACCAATTCTTCAATAAATCTGGCCAACTGGTCAGATCTTACAGTATTTTCAGCCCTTTTCGGCAAGCTTGCCTTTAATACGCCGCGTGATTGCGCCTGCCTCCGGCACTTTCAATAGCCATAGCATGCCCGCGTACACTACCACCCCCAACGCCACACCCACAGCCAACACCAGGAATTTGTTAAAGTTCCCAAACAGGGTCATCCACGCGAACAACACCAGCCCCATCACGGTGCTGCCTGCTAGAGCCAGCGCACCTGTCCGCAGGATTTGCTTGCCACCCACACCGTTTAATCGCCGCCGCATGATCGCAAACAAAACCAGGCATTCCACCGCGGTTGCAGTGGTATTTGCCAGCGCCAGTCCGCCCAAGGGAAGCCATCCAATCTGGCTGAAAAGACGCGCGAAGAAAAACGAAAGCAGAATGTTGCCCGTCATTGCCGCGACCCCTACCAGCACCGGGGTTTTGGTGTCGTGCATGGCATAAAACGCGCGGCTCAGCACCTCCACCAGGCTGTGCCCGGTGAGCCCCAGGGCGTACCAGAGCAGCGCCCATGCGACCATCTGTGTGGAGGTGGCGTCGAAGCTGCCGCGTTCATACAAAACCCGCACCAATGGCACGCGCAGCAATACCAGGCCGATCGTCGCTGGCAGTGCCAGTAACAGCATCACCCGAACAATGTTTGAGAGCGTCTGGCGAAAGTCGTCAGATTTTCCCAGTTCCACCTGCGCCGAGAGTGTCGGCAGCGAGGCTGTGCCAGCCGATTGCGCGATCGCTGCCTGGGGCATCAGCATCAGCGTGAATGCCCAGGTGAGCGCGCTCGCCGAGCCACCACCAAGCGAGAGGCTGATGATAGTGTTCGCCACGAAATTCAACTGCACAATGCCCGCGCCAAAGATCCGCGGCAGCATCAGTCGCAGCACTTTGCGCACTGGTCCATCCCTGAAACCAGCTGCCAATTCGTACTTGCGGGCAGGCAGCCTGAAAAGGACCGGCAGTTGCAGCAGCAAATGCCCGCCTGCGCCAATAACCGTTCCGATCGCCAGGCGTTCAATGCCCCAGGAATCTGGCAGCAGCAAAACGCCCAGGATAATGCCCAAAGAGTAAGCTGCTGGCGCTAACGCCGGCCACAGGAACACCCGGTGCGCGTTCAGCATGCCCATGACCAACCCGCTGATGCCAAAAATGATCACAGTAGGCAACATGATCCGCAGCAGGCGCGCCGTCTCAGCCACCTGCGCCGCGCTTGAATCGGGCACAAGCGCAAACAACCCGCGCTCCACCAGGATGGGCGCGAAAATCCACATCAGGGTTGAAACCAAAACCAGCACGATCAATACCGAGTTGACCACCCCCGAAGCCAACCTCCAGGCGCCTTGTTGATCCTTGCGGGTCAGGTAGCCGGTAAACATTGGGATAAATGCCGAACCGAGGGCTCCTCCAGCTGTCAGGTTGAAGAGCAATTCGGTCACACGGTTGGCAGCATTGAACGAATCCAGGGAAACACTGGTTCCAAAAGCATGCGAAACAACCATGCCCCGCACTATGCCCACGAGTGTGCTGAGGACATACGCGATCATCACGATCCCAGCGGCGCGAGCAATCTGCCGCCCTGCCTGGGCGCTGCCGGTGTTGCTCATATCCAACAGCTTTTGGCGTTCTTCGGAATTATCCACGCCCATTATCCTTGTTTGCTTCATACTTGAAAGCCACCTTGGCAGCTTCCCAAAGTTGGTCCATTTCCTCGAAACTCAATTGATCGACGGTTTTGCCCTGTTCTGCGGCTTTCTTTTCAATATAGGCAAAGCGCTTGCGAAAGCGCAAGTTCGTCTCGCGCAGCGCGATTTCGGGGTCAACTTTCAGCCAACGCACCAGGTTTACCACCGCAAAGAGCACATCGCCGGCTTCAGCCTGCCGCTCTTCTTCGGTTTGGGCCTCGCGCAGTTCGCCCAGTTCCTCGTGTACCTTGGCGATGACGGGTTCGATGGTTTGCCAGTCAAATCCAACGCGTTTTGCCCGCCGTTGAATCTGGTTTGCCTGTGTAAGTGCCGGCAAACTGAGCGGGATGCCATCCAGCATGCCCTTTTGGGACTCGCCGTTGCTTTTGCGTTCGTCCGCCTTGATCTTTTCCCAGTTGGTGAGCACATTGTCGACCGAATCCACGTCAATGTCCGCAAAAACGTGCGGATGCCGTCGGATCAGCTTGGCATTGATGCCCTGCAGCACCTCAGTCATAAGGAAGTCCTCATCCTCAGTCGCGATTTGGGCGTGCAAGCCGATCTGCAGCAGCAAATCGCCCAGTTCTTCACGCAGGTGCTGGTTGTCTTCCTGGTCCAGGGCTTCCAAAACCTCGTATGCCTCTTCCAGCAGGTAAGGACGCAGGCTGAGATGGGTCTGTTCGCGGTCCCAGGGGCAGCCGTCGTAGCGCCTTAGGCGGGCGATGATCTGCTGAAAATCTTCAAACGATGCGCCCTGGTTTAAAGGCGGCAGATAAAGGCAGGTCAGCATGCCGAGGTGCACGGACTGGTCGATCTCATAAAGCGCCAGTTTCTCAACGATTTCATCCGAAGTGCCGGCGTTGTGCACAAGCATCACGGAGTGCTCCTGGGGGTAAATTGCCATCAGGGTCAGTTTGAGCTCGCTGGCCTCGAAACTGCTGTCCAATTGCGAAATAATCGCCGGAATGGTTGGGGGAAACGATGGCACTTCAAGTTGGGCGATGTGCAGGGCATCTGCCAGCACGGTCTGCGGGTGCAGATCGATCCCCAAAGCGGAACAAACCGGTTCGATGAAACTGACGCCGTCGATCAATCGTATCGGCAACCCGCTGCCTTCCACAGACTTCATGATTTCGCTGACCGTCTCTTCCGCTACAAACGGGCTGCCAGGCACGCCGTAAGTCACACCTTGCTCGCGTTTGCCCAGCTCCATGACCTGCTGGACGATCGTCTCAAGCACCGATCCGATATCATCGCTGACATCGTAAATCTCGTCAAAACTGCGCGCTTGCACGCCTTCCGGTAAGCCAGCCACAGACGGGTGGAATTTGGTGCGCAGCCAGATTTCATCGCACTGTTCAAGATGAGCCCAGGCTTCACGGGTCAGGTATTCTGCCCCCGCGGGCCCTAATCCAACAATCGTTATTCCTCGTCCAGTCATCAAATCCACTTCCTCAATAAACATGCAAAGGCTGCCCACATTGAGCTGGGCAGCCTTTTAATTGTAACATTACCCGATTCCAACATACCAGGCAAGCTGGCAGGTGGGAACCAAACCTAACGCTTGGTGTAGGTCGGGGCCTTGCGGGCGCGCTTGAGACCTGGCTTCTTGCGTTCCTTAACACGGGCATCGCGCGTTAGCAAACCCTCGGCGCGTAAGGCGGGACGTACGCTCTCATCTGCAGTGACGAGCGCGCGTGCCAGACCGAGTTTGACCGCGTCACGCTGACCGCTCACGCCGCCACCCTGCACCTTTACGGTAACATCAAAGGCAGATGCGCTTTGACCAGTGACTTCGATTGCGTTCAGGATCGCGGGGGCATCGCCACCTCGCGGGAAGTAATCTGCCAGGGGTTTTTCATTGACAATGAAACTACCGCTGCCGGGATAAACCCGCACACGGGCAGTACTTTCTTTGCGTCGTCCAACTGCTTCTATGTATTGTGTCATAATTCCTCTTTACTACTTTTCAAAAATTGGCTGGGGGTTCTGACCCTGGTGAGGGTGCTCAGTACCAGCATAAATTTTTAGATTGTCAAGATAACGTGCTGTCAGACGGTTCTTGGGCAGCATGCCACGCACCGCAAATCGAATGATGCGATCTGGATGGGTCTCCAACTGGCGCTTATAGTCCACCTCGTGCAGACCACCCGGATAACCGGAATGGCGATAGTATTTCTTTTCTTCTGCGCGGGTCGGGTTCACGTTGATTTGGGAAGCGTTGATGACGACCACGTGATCTTCAAGAACCACACCAGGTGTGTAATCCGGGCGATGTTTGCCGATTAGCAGCGTTGCAATTTTGGTCGCAAGGCGACCAAGGGTCTGACCGGCGGCATCCACCAGATACCACTCTCCAGCCACATTTCCTTTAGGAATGTATGTTTTTTCCACTTTTTACTTCTCCGTTTTCAAAATACATACCCGGCCTTGCAGGCTGGGCAAACAATCTTCTAATTATCCTCGTTAAAGGTCACGGCTTCCAAAGTGAGACCGCGCGCTGGCGCCAGGCTGACAATGCCCGTGCCCAGGTTTTCGAGCCCGAGCCGCACAGTCTCCACTGGTAAATCGCCAAGCCCTATCCGGACCAAAACGTACACGATCCGCCGCACCATGTGGTAGAGGAAGGCATTGCCAACAATTGTGAAGCTCACGCCATCTTGCTCTTCCACCCAATTCGCCGAAAAAATTCGCCTGATTGTGGTGCCGTCTTCCTTTAGTGCTTTACCGAAAGCGATGAAATCATGCTCCCCAAGCAGATCGTTTGATGCTGCTTGCATTCGCAGGATATCGGGCTTGCGGTCGAGCCGCCAGGCATACCTGTCCCGCAGGGGGTCGCGTGCCGATTGCCAGTAGAGCTGATAGCGGTACTGGCGGCTAAGCGCGTGGTAGCGGGGATGAAAATCCGCTGCCACCTGCTGGACGCTCTGAACTGCAATGTCTGCCGGCAAAAACGCGTTCAAGGCATTCTGCAGGGAGTAGTCGGGGTGCTTCCAGTCCAGGTTGAAACTGACCACCTGTCCCCTGGCATGCACACCGCTGTCGGTGCGCCCCGAGGGCATAACTGCCCTGCCCTGCCAACCCAGCCGTCGCAGTGCTTCCTCAAAGGTTGCCTGGACGCTGGTCTTGATTGCCTGCCGCTGAAAGCCGTTGTAATTCGTGCCGTCGTAAGCGAGGATAAGTTTGTAATGTGCCATGCCTTTCGCTTTCTCGTGAAAGGCCTAAATCATTATTCCGATGCCTATTCGCTCACCAGCTCAAGCAGTACCATCTCAGCATTGTCGCCGAGCCTGGGACCAAGTTTGAGCAGACGCGTATAACCGCCCTTACGGGTCGAGAAACGCGGAGCGATGTCATCGAACAATTTCTTGACAATTTCGTTGCTGTTATTGCCGAGTGTGGCTGCAGCCTGTCGGCGCGCGTTGACCTTCAGGATGTCGTCGCCTTTTTGGGCGTTGCGTGCCAGCGTGATCAACTTTTCAGCATCTGGCTGAATGGACTTTGCCTTCGCCAGGGTGGTTTGAATTTTCTCGTGCTCGAACAGTTGCTTGATCATTGTCTTCCGCATGGAAGTGCGATGACCCATGGACCTGTTGAGCCGGTATCCTTTAACTTGATGCCGCATATCCTCTTACTCCACTTCTTCTTCTTCTTTTTCCAGATAGCCTTTTTCGACCATGGCCGCTTTCAGCTCTGTCAAACTTTTGTCACCGAAATTACGGATGGACAGCATGGCGCTTTCGCCTTTGTCCAGCAGTTCCAGCACATCGCCCACAGTGGTGATACCAGTACGCTTTAAAGCATTGAAAACGCGCACGGTCAAATCCAGGGCTTCGATCTGAGTTTCGATGACATCTTTGCTGACGAATGTTGTCTCAACTTCTGCCTGAACCACAGGTTTCACGAGCGCATCTTCAGTTGTGCCGCTGATGATGCGCAATTGCTCCATCAGAAGCTGTGAGGATTCAATCAGCGCCTTCTCCGGTGAAAGTGTGCCATCAGTCCAGATCTCAAGCTGCAAGCGATCGAAATTGGTGCTCTGACCAACACGCGCGTTTGCCACGCTCCAATTCACGCGCCTTACGGGCGAAAAAATCGCGTCCACGGGCAGCACACCAATGGGCAGTCTATCCGCGCGGTCTCCAGCAGGCAGATAACCCCTGCCGATTTCAACCGTCAAATCCATCTCTACGTGGGCATCCTTTTCATTGATGCTGAACAAATAGAGATCAGGATTGACAACTTCCACCTCTGGTGGGCAGCGTAAATCTGCAGCGGTGATCGTGCCTTCGCCTTTTACGTCCAGGCTGATGGTGGCGCTTTCCACATTGTGGAGTTTGAAGCGCAGCAGTTTGATCTGCAGCATAACCTGGATGACGTCTTCGCGGACACCTTTGATGGTGCTGAATTCGTGCATCACATCGGTGATTCGGACTGAGCTGACTGCCGCGCCCTTCAAAGAAGAGAGCAAAGTCCTGCGCAGCGCATTTCCGAGTGTGACGCCAAAGCCACGTTCAAGCGGGCTGATCGTAAATTTTCCATAGTCGCGGGACTCTTCAGTCCGTTCAATTTTTGGTATTACCATTTCCATATTTCCTGTCACGGTTACCCCTAACCAGTCTAACGTTTAGGTAAGACTGAATAAGTCCTCAGATTAGCGTGAGTAGTACTCAACAACCAACTGCTCGTTGAGATTGCCATCAATTTCTGAACGTTCGGGGTTGCGCAGCATCCGACCAGTTAGATTGGTCAGGTCACGCGCCAACCAGGTGGGAACAGTGCGACCTTCGGCTTCTTCGCGCAAGTTCTTGAAATAGACATTTTCCTTGGATTTCTCCACCACGGTAATGACGTCATCCACTTTGACACCAAAAGAATGGATGTCAGCGCGCTGACCGTTCACCAAAAAGTGACCGTGGGCAACCAGGATGCGTGCCTGCGCGCGGCTGGCCGCAAAGCCAAGCCGATAGACAACGTTGTCCAGGCGGGTTTCAAGAATGGTCAACAAGTTGGGACCAGTCTGACCGCGCATGCGCAGAGCCTGCCCATAAAAGCGCCGGAACTGGCGTTCGTAAATCCCGTATACCCGGCGAACCTTCTGCTTGGCGCGCAATTGCTTGCCATAATCAGATTCGCGACCAGGGCGACCGGCGTTCATTTTTCCATGCATGCCAGGAGCGTAAGCACGTTTCTCAAAAGCGCATTTAGGTGTGTAACAACGCTCTCCCTTGAGGAACAACTTCTCGCCTTCCCGGCGGCACAAACGACAAACTGCTTCTGTATATCTTGCCATTTTAATAATTTCCTTTTTCTTGTTTACACGCGGCGTTTCTTGGGAGGTCGGCAGCCATTATGGGGCACAGGAGTCAGATCTGTGATCATGCGCACACGAATGCCCAGGGATTGGACTGCACGAATTGCAGCTTCCCGACCAGGACCAGGGCCCTTGACGAACATTTCAACTTCCTGAAGACCCATCTGTTGGGCGGTCTTCACGGTTTGCTCGGCTGCCATTCTTGCAGCAAATGGGGTGCTTTTGCGTGATCCTTTGAAACCAGCTGACCCGGAGCTGCCCCAGCAAACTGTGTTGCCCTGCAGATCCGTGATGGTCACGATGGTGTTATTGAAGGACGCAAAGACGTGCACCTGTCCTGTCGAAATCTGGCGTTTGACCTTACGCGAAGTGGTCGATCGCCGCGCTGTACGTGCTTGTTTTGCCATAATTCTTCCTCACTAAATCTTTACATGTCTGTCGCAGCTTGCCATAGGTTGCCGCTGGGGAGAAAGGGAACCCCATCCCAGGCTTGCTGGTCAGTTCATTACTATTTCTTGGTCGCTCCACGACGGCGTCCGCGACCAGCGACGGTGCGCTTGGGACCCTTGCGTGTGCGGGCGTTGGTGCGGGTATTCTGACCGCGGGCTGGGAGGTTGCGGCGGTGGCGCAAGCCACGATAGCAGCCAATCTCAACCAAACGCTTGATGTTCATCTGGACTTCCCGGCGAAGGTCGCCTTCAACCTTGACGTTTTGTCCGATGTAATCACGTAATTTGGAAACTTCGGTTTCGGGTAAATCTTTTACCCGGACATCAGGATCGACACCAGTAGCTGCAAGGATACTATCCGCAGTTTTTGGTCCGATACCAAAGATATATCGTAAACCGATCTGGATGCGCTTGTTGCGCGGGAGGTCAATACCTTCTATACGAGCCATATTATGATTCCTTATCCTTGTCGCTGCTTGTGGCGGGTATTCGTACAAATAACATAAAGCCGACCGTCTCTTTTGACGATCTTGCACTTGTTACAGCGTTTCTTTATCGATGCTGATACTTTCATCAGTTTACTCCTTCTTCTATCCGCAAAGAATCTATTATATCTTTATCGTTCATTCTTGACAAGGTTTTGGCTACAAACTGGTCAATACCAGCGGGCCTTCCTTGGTTACTGCTATCGTATTTTCCTGGTGCGCAGTCAGTTTCCTGTTCACCGAAACAACTGTCCACTCATTGCGCAGTGTCTTTGTGCTCCGGGTGCCAATCAGCACCATCGGCTCAATCGCGATTGTCATGCCTTCGCGCAGCAAAAATCCCTGCCCGGGCACGCCGTAGTTGGTTAGCTGCGGGCTCTCGTGCATTTCACGCCCCACACCATGTCCGGTGTAAGTGTGCGTGGAGCGAAAACCCTGGCTTTCCACGTAAATTTCGATCGCCGAGCCAACATCGCCACTGCGATTCCCCGGTACCATCAAAGACGTGGCAATTTCCAATGCTTTTCGTGTCACATCGATCAAGCGTTGGGCTTCCACCGAGATCTCGCCGACGCCAATTGTGAAAGCCGAATCGCCAATGAAACCTTCGTAAACCGTACCGCAATCAACCGATATGATGTCGCCTTCTCTTAGCTTGCGCTTACCAGGAATGCCGTGCACCATTTCTTCATTGATGCTGGTGCAGATGCTCCCTGGAAAGGGCACGCCGTTTCCGGGGTCATAATTCTTAAAGGGCGAGTAAACTCCGTGAGCCCGCTGAAAACTCTCCGCGACCTCATTCAGTTCACCTGTAGTTACACCTGGCCGGATCTCCGCCTTGACCGCTTCAAGGGTCCGGGCATTCAAACGACCAGCTTCCCGCATCAGGGCAATTTCCGCGCCTGATTTGAGGTTGATACTGCTTCCAAACATTACGCCACAGCTTTCAGCAAATCTTCCGTGACCTGCTCAATTTCCTGTGTGCCGTCTATCTCAACCAATATCCCTGCCTGGCGATAAAAATCAATCAGGGGGGATGTCTGGTCGTAATAGACATTGATCCGGTGCAAGACCGTCTCGGGCTTGTCGTCATCCCGCTGATAGAGGGGTGAGCCGTCCACATCATCCACCCATTTAACCTTGGGAGGATTGTACAGCGCGTGATAAACGCGCCCCGCGTGGCTCATCCAACGACCGCTGAGGCGCTCCACCAGCACTTCATTCGGCACGCTGATGAAGGGCACTAAATCTACCTTGCCATCAATCTCAGCCAAAAGCGTTTCGAACGCTTCAGCCTGTGCCGGTGTGCGTGGGAAGCCGTCCATCACGGCTCCCATGGCACAGTCGGGTCTTGAGAGGCGTTCTCTCACCATCGCGATGGTAACACCATCAGGCACGAGTTCACCCTTGACCATAAAACTTGAAGCCAACTTACCCAGTTCTGTTTCCTGGCTCAGATTCTCCCGGAAAAGATCTCCGGTTGAAACATGTACCAGTCCCAGCTTTTCTGCCAGGATCTTCGCCTGGGTGCCCTTGCCAGCTCCCGGAGGACCCAGCATGACGATGTAAGTGGCTTTATTATTCATCTCAATACACTCCAGCTTAGTTGATCAAACGATCATCGTAGCCGTGCATGCGCAGTTCAGTACTGATTAACTCAACCGTCTCACGGATGGTGCCGACGACAATCAAAAGACCAGAAGCCTGCATCAGTTGCACACCCGCGCTACCAGTAGGCAGGAAGTAACCCATGATGTAAGGCAAAACTGCAACCAAACCCAGGAAGAACGCGCCTGGCAGCGTAATGCGCCGCTGAACACGCGTCAGGTAATCCTGCGTGGGTTTGCCACGCACAACACCCGGGATCTGAGCACCTTGCTTTTTCAGGTTCTCGCCGTAGTTCTGCTGTCCGAATAGAACATCAGTATAGAAGTACGCGAACGCGACTACCAACAGGAAGAACATAATCGGATACCACCAGGTTTCACCACCAAAGGCTTTATAAACCCAGTTGGACGCACTGTTGACCCACTTGGTCTGGGCATTGATAAAAAATGAAGATAGAATCGCCGGGAAGGTCAGGAATGACTGGGCAAAAATGATCGGGATCATGCCGGCCATGTTGACCATCAGGGGCAATTGACTGCGCACTGGCATCGACATACGGTTGCCAATACGCCGACCCGGGAACAAAACCGGGATATTGCGCCGTCCACCCTGTACATACACAATCGCCAAAATCGTCAATACAAAGACGATCAGCACCACCGCAAATACCCACCAGGCTTCTTTCGCGTTGAACATCTGGGCGATCGTAACCGGGAAACGTGAGACAATACCAGCGAAAATGATCAACGACAAACCTTGATTGCGCAAGCCGTATTCAGAGATCAACTGACCAATCCAGATGCCAAACATCGTACCGCCCACCATGCTGATGATGGCAGTGATGGTCGGCAATAACCGTTCTCCGGTGAAGCCCCATTGCTCAATGACTGTGCTGCCGCCCAGCATGGAGTTAAAGATATTGATTTGTCCAAAAGCCGAGAGGAGCGCCATCGGAATAGTCAGGATTACGGTCCATTTTTCCATCCAGATGCGACCTTCGCGGGGATCATCCTTCATTTTCTGCTCCAACGCGGGGATTACCGGCGTAAGCAGTTGCAGGATAATTTGGGCGGTGATATAGGGGTAAACACCCATGGCAAGCACAGAGAATCTGGATACAGCTCCGCCAGACAGCAGATCAAGCAAGTTCACCAGGTTACCGCCAGCGCCCGTCTGTTGCGACAATGCCGCGACAGCGGCACGGTTAATGCCGGGAACTGGAATGTTAGCTGCCAGGCGGAAAATCGCCAGCAGCAACAGCGAAATCAACAGCTTGTTGCGGATATCCTCAGATTTCCACAGGTAACGCCAGGATGATCGTTTCATCACTCATCTCCTCTTAGCTACGAAAGTGCCAAAGTTTCGATAGTTCCGCCAGCTTGTTCAATCTTCTGGCGTGCGCCTTCAGTCACCTTATGAGCTTTGATTTTCAGGGCAACGTTAATATCACCACGTCCCATGATTTTGATGGGCAAATCTTTGCCCTTCAACAGACCAGCAGCTTTCAGGCTCTCAGGGGTGATTTCATCACCGGCCTTGAAGCCCTGCAGTGAGTCCAGGTTTACTTCCGCGTAGCGTACACGGTTGCGTGGGGTAAAGCCCTCACCACGCAGGAAAGGTAGCTTGCGGAAGAAGGGCAGGTTGCCGCCCATATGATAGGGGCGCACACCGCCGCCACTGCGCGAGTTCTGACCCTTGGTGCCGCGACCGGCAGTTTTGCCAGCGCCGCTACCAGTGCCCCGACCTACACGCTTGCGCGTTTTCTTTGCGCCTTCGTTCGGTTTAAGATCATGTAGTTGCATGCTTACTTCTCCTCAGTGTCCGACTCGATCTCGATTAGATGCGAGACCTTTGTCAGCATACCGCGCAGAGCCTCGTTGTCCTGATGCTCAACAACCTGGTTGAGATTATGGAAACCGAGTGCTTTGAGTGTTCGTTTGGTGCGTTCGGTGTAACCGATGCCGCTTTTCACCAACTTGATACGAAGCGTGTTGGATTGTTTCTTAGCCATTCTTCCTCCGCTCCCAATATGGTGTCACATCCCGCACGTCCTTGCCGCGTTCCGCAGCCACGGTGGCAGGTGATTTCAGCTGTGATAAGGCATCGAAAGTAGCCTGAACGATGTTGAGCATGTTTGAAGAGCCCAGAGATTTGGTAAGGATATCCTTGATCCCTGCAGCTTCGCAAACCGCACGCACACCACCAGCCGCGATAACGCCAGTACCAGCCGAAGCAGGCTTCAGCAGCACTTTCGCGCCGCTTTGGCTGCCAGTCACCTCGTGGGCGATTGTGGTGCCCATCAGGCTTACTTTCTTCATATTCTTATACGCACGCTCGGTGGCTTTGCGCATCGCATCCGGAACAGCCAGTGCCTTACCAGTGCCCAGACCAACATTCCCGTTGTTATCGCCGACCACCAGGGTCACGCGGAACGAGAAGCGGCGGCCACCTTTGACAACTTTGGCAACGCGGGCGATGTCAATCACACGTTCGTCGTATTGAGTCTCTAATCCTTGATATTCTTCCATAGTATCCTCGTTTTAGAATTCCAGCCCGCCCTTGCGAGCACCTTCGGCCAGAGCTTTCAGACGACCGGTATAAATGTAACCACCACGATCCATGACAACGGTTTTGATGCCTTTGTCCAGGGCGCGTTTGGCAAGCGCTTCGCCAACAAGCATAGCTTGTTCGGTTTTATTCTTGCCCTTCACGACTTCACGCATCGCCGCATCCACTGTGGAGGCGGACACGAGGGTTGTGCCGCTGTGATCATCGATCACCTGGGCATAGATCTCGCTGATGCTGCGAAAAACATTCAGGCGCGGACGCTCTGGTGTGCCAAAGACCTTCTTGCGCACACGAGCATGACGGTGTAAACGAGCAGCGTTTCTTGATTTTTTAGCCATAGTCATTTACCTCTACTTACCGGTTTTTCCGGCTTTACCAGCCTTGA
>DAISYV010000047.1:0-1560 GCA_036825115.1 Anaerolineaceae bacterium | reverse complement strand
TTAGCCATAGTCATTTACCTCTACTTACCGGTTTTTCCGGCTTTACCAGCCTTGAGCTTGATGATCTCGCCCTGGTAGCGAACACCGGTTCCATGATAACGTTCTGGTGGGCGCAGCTTGCGAATATTCGCGGCTACCTGACCCACCTGCTGGCGGTCACGCCCTTTGATCTTGATCAGACGGGCTTTTGCGTCCACGTCGTAAGTGATGCCATCGGGAGCAGGGAAGTTGATGGGGTGTGAATATCCCAGGTTCAACAGCAGGTCCTTGCCTTTCAGTTCAGCCCGATAACCGACACCGCTATACTCCAGCACGATTTCAAAGCCTTTGTCACAACCAACGATCATGTTATTGAGCAGGGCGCGCGTGGTTCCGTGCAAAGCCCGCATCCGCGGTTCGTCGCTGGGACGTTCCACTGTGATGACGCCATCTTCGAGTTTAATCGAAATCTCAGGGGAGAAAGTTTCCTCAAGGATCCCGTTGGGGCCCTTCACTGAAACCTTGTTCCCGTCCATTTTTACTTCCACACCCTTGGGTAGTGTGATGGGTAATTTACCAATTCGCGACATTTCTCTTCCTCCTACCAAACCTTGCAGAGGATCTCACCGCCGACGCCGATCTTGCGAGCGCGTTGGCCGGTCATGATACCCTTCGGGGTTGATAAAATCGCGATACCAATACCAGATAATACCCAGGGGATATCATTCTTGGAGGTGTAAACCCGGCAGCCGGGGTGGCTGACGCGCTCCAAACCCGTGATAATCGGGCGGCGTTGGCGGCGTTCGCCGATGTATTTCAGTTTCATGCGCAAAACTTTGTGCGATTCGCTTTTTCCATCAACGACTTCATAACTCTCAAGATAACCCTCTTCGGTCAGAATGCGGGCTAGTTCACTCTTGAGCTTCGAGCTCGGCATGGCTACGGTTGTTTTTCCAACCATGGCAACATTGCGGATTCTCGTCAACATATCGGCAATTGGATCTGATATAGTCATTTTCATCCCTCCAGGTCTAATTACCAGGATGCTTTAGTCACACCGGGGATTTTTCCCTGGAGTGCTAATTCACGGAAGCAAATACGGCAAAGACCAAATTTGCGCATATAACCGCGCGGTCTGCCGCACACACGACAGCGATTTACAACGCGGTTTGGATATTTCCGCCGCATTTCGCGATATTGCATACACTTTTTAGCCATTTAGTTTCCTTTCCTGAAGGGCATGCCGAATTTGCTCAGCAATTGCCGGGCATGGTCATCAGATTCAGCGGTTGTCACAATGCTGATTTCCATTCCACGCACTTTGTCAATTTTGTCATACTGGATCTCAGGGAAGATCAGCTGCTCAGTCAGACCAAGCGTGTAGTTGCCACGTCCGTCAAATGAATCAGCCGAAATTCCACGGAAGTCACGCACACGAGGCAGAGCAACGTTGATCAGGCGGTCCAAAAATGCCCACATCTTATCTCCCCGCAAAGTGACCTTGACGCCAATCTGACGCCCTTCACGCAGCTTGAAATTGGAAATGGCTTTCTTGGCGGCGATGACAACAGGCTTCTGACC
>DAISYV010000046.1:0-14863 GCA_036825115.1 Anaerolineaceae bacterium | reverse complement strand
ACCTGCCAGCCGCGTAGTGGAAGAGCATCGAGTAAAGGCAGCGGATTTGGTCCGCGCAGGATGATCTGCCAGCGGAATTGACCGCCGACTTTGCGGTAATAGGCTGGCACCGGACCAATAAAGTCGGTCTGCCGCATCTCCCGGGCAAAAATCTCAGCCCTGAGCAAGTCTGCCATGGTCTGCGCCTGGCTTTCGGCCTTGCTTTCGATGGAGTGGCGGTATTCCAGCCGAATCAAGCGGGAGTAGGGCGGATAGCTCAGAGCCTTGCGGAGTTCGAGTTCCTGCAGGTAAAAACCCTCAAAGTCGTGATGAGAGGCAGCCCGGATGACGTAATTCTCAGGCTGATAAGTCTGCAAAACCACCTGGCCGCCCAATGGGCTCCTGCCCGCCCGACCGGCAACCTGGGTGAGCACCTGGAAGCTGCGTTCCGCGGCACGATAGTCGGGCAGATTCAGACCAACCTCCGCCAGGACGATCCCAACCAGTGTTACGAGCGGCAAATCCAACCCTTTGGCGAGCATCTGCGTGCCAATCAGCACGTCTGCCCGGTGCGCGCTGAAATGGGAGAGAATCAGTTCGTGCTCGCCTTTGTGCTGCGTCGTGTCGGCATCCCAGCGCAGAAGTCGCGCGCCAGGGAATTCCTTCTGTACCACTTCTTCGAGGCGTTCAGTTCCCAAACCCAATTGGCGGATTTGGTTGCTGCCGCATTCCGGGCATTTTTTGGGCATCTGGCGGGTGTAACCACATAAGTGGCAGATCAAGCCCTGCCCTGCCCCATGATGCACCAGGGGTTGATCGTCCCTTGGGCAGCGCAGTACATAACCGCATTGACGGCAAAAGACATAGGTTGCTTTGCCGCGCCGGTTGAGGAACAGGATTGCCTGCTGCCCGGCTTGCAGCGTCAGGGCTAGTTTGTCGCGCAGCATCTTGGAGAGTACGCTGCTGTTGCCAGCGCGCAGTTCCGCCCGCATGTCCACCACGTTCACTTTCGGCAGCTCCAGCGTGAGCAATTCGTTGGTCTTGCCGGGCTGAGAAACCTCAGTGCGATGCGCCAGGATGCGGTTGGGCAGGCTCAGCAGTTTCATTTCTCCCCGGCGGGCGTTGAAGTATTGGGTGACGCGAGGGGTGGCACTGCCAAGGATCAAATTAGCGCAGCTCAACCTTGCCAGGGTCTCAGCAGTCTCCACAGCGTGGTAAAAAGGCTCACGCTCGGTCTCATCATAGGAGTCATGATCACATTCATCGATCGCGATCAAACTCAGGTTGGGCAGAGGCACAAACAGCGCGCTGCGCGAGCCAACAATCAACTTTAATTCCCCGCTGCGGGCTCTGCGCCAGGTGTCGTAGCGTTCACCATCCGAGAGCTTGGAGTGGTAGAGACCGACCTGGTTGTGGAAGCGCGCCATGAAACGCCGCACGGTTTGGGGTGTCATGGCGATTTCCGGCACCATCATCAGCACCTGGCGTCCCTGGGCAAGCATTTCCGCGGCTGCCCGCATGTAAATTTCCGTCTTGCCAGAGCCGGTTACGCCATGCAGCAGATAGGGCTTCTGGTCCGCCTGCCCCAAACCCGGCTGGATCTGCTGCCAGACCTGTTCCTGGTCCGGCGTGAGGGTTGGGATGACGTCTGGCTTGACGTGGATGTCCTCCAGCGGGTCGCGCCAGACCTCCGTCTCGTTAAAATGCAGCAAACCAGCTTCGGCAAGGAACTTGAGATCGGTGTAACTCGCGCCGGTTTCAGCATAGATCCAGGAGAAATCGATCGGGAAGGCTTCCTGTGCCAACAAATCCAGTACCTTTTTTCGCCGTTGTTGAGTTGTGTCATTTTTCCCGAGCTGCTTGAGCGAGAGGGCTTCAAGGGCGGCAGGAGGCAAGGAAAGCGCCGCCGTGCGCAGCGTTTTCGGCGCGATGCCTGGCGGGGGTAGCACATTGCCCGTGCGCACAAGCCCTGCTACGCGCAAGCCCTCCAGGCTGCCCCGCCACTCGATCTCGCCAAAAGCGTGGTCCAGCTGTCTGCCTCGCAAGGGTCCGCGTTCTTTCAGCAGTTTCAGAAGACGTTTTTGCACAGGCTTGAAGGCGCTTTCGTCGTAGCCTTCATGCCCTGAAAGGGTGGCGACGATATCCGCCCGGCGTGAGAAACCAACCGGGATCATCAGGTTGATGCAAGCGCCAAGCGGCGCGTACCAGGCTTCCGCCATCCACTTTGCCAGGCTGAGTTGCGTTTCGGTCAGGACCGTATCTTCGGATAGAACCGCCTGGATCGGCAGCAATCCTTCCACGTCGCTTTTATCCAACAAGCTCAACACCACGCCCTGGACAACCTGTTTGCCAAAAGGCACTGCCACCAGGCAGCCAGGCTGAAGTACCTCGCCAAGCTCTTGCGGGACCAGGTAGTGGTAACTTTTGTCTATCTGAGCCAGGTTGATGCTGACATCGGCGTAAGGTTTCAAGCTAAGCCTGCCATCAGGGGGTGACAATCACCAGGAAATCAGCGGCAAAGTACATCCGGTTGTATTGATTACTGGGGATATCCGTGTTGTTGACCAGGTAATCCATCCAGGCGTTTGCCTGGGTACTTTGACCGGTCATCTGGTCAAACTCATTGAATGAGAAGAAAGGTTGGAAGCGGGCTGCAGAGCTGCTCACCCGGTCCATGTCGATGTAGATCTGGGTCCAGCCATCCGGATCAAGAATGATGGGGTGATCTGCCAGTACGATCACCTGGTCGGGCAGGTTTCGCAAGATCGTTTCAAAGTCCGGCAGGCGGACAGTCTCAAAGAGCGGCGCGCGCTGATCGAGCGGCAGGCTCCAGTCCTGGTGCAACTTCCAGGGTTCAAAAAGCTCATCGGATTCTTGTGTTCGCAGACTGATGTAGGAGGAACCATCCGCCGGCATGCCGGCTATGGGTACGTTCTGTCCATACAGCCCGGTCAACACCAGTTTGACCTCCAGGTTGGTTTGGTCAAAGACGTGCCTGACCCGCAGATAGTAAACAGTCACATCCTCCCCCAGGATCTTAATAGTCTCGCTATGGATGCCGCGATCCATGAGCTGGAAGCTGACCATGGCGCTGAGGTTGCGCAAGCTGCCATCTTCACGGTTATCTTTACGGGTTATGTAGTGATAGCCGTAATCTACTGCCTGTTGACCCGCAGTCAATGGAAAGAGCGTCGCCAGCCGGGTTGGGATGGGGGTGGGGGTGGCAGTGCTCGTAGCTGTCGGGACAGGTGTATCGGTTGGCGTCGCGGTGGCAGTGGGGGTCATGGTTACCGTGGGCAACTGTGTAGGAGTTTGCGAAGGGGTGGGGGTGATGCTGGCAGTTGGCAGTTGGGTAGGCAATGCGGTTGGTCGCCCCTGCAGCGGTTTCTGGCAGGCAGCCAGGTTGGAAGCAACCAGAATAAGGATAAGCAAGGATGTTATTAGCTTCCAAGGACGTTTACTCATGCGCCAGCGCCTTTCCAGTAGAAATGACGGCCGAAAGGTAACCCACCACGCTGCTTCTATCTCCTGTTACAGCCGCAGAAGTTCGGTGATTGGCGATGGTCACCTGGTCTGCCCCCAACAGATGGGAGGTCTGCAGCACGGTTGCCATTGGTGCCAAACCGCAAGCTTCCATTTCGCCGCGTTGTTTATGTTGATAGAACGCGTTCAAATCAAATTCCCGCACAGCCTGGGCGAGATTACCGTCCAGGCGATTGGCAACCCTCTCTGTGTAAAAGTGCGAAAGGTCACTCGACGCAACCAAAAGTGTGCTCTCCTCTGCCGGAAAGCTCTGGATCAACTTGACCAGGGCAGTGGAAAGAAGGCGCACCAATGACGCGGACTGATCCACCATCATCAGTGGAATTAGCCAAAAACCTTCCGCGAGGGTCGTCTGTAAAAACGGCAATTCAATCTCCAGCGAGTGTTCCTGGTCTCTCCGCACTGAAGCAAGCTCCGGGCCAGCATTTTCCCTCAGAATTGCGTCAAGCTTTTTGAGGGCTCCCCGATCGACTGGCACGAGCCCCAGCGGCGTCGCGTAGGAGTCGTGGGCAGTGGTCAACAGGGGTTGGTGGTATGGCTGGTGCGACGGTGAGAGGATGATCACGCGCGCGAATTGCCTTCCTTGTAATACCTTGAAGGCATGCGCGGCGGTCAGCCCGGAATAGAGATACCCGGCATGGGGCACAATCAAACCCACTGGCTGTCCCTCAAACTCAGGCACAACAGCCTCATCCAAAAAGCTTTCAATTGTCCTGCGCAGTACGTCGGCTTTACCGGGGTACCAGCTTCCAGCGATAGGCGAAGGACGAGGGTCACTTAGCTCTGCGGGGTCCATAGTTTAATTGTAGCACGCTCGAAGGGTGTGGAGCAGGGGATAATGAACAAACAACCCCACCTTGAAATTGTGGGGTTGTTGTTTATGCCTGGAATCAGGCTTTTATGTTTTGCGTGGGTTTCTGAGGTTGATTGCCCTTGAATTGGAGCTCAGCTCTTCCTGGAAAGGTGATCCAATCTGGCCTGGTTGAAATAGTGGTTGTAGTCTGTCCACAATCTGACCAACTGGTCCAACTCTTCCGCGGAATGTTCCTCTAAAAACCTCTTGAAAGAAGCTTCGATGCTATTCACTATCTCCCGGATTACATTATGGCCCTTTTCAGTCAGCGAGATCGACCATACCCGGTGATCCTGAGTGCTGCGTTCTCGCTGCAGCAGGGCGTCATTCTCAAGGGATTGGCAAACGCGGCTGAGGTTGCCCGGATTCATCCCCATAATCTCAGCCAGATCGCTCAACCTGACCTTCTCCTGGATGAAAATTTGAAGCATGGTGCGACCTTGCAGACGAGAAAGCTTGTTTTTGGAGCTAAACTCGGTCATCATGAATTCGGTATTAACGGAGGCATCGCGCAGCAAGTCCCAGATACGCAGGCTTAGATCTTTTTCTTCCATAATTCTCCTTAACGTTGTTTATTAAGTTCGTTTTGCCTGACAATTATATGCATAAAAGCTGGTTGTTGGTCATTCTAGTACAACGATTGTGAGAATCAAGGAAGTGAGTTTGCTTTGGCTCGAATCAGAAGGAAGCCCGCTGTACCGGTCATGCCTAGTTCTTTGCGCAGATCGTCGTTGGTAAGCTCCGCAAATAACCCCAGGTTTGGTCGCCGGGGGTCGTAGAGCAGTTCTTCCTGGATCACAAAACCATCACCCTTGTTGATGTTGGTCACGCTGTAGGCTCTGCCGCTGTCATCCACCCTGGTCACCACCAGCATATGGTCGAAACCGTCATATTTGGAAATGCCCTTACGGACAAACAGGTAGAGCCAGTCTCCCGGTTGGAGTGGATTCTTAGCCCAATCGTAGCTGCCGACGCTTTCATCCACGCGGATATAGTCGTAATCCAGGAGTGGGAAGTATTTTTGATCCAATATGTCAAGACCGTTGCACCCCGGGATATCTTCACGGGGGCAGAGCAGCCACATATCGTGAGGGTTGGCATCTTCTGGCAGATAGCCGCCATCCCGCAGGATCGCGACGGTCAGCGGACCACAAGCGTTATCAGCTGATTCGTGAGGACCGGAGGCGAAATCAATTTCCCTCGCTACCAGGTCGGCCTCTTCTGCAGTGTCCGCCAGGTAGTGCAAACTTGCCTGGTAAAGGTTGGCTTCGCGCTCTTGTCTAAGAGTGAGAGTCGGGGTTGGCGGCACAGGTGTCGCGCTTGGAATTGGGGTCAGTGTGGAGGTGGAAGTAGGCGTTGCGGTCGCGGTTGCCGTCGCGGTGGGGGTTAGCGTTGCTGGCCGCACTGAGGGCGTCGGGCTTGGCGATGTTGCGCTCACCACGCAGGAAGAAAGCGCCAGCAAGCTTATCAACAGCAAGAGGTTATTCCGCGGTCTCATTGCAGGAAATCCCAAGGGTTCACGCGTCCGTATTCATCGCTGCGCAGTTCGAAATGCAGGTGCACGCCGTCTGCTTCGCCGGTGTCGCCCACACTGCCCAGTTTTTCTCCGGCATAGACTTCCTGCCCACAAATTACATTCACCTCTGCCAGGTGGGCATAAAGCGACTGCCAGCCAAATCCGTGATCCACCACTACCATGTTGCCATAGCCCCAATCATTCCAACCGGCATACACTACAACTCCGTTGTCGACCGCCTTGACGGGATCGCCCATTTCCCCCCGCAGGTCGATGCCAAGATGATTTGCCGATGGCAAATAATCATAGCCGGATAGAACATGGTCCTCCACAGGCCAGCGGAAGTTTAGCGTCCCAACCACCCCATCATAGCTACCTGTGCATGCTCCGGGGCCGACGTTGACTGCCGTTGCCGGCTCTTCGCGGGTAATACGCGGAGTGCGCCAGTCGGAAAATTCACCCTTGCCACCCGGCACCACCAGCATGGTTCCCGGAGTGATATTCGGGGATGCATAATCACCCAGGGTGGCAGCCACCAGGTGATTTCCGGGGAAGTTTACAATCACATCCGGCGTGACCTGGTAGTACTCCGCCACGCCGTTCAGCCCCTCGCCGGCGCTCCAGCGGTGCAGTGTGCCATCAACAGGTGAAATCAGTAATTGCTGACCGGGGTAAATAAAGTGAGGATCGTCTCCAAGACTGTAGCGATTGCTCCAGAGAACTGTTTCTGGCAGAAGATTGAATCGTTCAGCAATAGAGGTGAGATTGTCACCCGCTTGCACGGTGTAGCTGATTATCTCTGCGCGGGCCCGCATTGGCAGTACAGTATCCAGGTTTACATCCCGCCGAATCGCGTCACTTTCAATGATTGGTTCTGAAGCCTGCAATAAGAAAACTTCGGGGTTTGATGGTGTTGATTGCGTTGCGCCAACAGCCTTTACATCGACGGCTCGTTGACCTTCGACACTGATGTAGTATCTGCTCATCGCCCATGACACCAGCGCCATCATTGTTACCGTCGCGACCAATGTCAGACCGCGCATGACCGCAGGTTCCAGCCCCAAATGCCTGACACGTTCCCAAAGCCCTTGCTTTGCGATTGGGTTGGATTGGGCTGTTTGATCAACTGCTTTCCCGGTTATCGGATTGGGATCTGCCATCCAGGATCCGTTCTTTTGTTCTTCCATGTCACGATGATATCACGAGTCAAATAGGCTTGTCTGCCCTGGACAAGGCTACCCTTCTTCCAGGTAAGCCATCAAACCCGAACTCAGCTTTTCCGACTCAGCCCAGTCGATCAAGACCTTGCTTAGACCTTGCCAACTTGCGTAAGCTCGCAAGGTTTTAGCCAGCTCCCTGGTCAAGCCTGCGCTGACTGGTATACCCGGTTCCAAATAGAGACTTATAACCTGCAAACGTCCCTCTTTTCGCCAGGCTTTGGCATCCAGCCTGCCAATCAGCCGCCCCCTGTGCAAAATGGGCAGGACGAAGTAGCCATATTTGCGTTTAGGCGCGGGAGTATAGCATTCGATCGAATAATCGAAGTCAAACAAATCTCTCGTACGACCCCGGTCACTCACCAATGGGTCGAAAGGAGAAAGGATGGTTGTATGCTCGGCTGGTAATTGTTCTGACTGAACGGCTTCCAGCAATGCTTCGTTTTCCACGTAAACAAAGAAAGGACCGCCTTTAACTCCTTCAATGCGGACGGGGAAAATGGCACCTTCTGCCTGGAGCTCCGCGATGGCTGCCGCGGTTTCAGCTTTTTTGATATAGAAATAATTCGCAGCCCAGGTGTTGCTGGCAATCCCTAGCGCTTTGATGGCTTTTCGCGTCAGCTCCTTGACTGCAATGGAATACTCAGGCGCTTGCGTGTCTTCCCAGCTGGGCAAGACACGTTCACGCAGGTCATAAACCCGCTGAAAGCTCTCGCGCCGGGCGATCATGAGATCCCCACGGTAATAAAGATGCTCCAGGGCGACCTTCTCCACCTTCCAATCCCACCACTTGCCGCGCGACTGCTTGCTCACAAAATCCGAGGAACGCGCGGCGCCGTTTTGCTGGATGTGAGACAGGATTTGTTCCAGCGTGTCAGCATTCTTTTCGCCCCAGTCGCGGATGTTATCCCAGCCAATAAACTTCTCGAGCATCAGGGCGCGAAATAGCGGGTAATCCTCGATCGGGAGCAGGCAGACCGCATGGGAAAAATATTCAAAGAGCTGACCCTCGGAGTGAAGTTCTTCAAGCCAATTGGTTTGGTAGCTGCCCAGGCGCGACCAAAGGATATGCTGATGGGCACGCGCGACCACGCTGATGGTGTCAATTTGCAGATTGTGAATTTGGCGGATGGTGGTTAGAAGATCTGCCTTGCCAGCTTTGCGGCGGGGAGGAGTGCGCAAGCCAAGACTTGCCAGCATTACTTGCTGAGCCTGTTGCTTGTTGAGAATAATCTCGTGATTCACGGGATTGATTTTATCTTAAGATGAAAGCCGGGTTGATTATCATCGGTCCCTGAGCATGGTGGATAGAGTTCAATCTGGCTTTGTATGTTGCATAGATCGCTATTAGTTAAGATAGTTTTTAGGGCAGACACAGGGGTCTGCCCCTACGACGCCAACTACCTAAAACCCCCAGATGTAGGGGTAACCCCCTGTGGTTACCCGATACAAGCGAAAAAAGTATGGACCCTACGATCCTAAGTGATATGTTTGAAAAATAAAAGTCAATTTAATCCCACTAAACAAGGGGGAAACCAATATAGTCTTGATAATAGTTTTTATCCTTCAACAAATTTTCATTATCAATAACGGTCAATATGATCGACAAACGCATCCACGATGGATTGGGCAAACTTTTGGGTGTTTTCTGACTTGAAGCCGCCATTCCCATCGAGGAGCTCCGCCACTTTCGAAATGTATGCCTCAGGCTGCTGCAGGATGGGCATGTTCAAAAAAGTCAGCACCTGGCGTAGGTGATGGTTTGCGCCAAAGCCGCCCAACATTCCCGGCGAATTGCTGATTACCGCCGCAGGCTTGCCATTCCAGGCAGATTGACCGTAAGGGCGTGAACCGACATCCAACACGTTTTTTAAAGCGGCGGGTATAGTGCGGTTATGCTCGGGGGTGATGAAAAGCACGGCGTCCATTTCGTTGATTTTCTTGCGAAATTCAGTGTAGGAATCAGGCGGCGTTCCAGCATCATAATCTTGATTGTAAAGGGGTAGGTGACCGATCTCGACAATTTCAGTCTCGTAGCCATCTGGAAAAAGCGGCCTTAAAGCCTCTCCGAGCTGCGTACTATAACCTTCTTTGCGGATGCTTCCGCTGATAATTGCAACTTTTTTATTCATATAAATCTCCACATTATGTTTTCTGTAAATATCGCTGATTAGGAAGCTTGTTTCAAGCTTTAGTCCAAAGCTTTTGAGGAAGTTAAGAATGTTCTTATATGAAGTGTCGTTTTTAGTTTCTGAGGGTCAAGGCGAGAGGAGGATTGTCCGCAAGACGCAGGCTAAGTGAGCTTGCGCCTAAGAATTTCTCGCGGTGAGGACCGCGGGTCAGGTAATCCTGGATGAGCCCGATCACGTAGGATTGGATCAACTCGGGAGTTTTGATTTTCCCCCGTTTTTCAAAGATCATCTTGTGCTTGGCTGCCGCCGCGGCCTGGGCAGGGTCCATGATTTTTGATGCGTCAGTAAAAGCCAGCAGGGAAAGACTCCAGTGGCTATTATCAGGCTCACGGATCAGGAATTGATATGCTCGAAGCGACTCCATAGAATCGTAAGTAAAAGCTTCATCAATCCAATAAGCAAAAATAGCATAGGTGCGTTTGCGGCGGATGTTTTCGAGGTAGCCCATGACTACTGATTGTTCAGACGAGCCTGACGGCGCAGGGCAGCTTCCTGCGTGAACCGATGGGTTCCGTCGCAGAGGGGTTTGTTATGCGACCCACCACAAGTGCAGAGGGATATACGGTTGAGGGGACGGAAGGGCACACCGTCCGAACGCTCGATCGGCAAATAACCCATCACAAATAAGGGTGCCCGGATCGGACCGTAGGAAGTGATTTCAATCGTCTCAGCAATTTGCACTGGTAATTCCGGTTCCAAATCATGATCGGGGTCTTGCGGCAGGCGGCAGGTGAGGGAGCTTGAAGGGCAGTCATGCACCATCTTGATCGCGCGGTCGCGCTTGACCGGGTCAATGGATCCGTAGGTAAGCTCTGATACGGATGTGTTCCGCAGAACGCAGAAGCCAGACTGCATGCAGAGCGACGAGTCTTTCCTGACGGTAAGACCAGGCCCTTTATAAGTGAAAACCCGTAAAGAAGCGCGGTCGGTGCGGGCAGATTCTGTACCGTCGAAGCCAGCTTTATGGCTACCGTCGCAAAATGGGTAAGTGGCAGATTTGCCGCAGCGGCATAGGAGGTAGGAGTCGCCATCCGGGGTTTGGTCGCCAAGAAATTTCCATTCGAGCGGCTCACCGTATTCCGAACAGACCTGTGTGAGTTTGATGAACGGCACTTTGCCTTCCACTTTATAAGGTCCGTTTTTCTTTATCGTGATTTTTGGGGTGATCTCGGTTTCGCTTTCGCTCATGGCAGTCTCCGCGCAGGATAATTATACAGCATCGCACTTTGTAAGTTGGAGTATCCAACCATTCCTTCCCGTGATTGCACCACGTTTAGGATCGCATTGACCGTAAACCAGTCTGATCCTCCCTTTTTATTGCAAAATTAGCTTATTAATGGCACAGGCGTAGGTCAGGTTGCGCAGTTCAACCTGACGTTGGAAGGCTGCATTTGCCGACATTTGTGAAGTCAGGTTCACTCCGTTCACTTCGCTCAGGGGCAGGCAGAAGAACCTGACCTGCGTCCTGAACAAATATTTTAGCGAAACTTGTTCGCAAAAATCGCAGAAGCAACGGTCTGGCTAAGGCGTGGTGATCAAGTTTGGGTTGACGCGCAAAATCAGATCATCATCAGCCCCTGGATTGGCTCGTCCATCGCGGTTGCTGGTGGATACGTAGAGATAGCCATCAGGTCCAAGGCGGACTGCCCTCAACCGGCCATGTTCCCCGGAAAAAAATGTGGCGAAACCGGTTACCCTTTCGCCATCAAGACTGACCACATAAAGCGCGGAGCCGCGCAACCCGGTGAAATAGAGTTTGCCATCCAGGTACTCCACATCCCCTGGAGCCCAGGTGACGCTGCCGCCCGATTGAATGACCGGGTTAACTATCCCCTCGAGCATCTCTTCGCCTTGAATTTCAGGCCAGCCATAATTAGCACCAGGCGTGATGAGGTTGAGCTCATCATAGCCGGAACCAAAACCGCTCGGGCCGTGCTCGGTGGACCATAAGCGTCCTTCCGCATCCCATGCCAAACCCTGGGGGTTGCGATGTCCATAAGACCAAACCGCAGTCGCAAATGGATTGTTTTCAGGAACTTCACCCTCACTGGTAACCCGCAGAATTTTCCCCTGCAAAGAGGAAATATCCTGCGCAATATCAGGATTTTGAGCGTCGCCGGTGGTTATGTAGAGGTATCCATCCGGACCGAACTCGATGCGACCTCCATCATGATTGTTGGCGCCAAGAATACCCTCGAAGATCACTTGCCGGTCTGAAAGCGCACCATCTTTGAAGACATAGCGTTCCACCCGGTTGACCAACTGCCCATTTTCGAGCGAGGTGAGATAGACGTAAATTTGCTTATTCACAGCGTAATCAGGATCTAGCGCCAAACCCAACAGCCCGCCTTCACCCCGCTGCTCAACGTTTGGCACCTGGATGCGCGTGGTTGTCCTGCCAATCAACACCAAATTTCCGGAGCGTTCGGTGACGAGCAATTCACCACTGGGCAGGAAAACAATTTCCCAGGGAGTGTCCAACCCTGTGGTCACGACTTCCACCAGGGGACCAGTGAGCGGCGCGCGTACGACGGTGGGAACCTGGGTGGATGTCATCTCAGGGGCTATCGTAATCTCAGGTTGCGTTGGTACTGCAAGGCTTGGTGCGGGAGGGGTCGGATCTTCGGAGGTGGGAACAACTGGAGACGCGTTGGGATCGCCAGCACAGGCGGCAAACACGATCAAAGACAAAAGTCCGAGTGCAAGTAACTTTGTTAGTTTCATGACAAAATCATAACAGCCCGGGCTTCTCCATGGCAACTAAGGGTAGAATGCTGGAGGCAGTCTGACTTCCTATTTTTCTCTAAATAGCTTAGAATTTTTTTACTAACTCAATACGAGGTAATTCTTGACAACTCACCCCTATCCAGACCATCTTTTTGGCGATCTCGATCAGCCAGTGAAAGGCTCATCGCACCACATCTCCCAACACAAGGGGATGCATCATGCCTATCGGGTCTCCCCCTGGCTGCCCAAACCGGATCAGCCCTTCAGAATTACAGCAACCAGCAGTTCCGATCTGGCAGTTCAGCAAGTGACTCTGCGTTACAGCCTGGATGAAGGGAAAAGTTGGCAAGAAAAGCGCCTTGATGCTGGGGAATGGCGTTGGGACACACTGACCTGGGGATGGCTGCGGGACTGGCAGCTGGACTTCCCGGCACTCACAGAGGGAACTGAGCTGTTCTACCAGATTTACACTGAACTCCCCGAAGGCAGGCGATGCTTTGCGGATAATCAAGCCGCGGATGTAGCCAAAGCGACTCTCTTCAGGCTGAGGTTCACCAGTAACAACCAACCGCCAGCATGGTCGCAGTGGGCAGTGGTCTACCAGGTGTTTGTGGATCGCTTCAATCCGGGCAAAGGCAAAAAATGGCCGCAAACAACCGACCTGACGAAACCGTTCGGGGGAACACTGCGCGGTGTGATCGAAAAACTGGATTACATAAAAGACCTGGGTTTCAACACCATTTGGCTCTCGCCCATTTTTGCCAGCCCCAGCCACCATGGCTATGATATCAGCGATTACCTGCGCGTTGAACCACGCTTTGGTACCGAAGCTGACCTGCGCGAGTTGCTGGATCTGGCTCACGCTAAAGGGCTGCGTGTTTTGCTGGATTTTGTTGCCAACCACTGCTCCAACCAGCACGAAGGTTTCCAGGCTGCGCTGGCAGGCGATAAAGACGCCATATCCTGGTTCAAATGGAAAAACTTCCCTGAGTATGAGAGCTTTTACGATGTGCCTGAAATGCCCTGCTTCAACCTGGAGCCGGGCAGCCCTGCCAGGGCTCATCTGCTGGAAGTTGCCCGTTATTGGCTGCAGTGTGGGGCGGATGGTTACCGGTTGGATTTTGCCAACGGACCTGCGCGGGAGTTTTGGGTGGAATTCCAGCAAACCTGCCAGGAAGTCAATCCAGACTGCTGGACCTTTGGCGAAATTGTCGCGCCGGCAGATGAGCAGATCAGCTTTGCCGGGAGCATGCACGGCACGCTCGACTTCCTCACCTGCCAGGCTCTCAGGGAAACTTTTGCCACCAGGCACTGGTCCTTGAGCCAACTGGCTGGATACCTGGAGAATTATTGGGCTGCCTACCCGCTTGAATTTTCTCGCCCAGCCTTTATTGACAATCACGACATGAACCGCTTTTTCTTCACCGCGCAGGGGTCTGTTCCCGCCCAGCAAGCAGCGCTAAGGCTGCTCTACCTGATGCCAGGCGCACCGATTGTGTATTACGGCAGCGAGCGGGAGCTCTCGCAGTGGCAGTCGATCCATGCCAATAACGCGCTTGGTTTTGACGAAGCCCGCCCAGCGATGGATTGGGAAGAACAAAAAGAGCATACCAGCGCGCGAGCGATGCGGGAATTGGCGGCTTTCCGGCAGCAGAATCCCTGGTTGAGCCAAGCCCGCTGGCATGCTCTGGAGCTTGAACCGCAGAAACTTGTGCTCAGAGTGAGTGACGGCAAAGAACAATTACAGGTCGAAATCAGCAGCAATCAGGATAATTGGCAGGTTACTTTCAATTGAGCTGCATGATCCTATAGATAAAAAAGGAGACCATTGAAGGTCTCCTTTTAGTTGCACTTTAATCAGGCTGCTTCAGGGTTTAAGGAACATCGATATATACATAGTCGAAATCAATTATGACTGGAAGGGCATCAAAAGAGGAGACACCGACGCCGATCAAACCTTCCGGAAGATTGTAGTTGTTATCTTCAACCGTGCGTTCCAGCACGCCATTAACCCAGAGCTTGATCTCTTTGCCTTCACAGCTCATGGCAAAGGTATTGCTCTTCATTCCCATGTTGATGTTTCTTGAACCACCATTGTACAGGCGTATATAACCCATGTCCATCGCTTCAACATAAGCATAGATATCGTACAGGCCACCATTTGTGATGTTGACTTCATAGAAGCCACTGTCTGAGTAACGGCAGACGAGCGTCACCATATTGTCATTACTGCCTCTGTTGATTGTGGAAGCTTCTATGTAGACGTTAGTATAGGTGTAATCTTCATAAAACACATAAGCATAGGTGTCGTAATCTTCAATGGTGAAAGTCAACTTGCCGTCAGCAACTGATATATCGGCCTTATCCTCGTTACCAACCAAGACCTCGTAATACCAGTTATCTGGAACGTAATCAAACTCCTCTGTGTAGTAGGGTTCCGACTGTGCAATTGGCTCATCCGTAGGCATTGGCGGTTGGGTTGGAACAGCTGTGGGTGGAATGGCAGTAGGAGCTACTGGGGGAGCTTCGGTTGGTGATTGCGTTGGTTCAACAACCGATTCTGCTGGTGCAGAGGTTACTTGCTGAATTTCCGGTGTTGTTGTGCCATCTTTCTTACCGCCAACATCAAAAGAAAATTCGCAGGATAAGGTCAATAAGACAAGGACTATCAGGATTGCGGACAACGTCTTGATCGATTTAGGGCTCATATGATCCTCCAGGAAGAAGATAAATTGGGAATGCGTGGCTAAATTTTATCATATTGTTCGCCTTTTGGAATAAATTGAATGGGTTCAATACATATGAGACAGAAGACTCGGGGTCAAGTCAGGGTGAT
>DAISYV010000045.1:0-14863 GCA_036825115.1 Anaerolineaceae bacterium | reverse complement strand
ATATCGCCGTCCAGCTCGGTGACTGGAGTGGATACCATCTGCTGGCTCAGTACCTGATTCAAGGTTTGCCGTGACTGTAGTCAAAACGACATTATAATCAGCTGCTATGGATAAAAGCGCATCAAGCAAACCTCGAAAAGTTTCGCGGGCCGCCTGGCTGATAATATTCCTGGCAGCAGCAATGGTGGGACTTGCAGGTTTTTACCTGCTGGGGAAAATTTATCTCGGCGGGCGCAGCAGAATGGTGATAAATTTTCTGCGAAATCCCGAAAAGTATCCCGAATACGAAGTCGAAGCACTGACCCAATGTGGTGACGCACCGTTTTTAATGCCGAGCAAAGGCTTCATCGGGTATCTGTGGGATGACTCATTCAAACCCTTTAACCGACATCAGGGAATTGATATTTTTGCTGGAACTCAAGCGGGAATGACGCCGATCTATACACCCTATGATGGGTTCTTGACCCGTGAAGAAGGTTGGCGATCCAGCCTGATCATCCGCATCCCGCAAGATCCGCTTAACCCAAGCCGGCAAATCTGGCTTTACATGACCCACCTGGCAGACGCCGAGGGCAACAGTTTCATTGACAGTGCTTTTCCGCCAGGGACAAAGGACAAACCTGTTTTTGCGGGTGATCTACTCGGGTTTCAGGGGAACTACTCAGGGAATCCAGCCCGACCGGTGGGTGTTCATCTGCATTTTTCGATTGTCAGGGATGACGGCAGCGGAAATTATCTCAATGAACTTGATATTGTCAACACCCTGGACCCCACACCCTATTTTGGCTTCGAGCTTAACGCAAAAGTGCTTGGCAAATCAGATATTCCCAGGTGTAAACCTTAAACCACCATAAATTGGCGATTAAACCTGACTTTGGCTATAATGGGCGGAAGTAACAAAAGGAGTAGCTATGCAGGAATTAACCCCGACCGTCTCGATTCAGCAAAACGCACTTGGCCTTTATACCGGCATCATCCAAACCAAAGAAGGAAATATCCTGATCGATTCCCCCTATCGCACTGATGAGCTAAAAAACTGGGGCAGTCGCTCGTCAAAATCAGATTCCTTGTTCCTGGTGCTGCTTGACACTCAGTACGATCGTACGTTAAGTGCCAAAGGCTGCGACTGTATTATCGTTTCTCAATCCGACTATCTTCTGCCCGCGAGACCCCGCCAACAGGCGGTCAAGTTGCAGGAAGAATTACTGGGTTCCGGCGATAGTCACGAATCAATTGGCTCATCCTCCCGACCATTTTCCCCCGAAATCAGTTTTGACCAAAATATGAATCTTTTTTTCGGTGGGGTGGAAGTTTTACTGGAGCATCATCCCGGCTCGAACGTTGCTGGAATCTGGGCAACTTTGCCGCAGGAAAAGGTGATTTTTGTGGGTGATAGCGTCATGGTGAACCAACCGCCATTCCTGGCTTATTCCAATCCTGCTGCCTGGGCGGCGGATTTGAAATTGCTGGCCTCCCGGGCATTCAAAGGTTACCAGATCGTGTCTTCCCGGGCAGGTGTGGTCAGCCAGGATCAGGTCAGGACGATGGCAAAATTGATGACTTTTATCCAGAACTCGATTGAAAATTTGAAAGCAAAAAATGCTGATCTGGATACTTATCTTGAATTGATCCCACGTGTTCTGAAACGGATCGAATACTCACCTGCTGAAGGTGAACTGTTCTTCAATCGCCTCAGATGGGGCCTGACAACTTATTATGAATTAAAACAGTCTTAGAGAGGAAAAAGGATGGCAGAAACACAAGCAGGTTACGAAGCAGTGGTTGAACTCACCAGGGGGGGCATCGTGGAGTGCGTCCACTATGGGGCGTTGGCGGTGGTCGATTCAGCTGGAAATCTGCTTACCTCTCTTGGTGACCCCAAACTTGTCACCTTTCCGCGCAGTTCCATGAAGCCGCTCCAGGCAATCCCGTTCGTGGAAGATGGCGGTCCGGAACACTACGGGTTTACGGAAGAAGAGCTTGCCATTTTGTGTGCCTCTCATCACGGAACCGATGAACACGTGCGTGTTTTACGCTCGATCCATGAGAAAGTTGGTCTGCAGGAATCGGATCTTCAGTGTGGGGTCCACTGGCCTTCGGATAAAGCCACTACGCTTGCCATGCGCGAACGCGGTGAGGAGCCAACTTCATATCGCCACAATTGTTCAGGAAAACACAGCGGCATGCTCGCTCAGGCGCTTTTGCATGACTACTCGAAGGACGAATATTTATCCATGGAGAATCCCTTGCAGCAGCGCATTCTAAAAACCGTTGCAGAGATGTGCGTGGTGGAGCCAAAAGACATGGCTGTTGGAATTGACGGCTGCAGCGCGCCGGTATTTGCCATGCCGCTTTATAACTTTGCCCTGGCAATGGCACGCCTGGCAGACCCCATCGGATTGGGGGGATCGCGCGCTTCTGCTTGCCAGAAGATCACCCATGCCATGATGGCTTATCCAGAAATGGTGGCGGGACCTGGTGCGCTTGATAGCGTCCTTATGAGCCTGATGCAAGGGAAAGCCGCGGTAAAAGGCGGCGCAGAAGGTTACCAGATGATCAGCCTGATGCCGGGAGCCTGCGGTAAGGGCTCGCCAGGAATTGGCGTGGCATTTAAGATCAGCGATGGCGATCCAAACCGGCGGGCAACCTATTCCCTGATTGTCGCCCTGTTAAGGGCTCTTGGATTTGAGGATGAGATGGCAAGCGAGGCATTCCGAAGCTTCAACACCCCGCTTCTGAAAAACTGGCGTGGTCTTGAGATTGGTGAGATCAGAACTGCGAAGCCGATAGAGATCACGAAAACCTGGTAGGCGGGCATGGACCAGATCCAGCAACATCGCGATCGCATGGCGCAGGTGCAAAAAAGGCTGCGTAACAAATTTGGAACTCCGACCTGGCATGTTGAATTGCCCGCGGTTGACGAATTGGTCTGCACGATCCTCTCCCAAAACACAAACGATATCAACCGCGACAAAGCTTTCGAGGAGTTAAAAGAACGTTATTCAAGCTGGGAAGCAGTACGGGATGCCGACCCGGCTGAGCTGCAGTACGTCATTCGCATCGCTGGTCTGGCTAACCAGAAGGGTCCCAACATCCAGGCTGCTCTGCGGGATATCACCGCTGAACGGGGGGGAATCGATCTGGACTGGCTGAAAAAGATGAGCCCGGAAGAAGCTCGCAGCTGGTTGGTAAATTTGCGTGGGGTAGGCCCAAAAACCGCCGCGATTGTAATGGTGTTTGCGTTGGGGATGCCAGCTTTTCCAGTGGACACGCACATCTACCGCGTCACCGGGCGCATTGGTTTACGCCCTAAAGAGTTGGACATTACCAAAACGCATGCTTACATGGAACAGATAGCTGACCCCAGCGATTTTGGCAGCTTGCATCTGAACCTGATCGACCTCGGTCGTGAGATTTGCCAGGCTCGCAAGCCAAAGTGTGCTATTTGCCCGATCAGGGATCTATGCCAGTTTGAAAACAAAACAGATTGATGGCGAAGAGACGCCAGGCTCAGGATTAATGCTTATTCGCCTAATTGCCCAAGCAAGGACCACGGACCGGTCCAGTTGACCTGCACATCCAGTTCTTGACCCAATAGATCCTGATCCGTTTCAACGAAAACAAGCCGGTTGGTGGGGGTTCTCCCGCGCCAGCGGTTCTTGGATTTGCCTTCGAAAAGAACCGGAATGGACTTTCCGAGATAAGCTGCGTTGAGATCTCCGACAATTTCCTTTTGCAAATCTTCGAGGGCTCGAAATCGTCGCATTTTTTCTTCAGCGGGAACGTCGTCGGGCAAGAAACGGGCTGAATAGGTTCCTGGTCGTGGGGAGTAGCGCGCGAGATGAGCCACATCCAGCTTGAGATCAGCCAGGATGTCGTAAGTGTTCGTGAACGCTGCTTCGCTTTCGCCAGGAAAGCCAACGATGATGTCGGTGCCAATCGAGACCCCAGGAACGCGCTCGCGAATGCGGGCAACCAGGTCGCGATATTGGCTGTTTGTATAGCCGCGGCGCATCATCTTAAGAATTTCGTCATCGCCTGCCTGGAGTGGAACCTCAATGTGGGGCATAACCTTTGGCAGGGCAGCAACGGCGTCAATCAGATCATTGCTCATCCAATTGGGGTGTGAGGTCAAAAAGCGCAGTCGGTGCAGATCCGGGATTTCTGAAAGGTCAGCAAGTAGTTGTGGAAGGTGGTAATTGCCTTCAAGATCAAGACCAAAGCGGTCGACGATCTGTCCCAGCAGAACCAATTCCCTGGCTCCGCCAGCAACCAGGCTTCTGGCTTCCTGGAGGATTTTTTTTGGGTCACGGCTTTGTTCCCGGCCACGTTTACTCGGAATAACACAGTAGGTGCAAGCGTGTGAACAGCCAAGCACAATAGGTAAGTTTTCCGAAACCGCGTGGGCTTCTTCCAGCCTCAGTCCGAATTCGTCATCCAGCACTTCGTCCACCTGTTTTCGCCAGGCTTCGGAATCATCTTGATCGAGCCGTGATTCAAGGGCTCGCAAAAAAGGTTCGGGATCTGACGGGCCGGCAAAGATATCCACCCAGGGGAAGCGCTTTTCCATGGCACTGTTGCCGTGGATGCCAATCAGGCAGCCCATCAAGCCAATCATGAGGTTGGGATTAGCAAGTTTAAGCGGTCTGAGAGAGTTTAGGCGACCGAGCGCCCGGTCTTCAGCACTCTGACGGACCACACAAGTATTCAGGATGATCAGGTCTGCCTGATTGACGTCTGTTGTGGGGGATAATCCAAGGGAATCAAGCGCTCTTGAGAGGCGGCTTGAATCCGCAACATTCATTTGACAGCCTTCTGTCCAGATGTGGTAACGCATAGGCACCTATTATACATGACATAATCGCTACACCAGAGTGTATTGCAGTGTTATTCTGTTATAATCTTTTATACGCAATTAGTGGAAAAAGAGGTGATTATGGACTTCAAAGTAACTGAGTATAAACGCGCTTGTGTGGTGAAGGGACTTGGTCGGATTGATAGCGCTGTAGCTCCCGACCTCGAACGTATCCTGACAGAATTACTTGACAAAAACAAAGCCATAATCATCGACATGAGCGAGGTTGATTTTGTTTCAAGTGCGGGCTGGTGGTCGATAATTCGGGTCCAAAAAGAGCTCAAAAAACACGGAAGAAGCCATCTGATCTTGGTTAGCTTGTGCCAGAACGTGCGTGAGTCGATGGATCTTATCGGCATCTTGCCTTACTTTAGCGTGTATGATGAGTTGGTAGACGCCATCGGAAGTGTTTAATTTTGACAAGACACAAAACAGAGGCTGAAATTTTTCAGCCTCTGTTTTGTAGTTTATTACTGCTCACTCAAGATCAATTGTGTAGTTTGCTTTTTCTCTTGTGAAGGGGGTTGTGCCAGAAATTACCAAAACAGTCTTTTCGACGTCTTCTCCGAAAAGATCGGAGCCTTCGATGACGATCTCACCTTGAAAGTTAAAATGGCTCACGGATATACCTCTGCTGGTGTAGGTCACGACGCTGAGATTCATCGTCTGAGGCAGCTTGTTTTGGACACGGACGAAACCCTCAGCAGTCCAGCCGCCCAGGTCATGTTCAAGGTCAGTCGCATAACCGATAGCGCCGATCTTCAGGTCATCAATTGCCATGCCCTTGCCATTGACCGCGGCATCCGTTACGTAGTCAAAGCGGAGCGTCACCTGACCGCCGACAAATTTCGACAGATCGACCGTTTCGTCTATCCAGCCTGAAGTCATGCCATTCCAGCCGCAACCATAACTGTTGCCGGACGGGTTGGCGGTGGTGCAATTCTCCGAATCCAGGATCTCCCAGTTGGTTCCATCGGTGCTGGCGCTGATGTAAATGTAGTCATAGTCTTCTTCGAGGTCATACCAGGTTTTAAAGTTAAGAGCGGCTTCGTCCGTGACATTGCTCAGATCAAAGGTCTGTGAGAGTGAAGCATTGGATTCATCGCCAACATTTGACCAGAAGAAGTACTCACCCGAGCTTGGGGCTGTGAAGGGTAAAATGTTGACTGCTTCGGAAGCGTTGATCCGGATGCTTTCCAGCTTATCGCAATCGATTTCAATGTAATCCACGCCAAACTGGTAAACGCTGCCATTCACATTTACCGGACAATCCAAAACGGATTTTTCCATATCCGCATAAGGGGGATTGTAACTGCGGTAGTCATATCTTCGATTTTCAATTCGAGTATCCTGCAGCAGATTTGCCACAGCCCAGTCAGCGAAAAACTCGTTTCCGGTGTATGGTTTGCCAGTGGTGGGATTGGTTAGCGCGAGTTCATTCATCACCTTTTCAATTCCCACGAATCCGTTTTCATCGTGGCGTACCAAGGCTTTGGTCGCGTCTTCCCCGAATCGGTCGAGGAAATAGACCATAAAGAGGTAGCTCGCGCCGTAATGTGGTCCGTTATCTCCAATGTCTCCACCCCAATCGTTGAGCTGCATGTCGGTGTTGTCCATATAGGACCAGTCAAAGCCGCCTGCGTCAAATTCGTTCACGTGTTCGGCCAGCATTGAAAAGCCTTCATTGACCCAGGTTTCTTCGTTTTTATCCTGGTACCAGTGGATCATATGCTGGAATTCGTGAGCCATCGTGCCGTAGATATAGCTGTCACCCAGGTCAACGTTATCTGAACTTATCAGGAACATTTCATGCGCGTTTGAATAAGGGTGGGCGTCCGGATGCAGCTCGTCGGCTGAGGAGTAATACCCTGCCAGGTTGTAGCCCAAATTTCCGGCGTAGAGGATATAGAATCTGGGATCACCATCCACACCCGGGTTCCATTCACTGCCAAAAAACTCGCGATTGGTCGGGATAATTTCTTTATCGAAGGTCTCCGCAAGATTTCTTAAATCGGTTTGATCAAAGCGCACGCCGTTTTCAATCCAGAAATAGATGTTGTCACCAACATAACGCAGGGTCGCATTGACCTTGAAGTTGTCATTGGTGTCGGTGTCGGTTGCCCAAAATGACTTCTGATCGCCAACTGAATAGGGTGCCTCTGTATCGATCAACACATCGGGCACGTTAGGTTTTCCACCCAACCTGGCTGCCAAGTCGATCGGATCGTTGATCGGGACTGTACTTAATTTGAGTTCATTCAGGGTTTGAGAAGCTGTGTCATATTCACCTGGAACTAAAACCTGGGTGCCCGGGTCAACAAATGGGGTGGGAGTGGCTTCAAAAAAACTGAAGGGCGTTTCCATTATTGGCATTGGCGCAGAAACGATGTTACGGGCTAAGATAACACTTGCGCCGACAATCACGAGGCATAAAACCACCACGCACAAAGTCAAAATGGCTACGATGATCAGCACGGTCTTGGTTGAACTATCCATAATTTAACTCACTATTCCGATTGCCGCCTTTAATGCGCAACAACCTATTTAGCATTTTACCTAATTTGCAGACTTTTCGAAACATATTATCTAAGGTCTTTCAGATTGTGCATGTATCAAAAAGCTTGGGAAGATATTGTCCGTGAGTGTTAGAATCGCCCCATGGTTGACAATAATTCTTTGATTAAGCTGGCAAGTCGCTTGCGCCTCCTTGTTTTACTGGTTGCGATTGCGTTACTTGTGGTGGGTTCCTCTGTCGAATCGGTAAATCCCCTTGACGGATTACGGGAATATACAAGAGCTGTTGAATTTGATTTTGTTGAGTGGGAAGTTGGCGCCTTTTTTAACAAGGCAGTCAGTTCCTCTCTCAAGGCAGAGCGTTTTCTCAATCAGGAACAGCAGGTTGAAGTTGTCCTGACCTGGCTGGCAGAAACTGAGAAGGTAATCAATCTTGAACAGGATCTGATCGCCGCCCAAAATGACACCTCTTCCGGCCACGACAACTTAGTTCAGGCAGCCAAATCTGAACTGGACCGAAAGAAGGCAGACCAGGGCCGACTCGCGAAACTTGCGGAAGCGGTACTGCAGAACCAGACGGAAATGACCCTGACCAAGGTTGGATTTGGGCTTGGTGGGCAGATCCTGCCGCCTGTACTTTACCAGGTGTCTGATCTCCCGCTCAACCTGATCATTTCTCCCCGCACAGAAATCAGAAATGAGCTCAGTATCAGCCTTGATGCGGGTCTGGATGCGGTCGAAAAGGATGAGATCGAGGCAGGTATCTATGCTGATTATGATCTTTCCGCGCTGATTGAGCCTGTGGGTGGGATTGGTGCTTATCCCACGATGGTCATGCGCACTACCAATCTCAATTGGCTGACTGAGACCGTTGCTCATGAGTGGATCCACAATTACCTGACCTTCTTTCCCCTGGGAATTCGTTATTACATAAACGATCAGATGCGGACGATAAATGAAACTACTGCCTCCCTGGCGGGCAAAGAAATCGGACTTAATCTGATTATGGCATTCTATCCTGAACGAACGCCGCGTTATAATCTGCCAATGCCCACCTTCACCACTGTGCTTGCTGAAGGTGCTGAAACAATGGACCCCTTTGATTTCCGAGCCGAAATGCGTGAAACCAGGGTGCGAGTGGATGCTTTGTTGGCTGAAGGGCAGGTTGATCAGGCTGAGAACTACATGGAAGCAAGGAGAAGGTTTTTCTGGGACAACAATTACCGCCTGCGGAAGATAAACCAGGCATATTTTGCTTTTTACGGCTCCTATAATGACACGCCAGGTGGCGGGGCTTCGGGGGAAGACCCGGTTGGACCAGCTGTCCAGGCTTTGCGCACGCGTTATTCCAGCCTGAACAAATTCCTCCAGGCAATCCGATTTGTTACCAGTTTTGATCAGCTTGTGGACTTGTTGGATTAGTTTCGCCTGTAGGAGAACAAAGTTTATGAGAAACGCTTTTCTAATTTATAATGGATGGAACTAACAGCAAGAAGGGACAACCTAACCAGCTATGCAATTTGGAACTCCGCCTGCCAATCCACTCCTGATCGTTATTTCCGGTCCTTCGGGCATCGGTAAAGACGCTGTGGTTGGTTTATTGCGAAAAACGAATCCTGATACCCATTTCGTGATCACGATGAATTCGCGTCCGCCAAGACCGGATGAAGTGGATGGTCGGGATTATTTCTTCGTTTCACGTGAGGCTTTTGAAGCCATGATTGAAGCGGATGAACTTTTGGAACATGCCAATGTCTATTCAGATTACAAGGGCATTCCCAAATCCCAGGTGCGTGAAGCGTTTGCCTCTGGGAAGGACGTCATCATGCGGCTGGATGTGCAAGGCGCGATGACCATACGCAAAATTTGCCCCGATGCTATTTTGATCTTTCTGACTGCCAGTTCACGCGAAGAGTGGGTGAATCGCTTGCTTGAGCGCCGCAGCGAAACCCCCGAAGAACTGGAGCTGCGTTTTAAAACCGCGGCACTGGAATTTGCGATGATAGATCAGTTCGACTACCTGGTGGTAAATTCTGAACACCACCTTGATAAAACGATCGAAGATATCCAGTCCATCATCCGCACCGAACACATGAGAACGACTCCACGCAAGGTCGATCTATGAGCGAACAAAACAAACCAGAGGCTGGCTCTGAGTTCCAATTCCAGCCCGAAACACCACGCCCGGAGGAATCCTGGTCTCAGCCTAGGCGTTTGAAGAGACCATGGCAATTGCCAGGTTTTCCTGTTGTTACTTATTCTCTTCTGGCTCTCACTGTTGTGTTTTACATTATCCAGCATGTTATTGAGGGGATCTACGGCTTTGACCTGCTCTTCGCGTACCTCGGAAAGATAAACGTTCTGATCCTCGCGGGTCAGTATTGGCGTCTGTTCACACCGGCACTGCTGCATTCCAGTTTGATCCATTTGATGTTTAATATGTACGCCTTGAGCATCCTGGGCAGGCAGATTGAGCCTTTTTATGGCAAATGGCGCTTCTTATTGCTTTATGTCATTGGGGCGTTTGGCGGAAATGTGCTCTCGTTTGTCCTGAGTGACTTCAATTCTCTTGGAGCCTCCACGGCAATTTTTGGGCTGCTTGCTGCTGAGGCGGTCTTAATCTGGCAGAATCGCGAGATCTTTGGCAAGCAAAGCCGGAGCATTTTAATGAACCTGGCATTTGTGTTAGTGCTCAATCTGTTTATTGGCATCTCGCCAGCTAGCAACACGGACAATTGGGGTCACTTTGGGGGCTTACTGGCGGGTTTCTTCTTCGCGTTCATGGCTGGTCCACTACTGGAATTCCGTCGGCGGGATGTTGGGACACAACTGGCAGACAGTCGTACAGGAAAGCAAGTCGGATTGGCAGCAGCAATGGTGCTGATCGCTTTCGCTGTCATAGCCGCCTTTCCTTTTTTCACCAATTAGCAGGAAAGCATGACATTGATTGATCGTATCCAGAAAAGGGATGAGGAAATTTCGGCACGCCTTGTGTTACAGAAGGAAGAAGGCCCGGCACACAGGCTGGTCGCGCTGATCGGCCACAGTTGTGATTCCTGGTACTGGCTGATTGGATTAACCCTTGTTTGGGTTTTCACACGTGGACCTGTACGCACTGCCGCCATACTGTGGGCACTCTCGCTTGCTGCCCTGGCGGTCTTCGTGCTTGGTATAAAATTTTTGTTGCGCCGCCCGCGTCCTGAGGGCGAGTGGGGCAGCATCTATCGCGTCACGGACCCTCACTCATTTCCTTCGGGGCATGCTGCCCGGGCGATGACGATTGCTTTTCTGGCGCTGCAATTCCAAAATCCACTCTGGTTCATAGGGCTTTTCGTCTGGGCAATCCTGGTTGGTTACTCCCGAGTGGCGTTACGGTTGCATTACTTCTCTGATATTTTGGTGGGTTGGCTGATCGGGGCCTTGAGCGGTATTCTGGCATTAAAGTTCCTGCCCAGCCTTATTCTGAAACTACCGGAAATTTTTCCGTTTCTGACCTGACTGTTAAAATAAACTGACCCCAGGCTGGGGTCAGTTCAAATCAAGTAGATTTTCTTTATGCCAGGATCATTGCCCCATAGGCAGGGACAGCAAGGTCGTTAATCTGCTGCTGCTCAATGATGGCATTTTTATCGCTAAGCTGGTCCTGCAGTTCTGTACCATTTTCGTAGGCATCGCCGGTGTTTAGGGTAAGTTTTACAGCCGCCTTGTTATTGTTTAGAACAACCAGCACCGTATCCAACTCATCGCGGCGCAAGTATGCCAGCACACCGTCCTGTGCAAAGATCGGTTCGTAGGTACCGGTTCGCAGGGCGGGGATGGCATGGCGGACAGTGATGGCTTCCTTGATCGCGTCCCTAAGACCTACATTCCAATCTTCTTCACGCCATGTGAAACTCTTGCGGCAGAGGGGATCCCTGCCACCTTCGAGACCGATTTCATCACCGTAATAGATACTGGGTGCTCCCGGGTAGGTTAGCAAGAAGTTGTAGGCAAGCTTCAGTTTGTCAACATTGCCTTTCATCAGGCTGAGGAAGCGGGGCATATCGTGGCTGTCCAGCAGATTGAGCTGCGCGTAGGCGAACTCCTGGGGATAAATCTTGAGCAATTCGCTTGTGCGATGCGCAAATGCCTGGGCGTTCATGGGTTGAGGTTGGGGCAAACCCATCATGCCCTCAGCAAGTTTTTGGTCAAAGGAATCTCCGCCAAAAAATCCAACAGCAGCGTGTGTCAGCTGGTAATTCATCACGGCGTCAAACTTCTCACCGGAATTTAGCCAGAAATGGGCTTCGGTTGGAACTTCGCCAACGATGTAAGCATCAGGATTGGCTGTCTTGACAACATCGCGGAATTCCTCCCAGAAGCCTGCGGTTTTTATCTCAAAGGGTACATCGAGGCGCCAGCCATCGATTCCCTGTTCGAGCCAATACCGCGTAACGTCCATGATATAGCGCCGAACGACCGGGTTCTCGGTGTTTAGCTTCGGCAAAGCTGCCAGGTTCCACCAGCATTCGTAATTGGGTTTACCCTGGTAAGCATTCAGCGGAAAACCTTTGATGATGAACCAATCGATATAAGGCGAATCCTGACCGCTTTCGAGAATATGGTTGAAGGGAAAAAATCCTCTGCTGGCGTGGTTGAAGACGCCATCCAAAACGATGCGAATTCCGCGCTTATGGGCTGCATCCAGCAAAGTCTTGAAAGCTTCGTTACCGCCCAAAAGGGGATCAACCATGTAGTAATCGTGGGTGTGGTATCTGTGGTTGGATGCCGATTGGAAGATCGGGTTGAAATAGATTGCATTAATGCCAAGGTCTTCCAGGTAATCCAGCTTTTCATAAACCCCCATCAGGTCGCCACCTTTGTAGCCACGGGAAGTGGGAGTGCTATCCCATTTTTCAAAAAGCCCCGGTTTGATTACGCGTGAACTCCACGCAAACCGATCGGGGAAGATTTGATAAAAGACTGCGTTCTTGACCCAGTCAGGTGTTCGGTTGTTGTAGTCTGTCATTTATCCTCAAAAAAGCACAAATATAGTTGATGCGCTAACTAATTATTATACCAGTGGCAATGATTTTTACCACAGTCTAATCAGAGGTATCACACCTTGTTAATGAAATCTTAGCAATTGTATTCACTATGTGCCAAAGCAGGTATCGACTTCGGGAACAATCATTCCCAAAGTGATGCGTGGGGTTGCAAGGCAGGTGGTTTTGAATTATTCTTAATTTGGGAATGGTAAAGTCCCGGTGGGCTTCCTGGTCTTCAAAATCAGTGTCGGGTCGGTAAGAGCCGTCGTGGGTTCGACTCCCATCCATTCCCGCTTTTTATGGAAAAAAATATGAGAAAAACCAAAGCTATTCTGTTCTTATCTATGTGCATGCTTTTCGTGCTAAACGCCTGCCAGCCGATGACGCCCACTCCAACGCTTCCCCCAACCCGCACACCCACTCCAGTACCTCCCACCGCAACGCCTGTGCCGACCAGTCAACCGACCCTGGAGGTAAATCTTCAGGACTTGCGCGGTAAGGAAGTGAAGATAGCCTACCCGTGGCTTAGCGACCAAAGCCGCGTGAACCAATTGATTGATGACTTTAACCTGACCAATTCCTGGGGAATTCGGGCAGTCGCTGAGACTTTCAGCGATGACGATGCGATGTCTGAAGCGTTGCAAAATGGAGATCTGGACGCCAATGTTGTGATTGGAAGAACTTACGATCTGTTGAACCCACAAAACCAGGTCGTTTATGTTGATTTAAACGCCTACATCAACGATCCAACCTGGGGAGCTTTAGACAGGTATCGCCAGGGTTCACCATTTGAGGCTTTTGCTCCCAAGGCGAATGAGGAAATCCAGCGCGTTTCGCTGCCGTTGGCGTTCGATGCCGGTCTGATCTACTATCGAACTGCTTGGGCAAAAGAGCTTGGTTTGGAGGGGGTGCCGCTTGCGTGGGATGATTTTACAATCCAGATGCAGGCAGGTTTAAATGTAAACTTGAACGATAACATTTGGGTCAATAATGGCACAGGTGGCTTGCTGCTCTCGAAATCGATCCTTTCCGCCCAAAGCTGGTATGCCGCTTTTGGAGGGACCTATTCGCTGGAAAACCAGGTTTTGCGTTTGCAGGATAGCGCGCTCGATGCTTCCTTCAGGACCTTGAAACAGGCTTTTGTCGATGACACCTCCTGGGTTGGTCTGGAGCCAACACCTTACCAGTATTTTGTAGATAAATATGCGCTTGCCTATGAAGGTACGCTCAGCGAACTTAATCAGCAGGCGTATTATTTGCCGGAAAGAAGGACAGAAACCAACTGGGAAACTGTTCCCTATCCTACGACCGACGGTAAAGGTTCTATCGCGCTTGAATCGATCAGCATTGCAATCAATGCCGCTGATCCTGAAACGATTCTGGCTTCCTGGTTCTTCGTCAGATGGATGCTGCAGCCCTCTCAGCAGGTCAGATTGGTTGATATTACTGGGTTGTGGCCTGCCACCGGTCATCCTGCCGTGGTTGCCGCCGATTACGCGGCTTTTCATCCTGCCTGGGCATCTGCCCTCAAGGAGGGTGTCCACCTGACGCTGGCACCTGAGGCAGTATCGTGGGGGATCAACCGTTACGTCTTACTGGATGCCTACATGAGGGTTTATGGTCTCGAGCCAGAGTATTTCTCCAGCATAATTGACGTGCTTAAGCAGACCCTGCCTGAATATCCCGGGAGGCAGCCTTGAACGATAAGCCTGCAATAAAGATTTATACCGACGGCGCTTGCTGGGGAAATCCCGGACCAGGTGGTTGGGCGGCAATCCTGATCACACCCGGGCATAGAAAAGAAATCAACGGAGCTGAGCCGCAAACAACGAATAACCGGATGGAGATAACTGCCGCGCTTGAGGGGTTGAAAGCGCTAAATCAGCCTTCAGTCGTTCAGCTGTTCACTGATTCAAGTTACCTGGTCAATGCTGCGACCGCATGGATACCGGGTTGGAAAGCCCGCGGCTGGAAGCGTAAAGACGGTGTTTTATTGAATGCGGATCTATGGCAGGAACTTGATCGCGAAATGGCAAGACACGAGATAAACTGGACCTGGGTGAAAGGACATGCGGGCAACCGTTACAACGAACGGGCGGATGAACTGGCGAATAAGGCTATCCGAAGGCTTAGGCTTTGATCAGGCTGCCGGATATCCGATTTCAGCTAAAACAGCGCGGAGTTGTAATTCTGTTGCCGGGGCATCAAACCCCACGGTAACAGACTTGCTTGCGAGGTCTATATCAACCACTTTTACGCCTTCCAGAGGTTGGAGTGCCTTCTGAATGTGCATCACGCAGTGATTGCAGTTCATGTTTGGAATAGAATAGCAGATGGTGTTCATGGTACTTCCTTTCGAGTTAATTGATTTTAGTAGGGACAGAATGAATGTCAACATCAAACCTTAACCAACATGTGAGGAGGTCAGCACATGGTATACACTTTTTAGATAAGTCATACGAGTTGT
>DAISYV010000044.1:0-14922 GCA_036825115.1 Anaerolineaceae bacterium | reverse complement strand
CAGCCTCTGAAAGGAGTACTACCAGTGCGACTGTTGATTTGCGCAGGCGGGACTGGCGGCGGAGTGTATCCGGCGCTAACCGTTACGGAGAGATTGACTGATGACACACAGGTTTTGTGGGTCGGCAGCGAAGGCGGCATGGAAGCTGAGCTCGTCGCGCGGGCAAACTTACCCTATCGCGGCATCCGCGCGGCTGGAGTCCACGGCGTATCACTCAGGCAATTGCCTGGTAATTTGGTGAAATTATGGCAAGGTTACAAGCAGTCAAAGCAAATTTTAAAGGAATACAAACCAGATGTGATGATGTTCACTGGCGGGTATGTGGCTATTCCAATGGCTTTGGCTGGTCTGAAAATCAGAACCTTGCTTTTCGTGCCGGATATCGAACCAGGAATGGCTCTAAAAACCTTAGCCCGCTTTTCAGACAAGATTGCGATCAGCGTGGAAGATTCACGCAGATTTTTCAGCAAGAAAGAGAAAATTGAAGTGACCGGTTACCCTCTGCGCCAGGACTTAATGAAATGGACCAAAGCTGATGCTCTGGCTTACTTCGGTTTTTCCAGCGAAAAACCTGTGATCCTGGTCACCGGCGGCAGCAGCGGCGCGCGCTCAATAAACAAGGCGGTCATCGCCATTCTTGGTGATCTTCTCAAGCGCTACCAGATGATCCATCTGACAGGTCATCTCGATTGGGAAACGGTCAAAGCCGCAACAGCCAACCTGCCCCAGAGCTACCAGGCATTCCCCTATCTGCACGAAATGGGAGCAGCCTACGCTGCCGCAGATCTGGTGATTTCGAGAGCGGGCGCGTCTGTACTGGGTGAATATCCCTTCTTTGGTCTGCCTGCCATTTTGGTGCCTTATCCGTACGCCTGGCGCTATCAAAAGGTCAACGCCGATTACCTGGTGGAACGTGAAGCTGCCGTTCTTCTCGAGGACCAGTATCTGCAGAGCCAACTACTCCCACTGATCGACAAACTCGTCCAAGACCAGGCGCGCTTGCAGCATATGCAACGCGCAATGAAAGCACTCTCGCAGCCCCAGGCCGCTGAACAGATCGCCCATTTGCTCTACGAAATGGCGGAGGGATAGAGACTAATATGATTTCTCTCAATATTTTGTTCACCATCTTTGTTGTGCTCTTTGGAATAATTGGCGCTGTACGCGGGTTGCGCAAGGAGCTGGTGGTGATTGTGGCTGGGATCCTGGCACTCTTCATCATCCAGGATGTTGTTCCCCGTCTTCTGGGTGATTTATCCGGCACAAAAATCCTGTTCCTCAATTTAATCGTATTGTCTGTGTGCGGCTTTCTTGGTTATCAGACCCCCGCTTTCCAACGCTTTGCTGAGTCAGGGCGATTCAACCGGGACACCCCGATGGAAATGATCCTGGGCGCAGTTTTTGGGGCGGTGAATGGCTATTGGCTGGTTGGTTCAGCCTGGTACTTTATTGATAAGGCTGGTTATCCTTTCAGCTGGATCATCGCGCCAGATGCAGCGACTGAAGCTGGGCAGCAAGCGCTTGAACTTCTCCAGAACCAGGTGCCGCAACTTCTTTCGGGCAACGGGCTCTATGTTGCGATGGCGATTGCAGTGTTGATCATGATCGGAGTGATGATTTGATGCGGAAAGTGCATTTCATCGGGATTGGCGGAACAGGCATGTCAGCTATCGCACTGCTGTTGCTTGAAAAAGGCTGGCTGGTTAGTGGAACCGACAGGTCAGCTTCACGCTATTTCGATGCGGTCACTGCCAAAGGTGCCCGCACACTCCTCGGTCATAGCCCCGAACTGGCACTTGAAGCGGATCTGATTGTGCGCTCTTCAGCCGTTCGTGATGATGACCCTGAAGTCATCGCCGCGCGGGAAATGGGAATTCCTGTCTTCAAACGCAATGATTTCCTGCCGGAACTGACCGCTGGCTACCAAACACTCGCGGTTGCCGGCTCACACGGCAAAACCACCTGCACAGCCATGTTGGTTACGATGTTGCGGGGCTTAGGAGTAGACCCAACCTTCATCCTCGGCGCCCAAATTCGCCCGCTGGCAACAAACGCGCATGCAGGCTCGAGTGATCTTTTCGTCATTGAAGCCGATGAATACGACTACATGTTCCTGGGCTTGAATCCAAAAATCAGTCTGCTCACCAACGTGGAATACGACCACCCCGACTTTTTCCCCGCACCTGAAGACTATTACCAGGCTTTTACGGCATTTATCCGGCGCACTCAGCCTGATGGTGCTGTGATTGCCTGTGGCGAAGACGATGGGGTACGCAAGCTGTTGGCAAGCGAGGATTTTGACGGCTTCAAAATCCTCACCTACGGATACAGCCCGGAATGTACTTACCAAATTCAAGAGGTTCGCTGGAATGGTGATGGATACGACTTCAAGCTTGTCCACACCCCTTCAAATCTGGACTTGGGTGAGTTCGAACTGAACGTGCCTGGCCGCCATAATCTTCTCAATGCTGCCGGAGCACTGGCAGTGCTGCACCAGATGGGATTGAACACATCCGCCGCAAGCGAAAGCCTGGCGGAGTTTGCAGGCACTGAGCGGCGCTTCGAACAGGTCTGCCACAGCGGCGATACGGTGGTGATCAATGATTACGGGCACCATCCCACACAACTCAATCTAACACTCGAGGCCGCGCGGGAGTTGTACCCAGATCATGTCCTTTGGGCAGTTTGGGAACCCCACACTTTCTCGCGGACTGACCGGATGCAAAGCGAATTTACCACAGCACTGCAGCGAGCTGACCGTGTTGTGATCCTCCCAACCTATGCTGCCAGGGAATCTGTTGAAACCGACACTCCTCGCCGAATTGCTGAGGACATTCCCGGCTCAAAAGCAGCCTACTTCCAGAGTTTTGCTGAGGCTGTTGAGTTTGTCGCGGAGCAAGCCACCGGTTTGAATGTTGTGATTGTCTTTTCTGCCGGTAAGGGTCCCGAATTCTCGAACATGCTTTGCTTTAGATTGGACATGGGGAGGCAGAATGACTGAGCTGCCGCTGCGAAAACTCCAAGCCCTCTTTGGCGACAAACTACAGGAAAACGTGCGAATGGCGAATTACACCACCACGCGTGTCGGCGGCCCTGCCAGCGGGATGATTTCGGTCCACACGGCTGATGAGATGCGCCGCACGGTAGAAATCCTGTGGGAATTGGATGCGCCATTCCGAATCCTGGGCAGCGGTTCAAATCTGCTGGTGAGTGACACTGGCTACAAGGGCGTGATGGTACACAATCGCTGTCATAACGTCCGCATCGATACCAAGGGCGAGCAGCCGGTCATCTTTGCTGAAAGTGGGGCAAACCTCGGCGCGGTCTCACGCCAGGCCAGCCTGCGGGGTGTTTCCGGCTTTGAATGGGCAAACAGCATCCCCGGCACGGTTGGCGGAGCAGTATACGGAAACGCGGGCGCTCACGGATCGGATATTTCCAAGTGCATGATCGTGGCACAGGTTATCACCAAATACGAAGGTGAGCAAAGCCTCGACAGTGAGGGCATGGGATTTCGATATCGCTCGAGCAAATTCAAACGCAACAATGAAGATTTGGTAATCCTGAACGCCAGCTTCTTCGGTACAAAAGTGGAACCCGAAGTCACCAAGCGGCTGCTGGAAGAGTTGACCGAAAAAAGGCGAAAAACCCAACCTGTTGGTCCCTCATTTGGGTCAACCTTTAAGAATCCCAAAGGCGATTTTGCTGGTCGGCTCTTGGAAGCCGCAGGCATGAAAGGCGTCACCTCCGGGCATGCCTCAATCAGTACGGTCCACGCCAATTTCATTCTTAACGATGGTGAAGCCACTGCCCAGGATTACTACAGGCTGATTCGCCTGGCGCAAAAATCTGTGAAAGAGCAATTTGATGTCAACCTCAATCTTGAAATCGAATTGCTGGGTGAATTTGAAGATGACTAATAAGCTGAATCTGGTATTGATCTTTGGCGGACGCTCCGGCGAACACGCGGTCTCTTTGCGCTCGGCGCAATCTGTGCTGAACGCGCTTGATGAGACGAAGTATCAGGTTTTCCAGGTTGGAATTACCACCGAGGGGCGTTGGCTCTACGGTTCAAAAGCCCACAAAGCTTTCCTTGAGGGCAACTATGAATCACTTACCGAAGCGATTATTCTCAGCGATGACGGCAAGCCGAGCCTTTACACACGTGCGGGCAACCATCTTGAAAACCTCGCTTCGATTGACGTGATTTTCCCTGTTCTACACGGAACGTTGGGAGAGGATGGGACTATCCAGGGCTTGTTCGAGATCCAGAACTGTGCTTATGTCGGCGCGGGCGTGCTTGCCTCTTCTGCAGCAATGGACAAGGCTGTCTGCAAGCACGTGATGCAGTCCATCGGTGTCCCCGTCCTGGAATACTCGGTTTTCACCCGCCATGACATCCAGGAAAATTTAAAGCAAACTATCGAGCAGGCTGAACAGATTGCTCCCTACCCTCTGTTTGTCAAACCAGCCAATCTTGGATCCTCAGTGGGCATCAGCAAAGCACGCAATCGGGAAGCTCTTGAAAAAGCGCTGAAATTGGCAGCTCGTTATGATCGCCGCATCCTGGTGGAACGCGGCATTGCACCCAGAGAAATCGAGATCAGCGTCCTGGGCAACACTGAAGTGCAATGCACCGTGCCCGGTGAAATTGTTCCAGGTGACGAGTTTTACACCTACAAGGACAAGTATCAGTCCGGCGACCCGGAGGTTGCTATTCCAGCACCCCTGCCAGCCGCCCAGACAACTCAGCTGCAGCAATATGCCATCGATGCTTTCAAAGCAATCGACGGCGCGGGATTGGCGCGAGTGGACTTTTTGATCGATAAAGTTACTGGCGAAGCCTACTTTAACGAGATCAACACCATGCCTGGGTTTACCCAGATCAGCATGTACCCGAAACTCTGGCTCTACTCAGGGCTGAGCTACCCCGAATTGGTAAACCGGCTGGTGGAGCTGGCGCTGGAGCGCAAAGCCGAACAGGATGAGACCGTCAGGAAGTACGAGGAGTAAGATGGCGAGCGGATCCAACAGAACAAGCAGGGCAGATGAGGTACGAGCCCGACGAAAGATCGAACCGGCGCGGCGTAAACCCATCCCAACTAACCCTTCTGTGCGTGTCTCCCGGGATGCCCAAAACGCCTCAAGGGTTGTCTCACGCCGATCGTATACAAGCACCCAGTACACCAGATCAGCTGCTACGCGCAACCGCAGCCGGGTTTACATGCCAACCGGCACTCCTGGAAGCGAAGTGCGCCTGCCCGCCCTGCCCCAAGTGCGCCTTAGCTGGCGGATGCTCTCAGGTCTGATTGCTGTTGGAATGATCATCCTGCTCTTTATGATGGGAACCTCCACCGCTTTCGCCGTGGACCAGGTGAGCCTTAGCGGCGGCATTCGCGTTCCAGCAGAGGAAATCGCTCAAAAGCTGGATCTTCAGGGAGAATCAATCATCAGTGTCATACCCAGTGATGTGGAAAACCAGATCCTTGAAGCTTTCCCGGATATAAAAGCTGCCGAAGTAAAAGTAAACATGCCATCCGGCATTGACATCGTCATCCAGGAACGCATACCGGCACTGCTCTGGCTGAAAAACGAAGAGATCGCTTACTGGATCGACCAGGATGGCTTTGCCTTCACGGTTCGTGGTGAAGCGACCCTACCCATCAGGGTATATGCAAACAGCGAACCACCCCACCCGTTGGGCTGGGTCGCGCCTGAATTGCAGTTGGAAGCAGTAGATGGTGAAACTCAGGAAAATTTGCCGTTGGTAGACCCCGCTTTCGTCTCGACAGTCCAAAAGCTGAACGCGATCAAACCTGCCGAAAGCCCTATGCTCTACGATGAAGAGAATGGTCTGGGGTGGGTTGATCCCCACGGGTGGCGAGTTTATTTCGGCGATGATGACGAAAACATCGACATGAAACTTCTGGAATACACGAAGATTGTTGAGACAATTCTGGATAGAAACTTGCAACCAGCTTTAATCAGCATGGAATTTCTACACGCACCTTATTATCGTTTGGAGCCTTAATTATGGAAGAAGAACCGATTGTTGTTGGATTAGATGTTGGAACCGCGAAAGTTTGCAGCCTCGTGGCCAGGGTTGAAAATGGCAGCAACCTGCGCATCCTTGGGGTAGGTATCGAACCTACCAAGGGCATCCGCAATGGTATCGTCACCGATATCACCGCTGCCTCAGAGTGCATTGCCCGCTCGATTGAAAAAGCCGAACGTACATCCGGCTTTGAAATCAACTCGGCAATCGTCAACCTGGCTGGGATGCAAGTGTCATCCACCATCAGCAAGGGTGCGGTGGGCATTTCGGGTCGTGTGATTGACCAGGAAGACGTCTATCGCGCGCTGGATTCTGCTCAGGCAATCGCTGTGCCCCACAACCGTGAGATCGTGCATGTGATTCAGCGCGGTTTTAGCGTGGATGGCCAGGAAGGCATCCGCCAACCGGTTGGCATGCACGGTTTCCGCATGGAAGTGGAAGCCCACATCATCACCAGTGCTGCTTCCTCAATGGAAAATCTACGCCAATGTATTTCCATGGCTGGGATAGATGTTTCTCAGTTCGTGCTTAATCCCCTCGCCGCTGGTGAAAGTATCCTTTCAGAAACTGAGCGCGAAATGGGCGTTGCAGTCATAGACCTTGGCGCTGGCACCACCAGCGTAGCAATTTACGTCAAAGGCGACGTCTTCCACGCCAACGTTCTGGCAATTGGCGGCGACATGGTAACTTCTGACATCGCCCAGGGACTGCGATTGCCGATCGAAGTGGCGGAAGAGGTCAAGCTCAAGCATGGTTATGCCGTCCTCGAAGAAATCCGAGAGGACGAGTCCTTCAACGTGATTACTTTTGGCTCTGAACAAAGCACCAAGGTTGAGCGTCGTGAATTGGTCAATATTATTGAAGCCCGTGTGGAAGAGATCTTAATGATGGTCCATCAGGAAATCAAACACTCGGGTTACGACTCCCTCATGCCGGCAGGATTGGTTCTGACCGGTGGTGGCAGCCAGTTGCCAGGTATTCGCAAGCTGGCAAGCAAAGTGATCGGTCTGCCAGCCCGCGTTGGCAAACCAGAACGCATGGTCGGGCTCACCGACCAAATTTCGAGCCCCGCATTTGCGACCAGCGTCGGTTTGCTGGACTGGGGCATCATATTCAGTGAAACAACCCAGATCGCTCCTGAGCGACCTGGAAAATCGCAGCGAGCTAACAACAATGCCAAAGCGGATGGTCTTGTCCAGTGGCTCAAGCGAATGTTGCCATAATCAAGCATACAAGCACACAAATAGAGGAGATCAAAATGGAAGCAAAACAAACTGAATCATTCGCAAGAATCAAGGTCGTTGGTGTTGGTGGTGGCGGTTGTAACGCGGTAAACCGCATGATTGCCGAAGGCTTGCAAGGGATTGAATTTATTTCAATCAACACAGACGCGCAGGCGCTGCTCAAATCGCAGGCTCAAACCCGCGTACGAATCGGCGACAAGTCCACCCGTGGTTTGGGTGCTGGCGGCGATCCAAAAATCGGGCAGGCAGCTGCTGAAGAGTCAGCTGAGGAATTGTATGAAGTGCTCAAAGGCGCGGATATGGTCTTTGTGACTGCAGGTCTGGGTGGCGGTACCGGAACTGGAGCTGCTCCCGTGGTCGCGCAGATCGCCAAGGAAATTGGCGCCCTCACCATCGGCGTGGTCACCCGGCCGTTTTCATTCGAAGGCGCTCATCGTTCTCGCTCAGCTGAGCAAGGTGCCATGAGGCTCAAGGAACACGCTGACACACTTATCGTTATCCCCAACGATCGCTTGCTACAAATTGTTAACAAAAATGTCGGTCTGAACGACGCTTTCCGCATGGCAGATGACGTCCTGCGCCAGGGCATCCAGGGCATCTCCGAACTCATTACCATTCCTGGTCTGATCAATCTCGACTTTGCTGATGTGCGCACTATCATGTCCGAAGGTGGTGCAGCTCTGATGGCAGTGGGTCAGGCTTCTGGCGAAGATCGTGCCAAGATTGCGGCTGAACAGGCAATTTCAAGCCAGCTGCTGGATGTCACCATCAATGGCGCTCGCGGTATCCTGTTCAATGTCACCGGTGGAACCAATTTATCGCTGTTCGAAGTCAATCAGGCTGCCGCAATCATCAAGGAAACTGCCAGCCAGGACGTAAACCTGATCTTCGGTGCCGTTATCGACGAAAACATGGGCGATAACATCCGCATCACCGTGATTGCCACTGGCTTTGATCGTCCTTTGTCTCCCCAGGAGGCGGAGCCCGCTTTTTTTCGCCAGGAACTACCCCGTCAACAACAGGACCGTCTAAGCGTCAGCGATACCCGGGCACAGAACGCTTCTAGCGCGCAGCCAACGCAGGCGAAAAAGCAGGAAGAATACGTTTACACGAGTGATGTGGACATCACCCTTCCCGCCTTTGTACGACGAGAATTGAGCAAACGCTCAAACCAATAATTTATTTATGGATCTCCTGACAGTGCTGATTAGATTCTTCCTCCGTAAACCCGGAGGAAGAATCTCGGCAAGTTTATAACGGATCAGTTGCCTGTTTTTATCCACAATGTTTTTACCTGCCTGGGACTTTCTCGGGCTGTTTTTTTCTGGGATAAATGTGGGCTTTATCGTATCTCGTAATCCCAAGATTTTCGATGGTCATTTCTTGATCTTAATCACGACTTCAACAGAAATTCGTGCCAGTAAATACCGCATTCGGATTTAATGATCAGCCAAAAGTCGTTCTCCTGGGCGATAAAATGCGAATCTATACGCAAAGAAACACATACTCTTAAAATGTTATAAGTTTTAAGATTGTGAACCTGTTTTTTCTTGTCTAATCCAACGCCCTATGCTAAAATCCTTATACTACATGTAGGGGTGAGATACGTGAACCCCCCCAACATCTAGGGGTTCAACTATTTTTGAGGAGCTATTAATGAAGTGCCCGTACTGCCAGGCCACAGAATCCAGCGTCGTGGACACCACCAAGGATGTCAATCATGGTTTTATTCGCCGCAGGCGCGAATGTGACAGCTGTCACCAACGCTTCAGCACCATCGAACGCACTATCATGACCACCCCCCTGCTGATTAAACGTGACGGCACACGCGAGGAATTTGACCGCGAAAAATTGATGGCTGGTTTGCGGACTGCCTGTGCCAAGCGTCCGGTTTCCGCGGCCGCGCTTAATAATTTGGTTAATGAAATCGAATCTGAGTTACAAAAACGAGGCCGTTCCGAAATTAATTCTCGTGTGGTTGGCGATCTGGCGATCAAGGGTCTGTTGGAACTTGATCAAATTGCCTACGTCCGCTACGCTTCAGTCTATTTGCGCATGGACGATCTCCACGCCATCCGCAACGAGATCGACCATTTGCTTTCTGAAGAAGAAAAATAAACTAATAGAGGACTATTATGCCAGAACCGACTGTTACTAAATCGGGATTACTCCAAACTCCCCCAATTCCGGAGGGTTTGCCAAAAATCGACCTGACCGATAACTCACGCCAGGTGCTCGCGAAACGTTACCTGCGGCGTGGCAATGATGGAAATCCCGTCGAAAGCATTGATGAGATGTTCTGGCGCGTTGCCTGGCATGTGGCCGACGTCCCCGAGCGGGAACATGCCCAGGAAACCCTGGCTGAAGATTTTTACCGCATGATGGCTTCAAAATCGTTCTTCCCAAACTCCCCGACTTTCACCGGCGCTGGCACTCCTCTGGGGCAATTAGCTGCGTGTTTTGTGCTGCCGATCTCAGATGATATGGGCCGAGCCTCTGATGGAATTTTCAGCACCTTGCGCAATGCTGCATTGATCCAGCAAACTGGAGGAGGTAACGGTTTCAATTTCTCCCGACTTCGCCCGCAAGGCTCAATTGTGAACACTTCTGCAGGGCAGGCAACCGGACCGGTTGGTTTTCTGAAAGTATACGATGACGCTTTTGGCGAAATCGCGCAGGGAGGCACGCGCCGCGGAGCGAACATGGGAGTTCTACGGATCGATCATCCGGATGTTGAAGCTTTCATCCGGTGCAAAACCAGTGAAATGGCTATCACCAATTTCAACATCTCCCTTGGGATCACCGATAAATTCATGCAAGCGGTCGAAGATGATGATGATTGGGAATTGCGGTTCCCGGATGTCCATCACCCCTTATACAAAAAGCATTGCGGCACGATTGACGCGGCTGAACGTGCTGGTGTACCCATCAAGATTTTCAAAACCATCAAAGCACGCAAGCTGTTCAATCTTTTCGTCCAACAGGCACACCACAATGGTGAACCAGGCGCGCTCTTCCTGGATGCCGCGAATCGGTTTAACCCTGTTCCCCATCTCTATGAACTCGAAGCCACAAATCCCTGCGGGGAGCAGTGGCTTGGTCCCTATGAAAATTGCTGCCTTGGATCGATCAACCTGGCTCAAATGCTCGGTGAAAATGGCACAGTCGACTGGGAGAAGCTGCGCCGGATGACCAAGACTGCCACTCGCTTCCTTGATCATGTCGTGGACAAAAATGCTTACGTTCCAGCTGTACCCGAACTCAAGGAAGCCGCCCATAAAGCCCGCCGCATCGGAATGGGAATCATGGGACTTGCTGATCTGATGTACCACTGCGGTGTCCGCTATGGCTCGGAAGAATCGTTGGAGTTCTGCGGGCAGGTTATGGAGTTTATTCGTTACTTTTCGATGGAGACCAGTATCGAGATGGCAGAGGAGTTTGGCGCTTTCCCTGCTATCAAAGGAAGCATCTACGACCCAGAGAACCTCACTTGGCAAGCTCCGACTCCACTCACTCCCTACAAACGCGACTGGTTGCGGCCGGAATTAGACTGGCAACGAATCATTGACGGCATCAAAACACACGGCATTCGTAATGCTGCCCAAACCACCATCGCCCCCACTGGTACTATCGGCACAGTCGCTGGCTGTGAAGGTTATGGCTGTGAACCTGTTTTCGCGCTGGCGTATGTGCGGCATGTCAATGACAATGGCACTGATCTCCTGCTAAACTATGTCAGCCCCTTCTTCCAGAATGCCCTGAACGCTGCAAGTTTACCGGAAGACACCAAGGAACAGATCATTAAGCAGGTTATTGACCAAGGCAGCTGCCAACATATCGAGCAACTGCCCCAGCATATTCGCAACGTTTTCGTAGTCTCATCTGATATCACCGCTGACGAACACATCCACATCCAGGCCGCTTTGCAGCGTTTTGTCGATAACAGCCTCAGCAAGACCATCAACTTCCCGGAAGGCACAACGGAAGAAGATGTCAGCAAAGCTTTTATCAGCGCCTGGAAGCTTGGCTGCAAGGGCATCACTGTCTACATCACTGGTTCCCGCGATAAGGTTGTTTTGGAAACCAAGGCAACCATGGACAAGAAGGAAAACATGCCTTTTCCTGGCCTTATGCTCTTCGAAGGCGGAGAAGAAACACAACTTTCCTTCTGGAAAGACACAAAAAAACCGCGTCCACGTACCTTGCATGGCTATACCTACTCCATTGAGACACCTTTGGGAAAAGCTTTTGTCACCATCAACGAGAACGGAGGATCCCAACCCTTTGAGGTTTTCGTCAACACTGCCAAAGCTGGCTCAGAGACTGCTGCCCATTCAGAAGCCCTTGGTCGCCTGATTTCCTACATCCTGCGGCTGGCTTCCCCCGTTGAACCGCGCGTTCGTCTTAAAGTAGTCCTGGAACAGTTGGCTGGCATTGGCGGGGGCAGATCGCTTGGTTTTGGACCCAACCGCGTGCGCTCGCTGCCCGACGGAATTGCCAAAGCCCTGGACGAGTACCTTTTCCAACAGCACTGGGAGAAAGAGGAAGTTGTCGTGGAAAAACCGGTTGAGCAAATTCCCATGCCCGGCATCGATTCTCCCATCCACAAGATTGGCGAGCTGTGTCCGGAGTGCGGTCAGGCCACCATGATCAATGAAGAGGGCTGCCGCAAGTGTTACACATGCGGACACAGTGAATGTTAATCTTGCGTAAATTGATGCCGATTTATTGCCCTAAATTGTCAGCAAAATTGTATCAAATCGGATTGACATAATAACAAATGAGTGAGATAATATTGTCGCGAACGCCTTGGGTGCCCCCCTCACCCAAGGCGTTCGCATTTATGGTCAGCTTAATCCTGCCACTCTAATTCCCATTCGCCGATAATAACGCTCTCGCCTTCCTGGATTCCAGCGGCGCGTAAAGCTTTCTCCACCCCCAACCCCGCCATTAACTTCTGGAAGCGCCTGACCGAACCGGGTTGGTCAAAGTAGGTCATCGCGGCAGCTTTTTCGATGCGTGCCCCGGAAACAACATAACCATCTTCAGTTTTCTCGATTTCAAACGCATTCGGGTCAACCTCTGCCCGATAGACTGGCATTTCGATCTCTTTTTCCTCTTCAGGCAGCTCGCTTAGCATGTTGAAGACCTTCCACATCAGCTCTCTTAAGTTATACTGACTGACGGCTGAAACAGGCATCAGCGCAACTCCCAGTCTCTCAAATTGTTGTTGGAGAGGTGCTAATTTTTCAGCCACATCGGGCAAGTCCATCTTATTCAGAACGACAATCTGCGGGCGTTTTCCAAGCAGATCATCAAAGAGCTCCAGCTCGGCATTGATGGTCAGATAGTCATCCAGAGGATCCTCTGAAAGTCCATCCAGTACGTGGATCAGCAGTCGTGTACGCTGAATGTGTCGAAGGAAATCAAAACCCAAGCCGATTCCCATGGAAGCACCCTCGATCAGTCCAGGTATGTCTGCCATCACAAAACTGCTGTCCAGGTCAAGCTTTACTACTCCCAGGTTGGGTTCAAGCGTGGTGAAGGGGTAATCTGCAATCTTGGGTCTGGAGTTCGTTGTTGCGGCTAAAATGGACGATTTTCCAGCATTAGGCAGTCCAACCAGGCCAACATCCGCGATGAGCTTCAATTCAAGCCTGAGGTTGAATTCTTCGCCTGGTTCGCCTTTTTCTGCCGTGAGCGGCATTTGGTTTCGGCTGGTCGCAAAGTGCTGATTGCCCCTGCCACCTCGGCCACCTTTCGCGACAACAAGCCGCTGACCCGGCAGGACGAGATCCCCGATTAATTCAGCCTTGTCGTCGTCGTAAATTGACGTCCCCGGTGGAACCCTAATTATCAGGTCATCAGCCGAGCGACCACTGCGGTTTGTAGGTCCGCCATTCTTACCCGCATTTGCAAAGAAGTTCTCATTCTGATGAAAATGACTAAGGGTGTTGAGGGTTGGGACCACTTCAAAGATCACGCTCCCACCTCTACCCCCATCCCCACCATCAGGACCACCGCGCGGACGATACTTTTCGCGGTGCATATGCACCATTCCATCGCCGCCTTTACCAGACGCGACTTTAATCAAAACAGAATCAATAAACATAGTTGCTCTTTCGTAATTAATTAGGGTGAGTCTATCACAATCCCCACCAGGCTTGAGTAGAGCTGTGAATCTTTGGTGATTCCATCCCTATAAAAAAAACAACCGGTCAAATGCTTGACCGGTTGTTTGGCTTATTCGAAATTACTTGCCGAATTTCTTCCTGAGGATATCCTCGAGGTCAGGCTTGCCAATTTCCTCAAGCTCATAGCGTACGCGCTGGCTGGGGCGATTGATCTTCATCACACGGGTCAAGTCGATCGGCGTGCCGATGATGACCATGTCCACGTCTGCGGCTTCAATGGTTTTCTCCAGGTCACGGATCTGCTGATCGCCGTAGCCCATTGCTGGCAGAATATTGCCAGTGTCGGGATACTTCTTGTAGGTCGCGAGGATCTCGCCGACTGCGAAGGGTCGGGGATCCACAATTTCTGCCGCGCCAAATCGGCGTGCGGCCACCCAACCGGCACCGATCTTCATGCCGCCATGAGTCAGTGTGGGACCGTCTTCCACGACGAGAACGCGCTTGCCGCGGATGGATTCGGGATCATCCACATAGATCGGGGATGCGCCTTCGATAATGATCGCGTTGGGGTTAATGTTGTGGACATTCTCGCGCACTTTGATGACATCTTCAGGATTGGCGGTATCGACCTTGTTAATCACAACCACGTCCGCCACGCGAACGTTGACCTCACCAGGATAGTAAGCGCTTTCATGTCCGGGGCGCAGAGGGTCTGCCACAGTGATCTGTAAGTCGGGTTTGTAGAACGAGAAATCATTATTTCCACCGTCCCACAGGACCACATCCACTTCTTTTTCCGCTTCACGCAGGATCGCTTCGTAGTCCACACCAGCAAAGACGATTACGCCATTGTCGAGATGAGGTTCGTATTCCTCGCGTTCCTCGATGGTACACTCGTGCAAATCGAGGTCAGCATAGGTCGCGAAGCGCTGAACACGCTGCTTCACCAGGTCTCCATAAGGCATGGGGTGGCGGATAGCTGCCACTTTGAGACCCATTTTCTGGAGAATTGCGGCAACACGGCGGGTGGTCTGGCTCTTGCCGCAACCAGTACGGACAGCGCAGATCGCCACCACGGGTTTGGTGGATTTGACCTGGGTTTCTTTGGTACCCATCAGGCGGAAGTCAGCTCCAAGGGAGTTGACCAGGGCAGATTTGTGCATCACGTATTCGTAGGGAACATCACTGTAAGCAAAAACGACTTCGTCAACTTGGAACTGCTTGATCAGTTCAGGCAATTCCGATTCGGGATAGATCTTGATGCCGTCGGGATACAGTTTCCCAGCAAGCTCGGCGGGGTATTTCCTTCCGTCGATGTTAGGGATTTGGGTCGCGGTGAATGCAACCACTTCATACTTTTCGTTGTCACGATAGAAAGTGTTGAAATTGTGAAAATCCCGACCTGCTGCCCCCATGATTAGTGTACGAATTCGACTCATATGTTTCTCCTTTTGATTTTGATTGTTCTTATTCTACATCACATCACTTG
>DAISYV010000043.1:0-15169 GCA_036825115.1 Anaerolineaceae bacterium | reverse complement strand
AACAAAGATACTTTTGATAATTTGCTTAGTTTTCTCATATCGCTCCAGGTTAATCTCCCCAATTATGCCACAACTCGTGCAAGCGAATAGCTATGGATGGCTACTAGTCCAATAGATTATCGGCACAAAAACTGCTTATTCCCATGAAAAGTACAAATGTCATAAATCGAAAGCTGTTTGAGCCAGGCATTTCCTATGCTTTATAATCTTAGAACAGATAAGAGAAGGATTATGACAGACCCAAAACAGTTTGGAAAGTTATTTATTGTCGCCACCCCAATCGGCAACCCGCAGGACATCACCTTGAGGGCGATTGAAACCCTCAGGTTTGTTGACGCTGTAATTTGCGAGGAACGCAGAGACGGTTCGCGGCTGTTGAAACAATTGGATATCGCAGGCAAGCCATTAATCGAACTAAACGAACACAACGAGAGCGAGATGATCCAGGAAGTGCTGATCGATCTGATGAACGGCAAAAATATGGCGCTAATCTCCGATTGCGGCACGCCTGTTTTTTCTGATCCGGGCAAGCAGCTGCTGAAGTTGATGTCTGACATGCGCATACAGGTTGTGCCCGTGCCTGGCGCCTCTTCTCTTATGGCGGCGCTTTCGCTCTGCCCGTTCGACATGGAAAACTTCACTTTCCTCGGATTTCTTCCGCCAAAAACCGAGCAGCGTTTAGCTGTCCTGCAAAAACACAAACTTTCTGAATATCCCATCATTCTGATGGACACCCCATATCGCTTAACTAAATTACTTGCTGAAGTGAGTACGACTTTTGGCCGGCAACAACAGATTTTTCTTGCTCTCGATCTGACCCTTCCCTCTGAAGCTACCTACATTGGAACAGTCCAGGATATTGCAGCCCAGGTCCAAGGGAGAAAAGCGGAATTTATCCTTATCATGGACCGACCTCAACGGAGGCGGTTTTGAGCTCCATAAGATCACTTACTGTGCGTGGAAAGTCGCTGGAATTGCCGGTTTTTATGCCGGATGCGACCTACGGCTACGTTCGCAGCCTGACATCCTCTGATCTGCGCGAAGTCGGCTTGCCAATCCTGATGATGAACGCCTTTCATCTGATGCAAAAACCGGGTTCCTCGCTCATCTCAAGCCTGGGAGGTCTGCACGAGATGGCAGCCTGGAAGGGTTTGATCATGACCGACTCAGGTGGTTTTCAAGCCTACTCTCTCATCCGCCAGAATGCAAAATTTGGCAGCCTGACCGAAAAAGGAATCGTGTTTTACCCGGAAGGTTCTTCCAGAAAACTGCTGCTTACTCCGGAAAAAAGCATCCAGCTTCAAATGGGCTATGGCTCAGATATCCTCGTCAGCCTGGACGACTGCACCCATGTTACTGCCAGCCGGGCAGAACAAGAGGCCTCCGTCAGCCGCACGCTCGCCTGGGCCGCCAGAGCCAAAGCAAGCTACCTGGCGCAGCTCAAATCCAGAAAATGGTCCAATGAAGACCGCCCGCTTCTTTTTGCGGTCATCCAGGGTGGCGCTGAATTGGATCTGCGCCGCCGCTGTGCAGAAGGCTTGCTTGAGATTGGCTTCGACGGCTTCGGTTTTGGCGGCTGGCCGTTGGACGAAGAGTCCAACCTGATCACGGACATTCTGGAATACACACGCTCACTTATTCCGTGGGAATATCCCATCCACGCGCTTGGCATCGGTCACCCGGCTGGAATTGTCACCAGCTTCCGATTGGGCTACGAAATGTTCGACTGTGCCCTTCCCACGCGGGACGCGCGCCATGGGCGACTCTACACCTGGTCCGAAGCGGATGCTGATCTCACACCGGATGGTCGCTGGCTCAAATTCCGCTACATCAACACGGAAGACAATTTCCGCGATGCAGGTCCGATCTCACCAGATTGCGACTGTGAATGCTGCCGGGATTACTCCATGGGCTATCTTTTCCACCTCTATCGCATGCGCGATACGTCTTACATGCGCCTCGCCACCAAGCACAACCTGCGTTTTATGACCCGCCTGATCGAAAGGTTGAAAAGCCCAAATGCCTGAAAATGAAGAAGATCAGGATCTGATCGATCAGGTAACCCATTCAGCAAAGTATGCCCAGCTGGCTGGCACGCTCGTTTCGCGGATCACCAGAGAAGAATCAAAAAAATACAGAAGCAAGCAGGACATCATCCAGTCCGCTCGAACGCGCCTGCACCAATTGACAGGAGCATATCTCGCACCAAAAATAGACTATACGCAATGGCTTATTAAATTTCAATCCTTGGATCCAATTGATCTGGTTGAATTGAAATCCACCAGTCTCGGAATGATGCGCCTGCATGCTTCCACTTATGAACGCCTGGAGGTTTTACCAACCTTTTTCCAGATAACACTTGCTTCCATTAGTCCAGTGAAATCCGTCCTTGACCTCGCTTGCGGACTGAACCCCCTTTCCATCCCATGGATGCCCCTTGCAAAGGACTTCACTTATCATGCCAGCGACGTGGTCAGCCCTTTGGTTCAGTTCCTGGCAGATTACTTCAATGTTTCTGGCTTTAATGGAAGCGCATCGATTTTGGATCTTGCCTTCGCGCTTCCCAACCAACCAGTGCAGCTTGCTCTCTTGATGAAGACACTCCCGTTACTGGAGCAAATCGAACACGGGCTCTCGCAAAAGATCCTTGAAAATCTCAATGCAGAGCACATCCTGATCACTTACCCCCTCCGCAGCCTGGGAGGTCGCAAAAAAGGGATGGAGGAAACCTATCGATCACAATTCGACCAGCTTGTGGCTGGACGTAACTGGAGAATCCAGGAATTCACCTTTCCAAATGAAGTAGCGTTCCTGGTAACAAAATGATCTTTGAACAGTCTTTTCTCGATTCACTCATCCAGGCAGTGGAAACCTCCCGCAAATACCGCGACCTCCAAATTCCACTCACCACATTGCAGGACATTCTTGCCTACGAAAGCCAGCATAGCACCTCCCGCAAGGAGCTCGAAGACAACTTCCGTAAGTCCCTGCACAACATCATGGCACCATATCTTGAAGACATCAATTATCCAGTTGAAACTAAAGCCCTTCACGAATTACAAAACCAGATTCCATCACATGAAACCTTGCAAACCTGGTGTACGGATAAAATGCGCCGCCATGCCTCCAGCCGTGAACGCTTGCCCTATCTCGAAAATTTCTACGAGAAAATTTTTGCCAGAACAGGCATTCCTGGATCCATCCTTGATCTCGCCTGCGCTTTGGACCCACTCGGACTGCCATGGATGAATCTTCCGCCATCAACCCGGTTTCTCGCTTACGACATTCACCAACCCCGCCTGGACTTTCTGCAAACCTTCTTTCGGTATTTCTATCCACAAGCTCAGGCAATCCACCAGGACATCCTGACTGAAATTCCTGACCAAAAAGCAGATTGTGCCTTCTTCTTCAAGGAAGCGCACCGCCTTGAGAAGCGCCGTCCAGGCAGTAACCGCGAACTCTTAAGGGGATTGAACGTCAAATGGCTGGTGGTCAGCCTGCCAAGCCGCGACCTGGCGGGGCATCATTCCCTCGAAACGTACCACACGAGCCTAATTCAAAAAGCTATCGAAGGTCAACCCTGGCAACTCAATACCGACATTGCAGGCAATGAGCTCATTTTCTTCATCCAGAAACATGACTGACACCAACAACCTTCTCCCACCCGCAATTCAATCAGCGGTCGAACGCTACCGGTCTTATCTCTCGCCCACTGATTACCAGCAGTTGCTTGTTGCTGCTATGACATCCGCGCCATCCGCAGTACGTGTAAATCTGCTGAAATCTGCCGATCCTGATCAGGATCTTGAAATCTGGGCCAGTCGATACGAGTGGCAAACGTCACCCATCCCCTTCTCCACCACTTCCAGGCAGGTCATCTCCAGCCAGACACCTCCCGGTCAGACCCTCGAACACCGCCTTGGGTATTACTATGTCCAGGATGCCGCTTCCATATTGCCGGTTTCACTTTTCTCGAAATCATTTACTCCCAAGCTCATGCTGGACATGGCCGCCTCCCCAGGCGGCAAAACGACCCAACTGGTTGATCACAATCTCGACCGGGACTTTGTCATTGCCAACGACTCATCCGCCTCGCGTCTTTCTGCTCTGCGAACAGTCCTGCAGATCTGGGGCACAGCCAACACCATGATCTCTAACTTTGCCGGCGAACGCCTTGGAGACTGGTTCCCCCATACATTCGATCGCATCCTGTTGGATGCGCCTTGCAGCATGGAAAGCCTGCGCGTATCGGCTTCTCACCCACCCCGACCGATCACTGCCGATGAACGCGGACGCCTTGCCCAAAGACAATTAGCGTTACTGATTTCTGCTGCCAAAGCTTTGAAACCCGGGGGAGAATTGGTCTATTCCACTTGCACACTTGCGCCCGAGGAAGACGAAGCCGTGGTGAACGCCCTGCTTGATCTCGCTCCAAAAGCCTTCCAGGTTGACACCGTTCCACTCGGTATTCCCCAAGTGCCAGGCTTAACCGCCTTCCAGGATGAGACCTTTCACCCAACATTGGAAAATAGCTGGCGGGTTTGGCCTCAGGTTTTCGAAACGAATGGCTTCTACGCGGTCCGGCTTACCAAACTGGCTGATTTTTCTTCTGATGCCAACCAACCACCATCCCGTCCGTTTTCCGCAACGGGTTTTGTTCAAGTTACACCCAAACAATTGGCATTGTTCGATGCACAAATTGAGGATCTTTACAGCATTAACTTGATCCACCAACTCTCACACAACGGACTCATTCTCCATCAACGCGGCGATAGCTTGCACCTGATCCCAAAAGCCTATATCGAAAACTTCCAAACGCTGCCCTTCCACAGCCTGGGAATGCCATTTGGCAAGGTTTTCCATGGGAAACTCGCGCTTTCAGTCGATCTTATTAACCGTTTCGGAAACCTTTTTGCAAACAACATCTGGGTAATTCCTGCAGAAAAAATCCCGCACTGGCTCTCAGGGCAGGATCTGCGAAACCTCGACTTCAAAGGGTTGAAAATGGGATCGGTCGTTATCGTTCGGGATGAATTAGGACGGAACCTGGGTGGGGGAAAACTCTCAGCCAACCGACTGAGAAACCTGCTGCCTAACCGAAACTTACTTTTTTGATGTTGACTAACGGCAAAGATGCCGGATGATGGCGCAGCCAGCGATGCAGGCTGTTTCCATACGCAAAATGTTCGTGCCCAGCGAGATCTGTTGAAAGCCGTATTTTTCTGCCATGGCAACTTCCTCAGCACTAAAACCGCCTTCAGGTCCGATCAATAAAGCAATCTCAGGTTTTTCGTTATCACCAACGCTTAACATCTCCGGACAAACCTGGCTGACGATCGCCGTGCTCTCCCAGGCTATCAGTTTCACCGCGCATCCCTCGGCTGCTTTTAGCATCTCTTCATAGGCAAGAACAGGCTGCAGTATGGGCAGCTTGGAGCGCATCGATTGCTCCGCGGCTTCGCGCATGATCGCGCTTAAACGTTCCTGGCGGGCGCTATTTTGCCGGTGGTCCTGCACCAGGCTGCGGGAGGAGGTATATGGTTGAAAACTGCTTGCGCCAATTTCGGTTGCCTTTTGCAGGATCGTCTCCATCTTTTCGCGGCGTGTCAGGCTGTAGCACAAGCGCAGTCCCACTGCCGGCTCTGGTCTGCCAAGCTGTTTGCCTGTGATCTCACCGATCACGTTTTGTCCCTTATTTCCGGTGAGCTGCACCAGGTACTCCCAACCCGAGTTATCCAGCACAATTACAGCATCGGATTTGAGCTTGAGCCGTAAGACATTCTTGATCTGACGCGAGACGGCTTCCGGGAAGGTCACAATCCCATCTTGTATCGATTCTGGTTCAAGGAAAAAGTGTTGCATGGTCTATATTTTAGCGCAATTTAAATTTCAGGTTATTTTGCAACCCTGCAAGGCGGCTCCAATTGCAGTAGCATACTCCGCTTGATCAGGTATCAGGAAGTTGACACCATACAATTGAGAAAAATTCTCAAGGATCTGCCTGCCAAGTCTTATGCGCGTCAAATTGCCGGTAACCACAATCGTGTTCAACTGGCACAGTCTTGCTGCCAGAACCGCTGCTGTGCCAACGGATTGGAACACCAGGTTCACGATGCCTGCTGCAAGATCCTCAGGCTCCCTCAGTCCAGCCAGCTTTCCGAAATTTGATGCCGTAGTACTGGGAGTCAGACCTGGAATTTCTTTTTGAGTCAAATCTCCTACTGTCAGATCGACATTCTCAAGCTTGCCTGACTGTGAGAGTTCATTTATAGTGTCAAAATCGCTCACATTAATCAATCTGTCAGCCAACCCTAGCAAAGTGCCCCCACCCACGCCTGAACCGATAATGTGCCGCACATTCGAACCTTTGGCTTCAACCAGAGAAGTTCCCGTTCCCATACTCACCACAATCGCTTCTTGAATGCCCGCCAAAAAAATCCCCCCGATGCCCACAGATTCAAATTCATTAACAAGGATCGTTTTTCTTTCCAGCAGATCACCGCTCAAATATGAGGCTCCAACCCCTGTCGCCATGACCGTATCAATCTGAGCTAATTTTCTTCCAGTGGCTTCCACGAATTTTCCCAGACCAGCATACGCTGAGGCAAGCGGATCGCTGGCTTTTACGATCACGCTTTCCAACATCTTGCCGTCTTCAAACCCCACTACTTTTGTAGTGCTTCCCCCCACATCCAAACCCAGTACCAGGCTCATGAAAACTCCATTTCGTGCGATAATTCTAACAACACGGCGATAATCATCATTTTGTAGTATAACCCGTTGCGCTAACCTTTTCGGAGAATGATCTTGGAACAAAAAGAACAACGCCACAATTTCAAATACCTGGACATTGTCACAGTCAGTTTTGCGGTGGTTCTAATCCTATCCAACTTCGCTTCCTCTGCAAAAATTATCGACTGGGGTTTTTCTCTAGGCAAAGTCCGCATGGCGTTTGATGCCGGAACGGTGTTCTTTCCGTTTGCTTACATTTTCGGGGATGTTCTGACAGAAGTTTATGGTTATTCACGCTCAAGGCGTGTGATTTGGCTTGGTTTTGGCGCGCTCGTTTTCAGCTTCCTGATGTTTTTGTTAATTCGTGTGCTTCCTGGAGAATCCACTTGGCAGCAAACAGTGGGACAACCCGCTTTCGATTCCATTCTCGGCGGTGTCAGTTTTGGCGGCATTGTTCTCTCAAGTATTTTGGGATACCTCTTTGGAAGTTTCTCTAACGCCGTCGTAATGGCTTTGATGAAATCCATCACAAAAGGGAAATACCTTTGGGTACGTACGATCTCCAGCACCATCATTGGCGAATTCGTTGACAGCCTCATTTTTGTGGCCGTTGCTACTCTCACCAAGGTTTTTCCACCAGAGCTATTTTGGTCGCTCACCCTAACAAATTACATCTTCAAGGTCCTGGTCGAGATTCTTTTCACACCGGCAACCTATAAGATTGTCAACAAACTTAAAGAAGCTGAGGGCGTGGATATTTACTCAGATTTGTCGGATCTCAATCCTCTAAGTTTTTAGCTTTCTGTTCTTCAGAACCAGCGATACAAATCACAAACTCACCCTTGATGGGCGAGTTTTCAATGATTTGGATGATCTCCGAAAGGTTGCCCCTAGAAATACGCTCAAATTTCTTGGTCAAGTCGTTAGCCACGACTGCACGCCTGTCACCCAGGATCTCCAATGCGTTTTTGAGAAAAGCCACCAGGCGGTATGGACTTTCATAGAATACCAGCGTGTGTGGGTTTTGGGATTCCATAGCAATGAAACGCTTGCGAGGACCTTCTTTGTTTGGTGGAAAGCCCTTGAAAGTGAAACTGTGGAGGGGCAGATCCGCCAATGTCAGTGCTGTGATCACCGCGGAGGGTCCAGGAATCACTTCAACGGCAATTTCTGCTTCAAGTGCAGCATGCACCAAAAGATAACCAGGATCTGATATTCCGGGTGTGCCGGCGCTGGTGATCAGGGCAATGGTTTCGCCCCGTTCGAGCCGCTCGACAAGTTTTGGCACAACTTTGCGTTCATTAAAATTGTTCAGCGCTGTTTGAGGTTTGCTGATGCCGTAGTGATTCAACAAGATGCTCGACTTTCGGCTGTCCTCCGAGGCGATCAAATCCACATTCTTCAAAACCTCTACCGCGCGGTAGGTGATATCTCCCAAATTTCCAATCGGTGTTGCGACAAGGTAGAGCATACAATCTCACTTCCAGCATTTCGTTCTGTAACAATTACACGTATGTATTATAAGGGAGGTTGCCAGGAAGCGTCACCATGATAGAATTTCTCTAAATCGTTTTTACTAAAAAAGGCAAACAAGCTATGGAAAGAACCGTTCCTATCCGATCATCCGAAGAAATAGACCTCTACCTGCGCACCATCTACTCTTTGTTGCGCTCCTCGAACGAGGTCCACATCCGCACCCTGGAAGAAGTGCATGCGGGCATGAACTCCTCCCTCCACACCAAATCCCGTGAGGACGCGCCGGATATTTCCGCCCTGCTTTACGCGTTGCAACGCCTGCCAGAGGTTATCATTTCTGTGAAGAAAGTGATTCTCGGTCAATCCGCAGAAAACCTCGCCAGTTTTGGTTACGGGGATATCGAAACCTGGCAGGAAGTCAGCGCGAAAGCCCGCCGCCGGCGTTGTTTTTACGACGGTGGGCAAATCCTGGCTTGCTACATTGCCTCCCGCTCTGATATCGATGACGTCGTTCCCGCGTTGACCACTTTACAGATCGAATGGAACAAACTCCATTTCCTGTTGAACACCCTCCCAGAAGGGCTGCTTGCCTCCGCTAAACCTGACAACACGCAGAACTTCCACCAACTTGCCAGGCATCTTCAGATCAAAGAAGAAGAACTTGCCCGCCTTTACACCTTGATGGGCGATAACTTCCACAAATACATGTCCCACATTGCCTCAGAGACGAGCGACCTCACGGTCCAACTGGTCAGTGGCTCTCTCAACGACTACCGCAAAGCCACTGAGAGCTGGTGGACAAACATTGAATCCCAGGTGCCAGCCGTTACCAGGCGGCCGATCTACTTCGTGTCGTCCAATACGCACAGCCTTGCCAACCTGCTTTCCGGATTCTCCCTGACCAAACGCGCTGAATTGATCAACTTCATACAGAAAGATGAGCCTTCTTTACTGGCTGAGTGGGAAGAAATACAGCTGGAAGCCAACAAAGCCAGCCAGGAAAACTTCTTCTACTACGCCATGCGCGCCTACCTTTCCGCCCACCCGGAGAGTTCTTTGGCAGCCGAGCAGATCGCCTTTGAAGAAGATCGTGGCATCACCCGCCTTAGCAGCGTTCATAGTTTTGATGTGGAAGCCAGCGTGATGGAGCTTCATAAGCTAAACCCCAACACGATCGATCCTCGCCTGGTTCCTGAAGGCGACAGTTCTCACCTTGCCTTCTTGCAGGACAGCGACGCGATAATCCTGAATATCGATTATCCGCTTGGCTTTGCTGCCTACAATCTGCTCACCAAAATTGCTGAAAACAGCAGCAAAATACTTGGCATTTACATCATGGGTAAAGCGGCCAGCCTGAATGGTGTACGTGGAGACGTTGTTCTACCAAATGTGGTTTACGACGAGCATTCACGCAACACTTACCTCTTTAACAATAACTTTACTGCCGCAGATATCGCCCCAAATCTCAACTTTGGCACCGTCCTGGACAATCAAAAAGCGGTCTCGGTCATGGGCACCTTCCTGCAAAACCGCAATGTTCTGGATGTGGTCTATCGAGAAGGATACACCGACGTCGAAATGGAAGCCGGACCTTACTTATCCGCCATTTATGAGCTTTTCCGCCCGCAGCGTCACCCTGTAAATGAAATTGTCAATTTGCACGGCGTGCCCTTCGATCTGGGCATCCTGCACTATGTGTCCGACACACCCTATTCCAAGGGTAAGAACCTCGGCGCAGGCGGTCTCTCGTACTTTGGCATGGATTCAACCTATGCGGTCTCGGTCGCGATCCTCAAACGCATCATTTCAATGGAAAAACGGAGAATCGACCCGAATTAACACCTCTTTTCAAAAAATCCGCGCCTGATCCGGCATTCGGCATCAAAAGTTTTTTTGAAATCCAGTTTGATTTTTAAATGAAAAGGTCACTTGACTAGTGACCTTTTCATATTAAACACTATCTGAATGTCTGCTTAAGGAACGTAATTTGCGGTCCATGTGCCGCTTCTTGAGGCTGTACAAGATCCGGTATCTAAATATGCATAAAATGTTCCATCAGCCGCAGTTGAGGATGTGAAATCACCTCCAATAGTAGATCCAGATGAGTGACTTTGGTAAAAATGACCCGAACTGTTGATCGGGACATCATAATAATAGTGTATAGTCGCTGAAACGCCGCACGCGCCACTCCAATTAACGTTAATTGCAAGAGTATCGATCATGGTTCCGTTAGCGACAACCTCCATGTTGATTGTGTTTCCCCCGCTAACAGTTCCAGACCATTGACCAACCGAAGGTGTTTCAATCGTGACTACTGCAGATACAACATTACTCCAAGGGCTTGTGAATTCGGGATTAGACGCGTTAACACGATAGTAATAAGTTCCCAGGCCCCGGTTTAAGCTTACCGTTGTGTTTGCTCCGGAATATGCGACTGTGGGGCTGGTAAAACTTGAATTGTCATCTTCTTGCAGTGTATAAGTAGTTGCGTCTGATGATCCGCTCCACGCTACGTCAAACCCTCCGGAACCGTTGTTGTTAATCGATTCCAACACAGGTGTTGGAGGCATTTCAAATGGTCTGCTCTTGATTAGAGGTAAATATACTTTTTCGGGAACCATCCCTGCTGTCTTTACAGCTCCCTCAAATTCACCTAGGGGCGAACTTGTTGCTAATGGCGTGACAGCCCCAGTACTCAAGTTTACTGTGCCGAAGACGTTAGCTCCAGATCCAATGTACAGGAAGATATAAAGCGTACCGTCCTGATTGTCAAAATCCATTCCCTGTGCATAATTGGCATTGTATCCAGTCGAGCCGATTATTGTTGCAGTCCCAGTGGACTTGTCGATGGAATAAATGGAATCTGAGGCAATATCATGGCCATACATAGCCCCATTCATGTTTATGGCAATTTCAATCATTACACTGGTTCCAAAAGGTCCAATTAAGGTCGCAGCACCGGTTGCCGGATTGATTGTGTAAAGGTCGGTCCCAGTAGAGGCATAAAAAATTCCCGAGAACGGGTCAATCGCGAGTCCTGTCCAATTTGCCGCTCCTCCACCAGGCGGGCAGGCTACGACTCCCGTAAAAGCACCGCTTGTCAGATTAATCGTGCCCAGCTGATCTGTTGTGTCGTTCAGTGCCCACAGGATTTCAGCAGTAGGGTCAAAATCCACACCGTAATAGGCAGCTTCATTTGTGCCAATTACAGTTTGCCCGGAAAAATTGTTCAGGTTAAAAGAAACAAAATTATTTGAGATATAACCAACATCCTGTGCGTATCCAAGATCGGTTGGCGCAAGAATACTTGAAGTCGTAGTATCTGGCAGGCTTACACGACAGGCGTAAGCCACCTCATAAGGTTCGGATTGGGTGGAATTCTGATAAGCGTCACAATCCACCGTACCATCCGGTAGGCGCATCACGCTATCTGTTTCAGGAATATCCTGTGAAACCACCTGGCCTGGTGATCCACTCATCAAAGAAAACAAAACCACAAAAACAGTCATCAATAGGGATACTTTTTTTAGTCCTATGTCTTGATACATGAAACACTCTCTTTTCTACTAACAATTCAATATCGTTTCTATACCCCCTGAACATGTCAATTACATGTGAAAAAGACCTCCCTTCCTAACTAGTTTCAAAGTAGGAGAGCTGCGCTTGACTTTTCGAAAATATATAAATTATTAGAAGATTGTAACTATCAACAGTATAGGAAATTTTTAATCGATTGTCAATCGATAAATATCTTTTTCAGAGCCGCTCATGCAAAATTTATCTGGCGAAACAAACCAACTAAACTCAACTGGAAAAAAACGAATTTAATGCTTTTCAAACTTGAGAAGTGGTAAGAAAAGTCGCCAACTTAATTGCCTTGTGTTGTGCTTCTTTCTACCGGGGAAAATTGTAAAATAGTCATGCTTTTTGCCCAATCTGATCAAAACAAGCAACTTTGTAGTCAACGACCTGAAATTTTTAATTTTCTGAAATGTAAAATGAAACCCCGACAATATCGGGGTTTCATTTCACTTTTGTGTTTATCCAATGCGTTGGCGTAGCTTAATCGCAGTACTTAGGTATCCCTCAAGCTTTTCCCTCTCAGCCTGCACCACTTTCTCTGGTGCTTTCTGGGCAAAAGGTGATGAAAGCAGTTTTTCAAGACGTTCTATCTGGCTTTCCGCTTCGGCAAGCTCTCGCTCGAGCCGCTCACGGTCAAGTTGGACGTCCCCGCCAGCACTCAGGTCAAGGTAGATCTCAATATCCTCTATTACAACAACCGTCAAACCCTCAGTTTCAGGCTTACTTCCAAGGATTTTGAGGTCATCTTCGTTTAAACCAGCTAAATCCACCAACAAATTCCGATTCTGTTGCAGAAAATCGACTTTGCTGCCGCTTACAAGAATTGCGTCGATCGCCTTACCCGGTTCGATCTTGAATTCAGACCGCAGGTTTCGGATGGTGCGAACAATCTCCTGGACTAATTCAAATTCCTTCACCGCAGGTTCTTCCCAATCGTCATGGGTCATACGTTCCGGCCAACGGGCCACGATCAGGTGTTTCTCCCAATCTCGCTCAGGGTTGTAGATGAACTGGTTTGTCTCGCAAGCTTCTTTTAGATATCCATACAGCGCTTCGGTCACAAAGGGCGTGAAGGGATGCAGCAGGCGTAGCATCAAGCCGAGCGTATCTGCCAAAATGATCGCTGTGTAAGCAGCTCGGTCGCCACCTTCTGCCAACTGCCGCTTCGAGGCTTCCAGGTACCAGTCAGCAAAATCATTCCACAGGAATTCATAAACCTGCCGTCCGGCTTCGCCAAACTGGTAGGTTTCAAACAAGTTGTTGACACTGTTGACCGTCTGCTTGGCGCGTGCCCAGATCCAGGAATCAGCCAGGGTCCATTGCGGTTCGGATTTGATAGGTTCTTCAACCTTATTGACCGCGTTGATCACAAACCGCCCAATGTTCCAGACTTTGTTAGCAAAGTTTCGGTTCCCCTCGACCTTCTTCGTGCCAACATTCTGGTCATTGCCCGGGCTGGATCCCACCACAAGTGAGAACCGAAGGGCATCGGTGCCGTATTCGTTCATCAGCACCAGCGGGTCGATCACGTTGTTCTTGGTCTTGCTCATCTTCTGTCCCTTATCGTCGCGCACCATACCGTGCAGGTAAACCGTGTGGAAGGGCGCCTTTCCGGTAAAGAAAAGCCCGTCCATCACCATGCGCGCCACCCAGAAGAAAATGATGTCATACCCGGTTTCCATAACGCTGGTTGGGTAGAAGTAGTTAAAATCCGGTGTTGCGTCTGGCCAGCCAAAGACCGAGAAAGGCCAAAGACCTGAAGAGAACCAGGTGTCCAAGACGTCTGGATCTTGCTGAAGGTTGTGTGATCCGCATTTCGGACACACGCTTGGGTCTTCCCGCGCCACGATCACCTCTCTGCAAGCCTGGCAATACCAAACGGGGATTCGGTGCCCCCACCACAACTGCCGGCTGATGCACCAATCCTGGATGTTATCCATCCAGCTCAGGAACACCTTCGTGAAGCGATCAGGCACAAAGCCAATCTCGCCTTTGCGCACCGATTCCGCTGCCATTGCGGCCAGGCTTTCCATGTTCACAAACCATTGCGTCGACACCAGCGGTTCGACGATCTCACCACCCCGTTGCGACCGGGGAACATTCATCAGATAAGGCTCTTCCTTCAGCACCAACCCTGCCTCGGTCATGTCTTCCCAAATCGCTTTGCGTGCTTTAAAGCGCTCCATGCCCGCATATTTGCCGGCATTCTCGTTGAGCGTAGCATTCTTGTTCATGATGTTGATCAAAGCCAGGTTGTGGCGCTGACCAATTTCATAGTCGTGCGGGTCGTGCCCTGGGGTGATTTTAAGCGCGCCGGTGCCAAAGTCCTTGGTCACATACTCGTCAGCCACCACCGGGATTTCCCTGCCCAGGATCGGGACGATCACTCTTTTACGCACGAAGCGCGCGTAGCGTTCATCCTCCGGATGCACCGCCACAGCCGTATCCCCAGGAATGGTTTCGGGGCGTGTGGTTGCCACCGGAATGTAGTCCCCGCTGCCATCTGCCAGCATGTATTTGAAGTGATAGAGCTTGCCCTGTTCCTCGGAATATTCCACTTCCAGATCAGAGACTGCCGTCTGCAGACCGGGCGACCAGTTGATCATGCGCGGACCTTGATAGATGAGCCCTTTTTCATATAACTGCACAAAGGCTTCTCTCACTGCCCGGGAGAGACCTTCATCCAGCGTAAAACGCTCCCGCTCCCAATCGCAGGAAGCACCTAAACGCCTGAGCTGGTTGATGATCTCGCCGCCATACTTTTCTTTCCATTGCCACATGCGTTCTTCAAAAGCTTCCCGTCCTACTTTCTCGCGGGAAGTGCCTTCCTTGCGCAAGAGGTTCTCCACTTGCAGCTGTGTCGCGATACCAGCATGGTCAGTCCCAGGCACCCAAAGCGTCGGTTCACCCTTCATGCGGTGGTAACGAATCATAATGTCCTGTGTCGCCACAAACAAAGGATGCCCCAGGTGCAACGCGCCTGTCACGTTTGGAGGCGGGATAACGATCACAAAAGGCTTAACGTTCGGGTCATGCCCTGGCAGGTTTGGGTCATTTGTCGGTTTGAAATAGCCCTTCGCTTCCCATTCCTGGTAGATTTTTTCTTCATACTCTCTAAAGTCATACGCTTTCGGCAGTTCAGTCATCCTACACCTCTCAATGCTTAAATAAAAAACTTTCGCCCGTTGAGGACGAAAGTTATCTTCCGTGGTACCACCTCAATTCGATCCGATTGGATCGCGCTTGGGTTGAGCGCTAACGGGCTCTCCCGGGCTGGTCTAATCCCTTTCCAGGTTTCTTCAGCCAATCTCTCGCGGCGACTTCGCCCCTGTGCTTTCTGCAGGCATTCTCAACACGTCTGCCTTTCTCTGTCAGCGCA
>DAISYV010000042.1:0-16236 GCA_036825115.1 Anaerolineaceae bacterium | reverse complement strand
GTATTGTTTTTTCAACACCCGCCGCATCACTTTTCCACTTTTTGTTTTGGGAATTCTATCAGTGAAAACTATTTCCTTGGGCGAAGCCAGCGAGGCGATCTTCTTCGAGACATAAAGCTTGATATCCATGTCCAGTTTTCGCAGTGATTGCGCCTGTTGGTCGTGGACCACAAACGCCACCACTTTTTCGTACAGTAGGTCGTCGGGCAATCCCGCTACGGCGCAATCCAACACATGCGGAACTTCCATGACAGCCGATTCAATCTCGAAAGGGCTCACCAAGTGACCAGCGGTGTTGATGACGTCATCACTTCTGCCGATGTACCAGTAGTATCCATCTTCATCCCGATACGCGATATCACCGGAGCTGTAGAAATCGCCCAAAAACTTGTTTTTGTAAACCACGGGGTTGCCGACATACTCCCTGAACATGGATTTCCATGGCTTTCGGATGCAAAGCAGCCCCTGCGTGTTATCCGGCAAGAAATTATCCTGGCTTTCAAGGATGGCAGCTTCGAGATATGGCAGCGGTTTACCCATTGAGCCAGGTTTAACCTCCAAGCCCGGGCGGTTGGCTACCATAATGCTGCCCGTTTCGGTCTGGAACCAGGTGTCGTAGATTTCGCAGTGGAACATCCTGCGTCCCCACAACACCAGATTGGGGTCCAGGGGTTCACCGACGGTATAGACCCGTTTTAGAGAGCTCAGGTCGTATTGCTGGTAAAAAGCTTCTGGCTGCTGCGCCATCATACGAAAAACAGTTGGCGCAGTGTAAAAGATATTTACTTTGTGGTGTTCGATGATTCGCATCCACAGCGTCGGGTCATAATTGGCATCCAGTTGGATCTGGGTCAGCCCCGAAGCCCAGGGAGCGATGATGCCGTAGGTCGTGCCAGTCACCCAGCCCGGGTCAGCCGTGCACCAAAACAGTTCGTCCGGTTTAGCCTGCATGACCTCTTCAAAGCTACACAGGTGATCGATAATAGCGGCATGGCAGTGCTGGACGGCCTTGGGCTTGCCGGTGGATCCGGAGGTGAAATGGAAATGGGAGTATTGCTCAGGGTCCGTGGCAGGAGTGACAAACGAAGTTGAAGCCTGTGCGAACTGATCGCGGATGCCAAGAAACCGCCCGTCGGACTGGCTCTCGTCAACCAAGAGCACCTTAAAGGATGGATCCAACTTCTGCAACACTTTGACAAGGCGGAAGTTCATCCTGGAAGTCGAGATGATGGCTTTTGTTTCGGTGTCTTTGATCCGCTCGATGATTGAGTCTTCACCAATGCTATTGAAGAGGATGGAGCTGACCAATCCCAACTTCAGCGCTCCAAGGAAAAAAGCGTACATCTCGATCGTTTTGGAGAGAAACAGCATGATCCGGTCGTCTTTTTGAAATCCAAGAGACGCGAGTAAATTTGCCGCCTGGTTGCTTAGTTCAGTCAATTGCGCGAAGGAAAACTCAGACAGAATCTCATCTTTGTCGATCAACTTCAGCGCGGTTTTTGCGCCAAGACCGCGCTCCACCTGCCAGTCAGTGCAGAGGTAGCCAACGTTGTTATTTGAAGTAGAAAGGTCTGTCATAGGGTCCTGCTATCATCAGTTAAAAAATGTGCGTTCACTTTACCACAATTTCAACGCGCTCTTTTTCGCCAAAGTATTGATTTCCTTCCTGCAGCATTTGGAACTCAAAAAAGGTTATGCCCTGACTGGGTGCTTGGAAATTTTGGACGGTAAAAGTATATTCTTGTCCGGGCTCAACAATAATGCCCTGTGGTAAGAAAACGCGATAACCACTATCTATTCCTTCCGGAAATACACCCAAACGTATCTGGTCATCCTCTGACCAGGATTGTTTCCCCAAATTCTTTACCACAATTCTGATTGTGTAGAACCTATCCAAATCGATAGAGGTTGGACAATCATTCGAGATAATCTCAGCAGAGAGATTGTTCAACTCGGGTATGTTGAATTTTATTGTGCTCGGGTTTGCCAGGTGGTAACTAATATATCGTTCAGTTCTTTCAAAAATCACGATATCAGGATTGATGACGTCGATAATATCGCCTATGACATATTCGGTTCTGAAGAAACTCATCTCCGCAAAGTTTTCAGCAAACAATTCTGGGATTTTCCAGCTGAAGAAAAAGGAATCACCCAGGACGAGTGCGGATTTCTCTGCGAATTGGTTGGAATAAGAAAAATATTCACCAACAATGCCGTTGTCTGAGATGAGTGTTGCCACTTGGTCGACCTTTTCGCTCTCAGTGACTAAAGAGGCTTGTGGGTTTTGAATGATTGTCCTCTCGAACGGTTCTGGAGGAATCAGACCCGGGTAACCCAACATGATTGAAAGATCACCGGTGTGCGTCGCTGGTTCAGCATTATGGCTGATGGGTTGTGATCGTATCATTCCGAAATTATTCAAATTTTCAATGGTTGTTTTATATCCTATATACGCTCCGGCGTAGTTCCAATGCGTATCAGTTCTGAAATAAACATCCTGCTCGTTCTTTGCATCGATCAAATTGGGTTTTATATTGATCACGGGAACTGTTGTGTTTTCCTGCAGGTAGGTTGTAACCTGGTCAATTAGGGTTGGTCCAACCTGGTAATTGCCCCCCTTCATATATTCAGGATACACACTAGCTTTGCTGGGTACCAGGACAAGCACATAATCGATACCTCGTTCTTGCAAGGAACTTTGAATAGCTTTCTGATTTTCGCTGATGGCTTCTAACTCCTCTTTTGAAAGCAGCGTTGAACCCTGACCAATTTTCAGATTACGTTCATCTGTGAAAAAGTACCAGCCTTCTTCACCGATATGAACGAGAGGAGAAGGAGAGCTGGCAAAAAGCTTAAAATCGATATACGCCTTTGCCTTTTGGGCTTCCACACGTCCTACAAGATTATCCTTTAGCCATGCTTCAAATCCCTCTTTAAGGCCTGGAGCAATCTGATTTTTATTAACAATAACTGTGGGGAACTTTGCCAGGTAGCGGTTCTCATAGGGTGAAACCCCGCCTCCAACCTTATCCGATGCAGCAACCGGTATGATCAGTATTGCAAAGAATACGATCGAAATGAAAATCTTTGATGTTGATGATCTCATACGCTTACCGCTAGAACTTGAAATAAATAAATGAGTTGTAGGTAGAAGACATTACCATCAAAATTGAAAAACCAAGCAAGATAAAAAATACAATCACCTTGATCGGGTCATTTAGCTTTGATGCGGACAATTTTTGATAATATTTGGGAATCAATTGTTTCCAGGGGATACACGCCAACATGGCCAGCACCAGGATAAAGGCGGTCTTTCCGTTGAGATACCAGGTGAGCATCAGCCCCGGTTCGATCGGCTTAACCAACCCAAACATCACACCCAAGTATTGAAGTCCATACGGGAGCCCAGGCGACCGAAAGAGCACCCATCCCACCAGAATAATTAGCATTGTCACAAGATAGCGGACCACCGCTGGTGCTTTTGCCTTCACTTTTCTGGCGCGTAAGAATGCCTCCAGGCTGGAGAACAGTCCATGCCACAAACCCCAGGCAATGAATTGCCAGCCGGCGCCATGCCAAAAACCAGTCAAAAAGAAAACAATCAAGGTGTTGGATTCCGTGCGAAAGACCTTTTTCTTCCTGCGTTTGAACTCAAGCGGGTAGAAGACATAATCGCGGAACCAGCTGCTCAGCGTGATGTGCCAGCGGCGCCAAAAATCAGAAATGTTTAGGGCAATGTAAGGGAAATTGAAGTTTTCAGGCAGGTCAAACCCCACCATCTTTCCCAAGCCGATCGCCATGTCAGTATAGCCTGAGAAGTCAAAGAAAATCTGCATGGCATAGCCGAAAGCACCCAGCCAGGCAACAGAAACACCATTGGCGTTCGCCGGGTTGCCAAAAATCTGGTCAACCATCGCTCCAAGCTGGTCAGCGATGATCACTTTTTTTGCAAGGCCGACCGTGAAACGATACACCCCTTCTGAAAGATTGTCCAAATCCAATTTGTTTTTTGCCAGCTGTGTTGTAAAGTCACCTGCCCGCGTGATCGGTCCCTGCAAAAGTTTCGGGAAGAAACTCATATAGAGCAGGAAATCAGCAAAGTTCTTTTGTGGATCAATTTTGTTGTAATAGATGTCATATAGGTACGAAATGGTGCTGAATACAAAGAAGGACACTCCTAACACAACTGGAAGGTCAATCTTTTGAATTTCAAGTCCGGTGATGTCCGTCAGAGAACTAACGATAAACAACAGGTATTTGAAAGAAAGTAGAAAAGCCACGTTAGACAGAATGACAAACCAGATAGCAATCTTCTTGCCAGGTAGATTTGCCTCCCGGGTTTTGCCCAGAAGCAAGCCAAAACCATAATTAATTATTACGTATGCAACAAAAATTGCTAATGGTCTTTTTCCAGTCCAGGTAAAGAATGCAAGTGAGGCAAGGATCAGAAAGTATTTTCGATAATTTCGGGGGGTTAAATAAACCCCCAAAATACAGAAGGGTAAAAAGACAAAGATAAATATTTGTGAGGAGAAAACCATATCGAGTTCAAATTATAATCCACAAAACTGGTGGTTTCGGGAAGTGTCTTTAGCGCTTAATACCAAATCAGAATATCTTAAAACATGATCCGGGTATTGGCAAATGTCAGTTCATTTTGTGCGTGGAGAGCTACTTTTTGAGGAGGAGACGGACGTAGGCATAAAAAGATTTTACGAGGAAAAGAATTCACAACTATTATCTTTTCAAATTGTTGATGCTAACCTTTGGTTTATAAAGAAGATGTTATTCACATTTCACGTACAACGCAAGCGTATGTTTCAAACTTCAACATGACCAGGGCTGGTTAAGGTTTTCGCAATTAGGCGCATCGACGGCTTATGATTGCTCATCAGGTAGTTTCTCTTTGAGCCAGGAAGGGTAAAGGAATTCAAGCAGGGCTTGATACAAGGTTTTCAAGACCGGTATGATGGCAAATTCTGCCGCCAAAACAACCACAAATGTAAAGATGATCGCACTGGCTGGAGAGGAAAAAGAAAGGTTCCATCCTAATATAGCAAACAACGGCGGTGTTAAATGTCTGATCACCTGTTCTGAGCCACAAAGCCACAGTGTATTACGCCCAATCTTTTGAAAAAGGGTTATGTAACTAAGTATTTGCGCCAGAAAAATACTGAACCAAATCAAGAGCAAGGCACCACCCACAAGAACGATGAGACCGCTATTGGGAATGTTTCGGATTATTAGGGCAACCAGGTCTTTTCCAACCAAGAATGAAGCGGCATAAAAAGTTACAAAGGCGGCTGAAGCAATGAATGCGCCACGCGCCCAAACAGAGCGGGAAGATATCAGTTTTTGGATATATGGGAAAATGGCATAACCTAAAGCATAATAAAAGAAATAGTAGAGTACGCTGTCAATATTCCAAAACCAGGAAGGTTGAAGAAAGGGTCGGTGAGGCAAAAGTGTTTCGCTGATCACCATCAGTACAATTCCGATTAATAGGATTATCCAGCGATTTTTCACCAGTTTCTTCAACAAGTAGAAGACCATACCCATAACGAAAATACATGGTAAAAACCATAACATAGGGGCAAAAAGCTGGTTTCGTATCCCCAAAACATATTGCAATGCCGTTTCCAAAAGTAAGCCATTTTTCGCGTTGCCTTCGAGAAAAATTAAAAGCAGCGAAACAACCCCAAAGAAGAAATAGGGAAACATAATACCCATAAACTTCTTCTTGAAGTGTTCAAGGAAAGAGGAATCCGCTCTGGCCAGATTTTCCATCGATCCTGCAATAAAGAAGAAGAGTGAGGTCTGAAAGCGGAACCCAAATGGGTAGAAGTAGCCTGCCTGCTCAGCAAGATGGCTGAGAAAGATGCTAAAGATCCCAATAAAACGCAAAGTGTCAATCCACTCGATTCGCTTTGTTTTTTCCACGAAATCCTCTTTACTACCAGACATGATCGACAGAGATTATATCAATGAAACAAGCCACCTGGCCTCATACCAGTTGGTTGATTTTATATCATTCCAATAACGCTTTTACCTGAAAATGCTTTTGTAGATCTGATCATAGCGATAAGCTTCCTGCTCGACAGTAGGGATCAGAGTTTCCAAGCAAATATATTTCTTCATGGCATTTAGTTGCGCGGGATGCTCGACAACACTCGACAAAATATCTTTTAATGCCTCGCCATCGCCGGCAGGGAAGGTATAACCATTTTTCCCTTCAACAATTTTCTCAAACATTCCCCCAAGCTTTGAACAGATCACCGGGATCTCGTTCGAGAGCGCTTCATGATTAACGAAGGAATAGGTCTCATAGCAAAGGGCTGGATTAACAAAGACATCAAATTCTCTCAAAACATCCGGTAGTGACTCTGGCCTGAAAGAACCTCTAAACTCAATATTGCTATTGCCAGCCAACTGGTGCAGCTTTGAAACGAATTCCGGTCTGCCCGTGCCATAGATCAGTAGTCTCGACCTTGGGTGATTCATTTCAGAAAAGGCTTTGACCAGAAGATGCGGGCCTTTATGCACAGTCTGATTGCCTATGAACCCGAAGGTAATTTCATCTTCATCACCGTAAATCTTCTCGTTCGGGCGCAATTTGGTCTGTTTTACCCCGTGACTGTTCACAATCACTTTTATGCCAGGGATTTCTCTTTGAAACACTTCTGCCACAAATTTCGATGGCGCCACCACTTGTTTGGCGTTTTTCAGAATCTTCGCAGCAAGCGCCAACCGCTGCTTGATAAAAGAAGAAGGCAGTTCACTGCAAAATTTTGCGCACGCCTCACCGCCCTCGGGACCTGTACACAGCGTATCACTTGTGGGCATCAACAATATCTTTGGACAGATTAAATGAAAATCGGTCAGCGTTAATACATAGGGGATTCCCATTTCTATGGCCGCAAGCACAATGGGATATACCCGCATAAGATGCCCAACATGAATCAGGTCTGGGGCTTCTCTTTCCAGGACGTGTTTCGCAAACTGAACCCCAAGGGCTTCATCCATTGTGTAATGCAGATCAGGAGGTTCATTCTTATATTGAAACGCAAGCACAGGGAGCCCCTGATAAGAAAACTGTTTGGAACGGACCCCAAAAGCATCTGATGTAAAGTTGCCACCTGCTTCACAATCATAGGAAACAATTTTGACGATGTTGCCCGTCTGCTGCGCCATTGAAGCTATGTTGAAGATAAATTTCTCTGTTCCAGCTTGAAACTGTGGGAAAAATTGGTGTACCAGGTAAAGAATCTTCATTACACGCCCTCCATTAATGTCTTGTTCAGAGAGTCCATATCCAGAGATTCTTTACCATCCCGGTTTTGATAACAATATGCAAGATGCGCACCGACAACAATGGCAAAAGACTTGCAAATACAGTTCTTGATATCCAGCAGCAGTTTTTCGTCGATTGTCTCAAAAGTGTTTTTTAAGTAATTCGAGGTAATGTTCAAGTAGCCTGAATAGGCATAGATAAGAAATCCATCATACTTTCTTCCTGCCTTGTGCAAACCTTCATTTTTGATCAGGTTCTCAATAAATCTTTGCGATGTAGCGTCCAAATAATTATCATCGAGCATAGGCACCTCACCAGGGTACTCAGACTTAGGCAAGGTATCCATCAGTTCCTTTAGCACTGCATCAAACTTATTGGGGACAGGATCGTTGGTTAGGATGTTCAGTTTCGTTAAGAAGCTTCCCAGAAAGGCATAGCAAAAAGCGACATCAGGGACAAAGTAACTAACAACAATGCGAGGGATCTCAAAATCCGGAAAGACGCCGGTTAAAAAACGGTTGTCCACATACCCACGCTTCAAGAAATACCAGGAGGGCCGGTTGTGGGAGTGGATGATTCTTGTGGATCCTAAAAACGCTAACTTGTGCCCGTCCTTGATCAACCGAATGCCCAGGTCAAGGTCTTCAGCATAGTTGAGGCGGAATTTATACTTCTCGAAGGTCTCTTTCGGGATAAAGTTCGCGATATCTGCCAGCTGACCGTTTTGCCGTAGAGACATGTGATCAATCTTCTCTGGCAATTGCATAATCCGGTCGCCATTGTTGACGCCTAAAAATTTGTAATGATTCCAACAAATTTGTTTAAAGAACAGGTCAGCGTCTTCTCTTGGTGTCTCAGCACATGATACTGCTGCAACCTGATTTTCGATGAGCGTAGAATACAACTCATACAGGAAAGTCTGCCCTGGCGGCAGGGCATCCTGAACGGTAAAAAAGAGGTAATCACCCGTTGCAGCTTCGCCACCGATGTTGCGTGCGTACGAATGGGTGAATGCTTCGGGGCTAATTTCGATGACATTTGCCCCAAAATCTCTGGCTATTTGTAAGGTCCTGTCGGTGCTGCCCGAATCTACAATCACAATCTCGACTTTTTCGAACCCTTTTTGGGTGACATAGTTTTTCAAAAGCAGCCCAAACTCATCCCCGGCATTCTTCACAGGAATGACCACTGAAACAGACTTCGGCACAACTGGGAACGCTTTATCGCCAAGCAAATCCAAATTTGTTACTGGAACAATACTTTTGATTCGGATCGGCTGATCGATATCTAAATCGTTAGCGCTGCCTTGAGCCCGAAATTTGTTCTTTGCTTTGACAATGAAAGTCTTCAAGCCATAAGTTTGGATGATTTTCGTGGCATGACGGAAGTTGTGCCAGGTCAGCAGCCTGGTGGGGGTTGCTTTCAGTTTCTTGGTTTGAGTGTCGGCAGACGCTGACCTTCTCTCTGCGTTGGTATTAAGAATGTAGTGAACGAGGGGGTTGATTCCTGAGGACTTGACATCAGCGTTGTTCTGAAGGTAAGCATCGATATCAAACTGGGCAGAAGGACTGCGACCTTCTTTCCAACCGATTGTCAGGTAATGCTGTAATGGGTCTTCATCGGCAAAGCGAACATCCGGATAGCGTAACAGATAGTATTTCTCATCAAACAAGCCACTTTTCCGGATCAATCTTCGATTTCTATTTAGGAGCCCCATTCATCTTCTCCGTAATTTTCGAAGAACTCTTCGTATAGGTCGGGTGATTTTCCAACTCGTGCTGGTGGCGTAGTCAACTACTTCGAGTTGTGAATTGTGCAGCGCTACTTTCAATGCCTCAATTTCAGCTCCCTGAGTAATTCGTGCTTCCTCTGAAGAGTGCAAGGCGTTATTCATTTCCTCTACTTGATGTGCTTGAAAATTAGCGGCTACTCCCACATGGCGGCTTAGCCTGTTTAACAAGTCAAGGTTAATGGCACGCTCAGATTTGGAGACAACGCCTCTTTCGTGCACTTCGCTGTACACCTTGCCCCAGTCATCTGTATGTTTGCTGAGCAAGTGGTTTTTGTTGACATCCTCTTGCGCGTGTTCGAGCGTCGTTTTCCGTAAAACAGGGTCTTCAATCAAACGAGTCAACTTATCAAACCATTCTTCCGAGGAGCTTGCTAAAAAGCCCGTTTGTCCATCTTCCACAACACCCTTATAGGGGGGGATTTTTGAAAACACGCAAGGCAAACCCAGAGCGGTATATTCAAAGTACTTCAAGGGACTCTTGTTATGATTAAAAACAGTGTCTCGTAAAGGCGCAAAAGCAATATCCGCATCAAATTTCCGAATATTCCTGGCAAATTCCAGATATTCATGCGTTACTGTTGGTATGTAGCGAACATCTGCTACAGAATCTAAGCCTTCAGGGGCTGCTACGCCATAAAAGACAAAGCTAACTTTTTCAGAAAATTTCTGTGCCATAGCTTTTAATGGTTCGGATATCATCTCAAGGTCTGACTTATGTGATCTTGTACCGAAATACAACAGAGTCACGGGAGAATCACTCTCTGGTTGTTCCTTTGACTTCATCGACCAAACAGTGTCATCAAGGTAATTTGGCAAAACATATACATGGTCATTATGCTGGGCGATTACGCTCTTCAATTGTGGCGTGGTTACGGTGACTGCGTCAACAGCCCGTAAGGCATACAGTGCTGGAACAAGCTCGAAACCGAACGAGGTATTGATCAAATCTGGATGATCAAACTCGAGCCCTAACAAGTCATCATCCATATCCATGATAATCGGCTTATGCTGTTCATGCGCCACGTCAATCACTTTTAAGGACTGGTTGAATCCACCAGGGAAATTTCGATCTAATATTACAAGATCAGCATGCTCTATTACGTCCAAATTGACCTGACCCTGATTAACACCCTCAATCAGGTCGATACCGAGCGTTTGCAATGGACTTACTACCCGAATTTGTTCCCATGCTAACCGATAGGGAGAGTATGAAAAGTATGCCACCTTCTCAATATTCTTCATGTTCAGGCGATCTCCGTGGTTAATCGCAATGATTCTTCCCAGGTTGGTTGCCTTAGTCCAAAAGTGGAAAACAATTTTCTACACTCCAAGACACTTACCATCGGTCTGTTTGCAGGAACAGGAAATTCGCTGCTTTTGGCTGGCAGCAATTGCTTTACAACCTGTTCTTCTTTGTGGGGGTCATACTCAAGAATTGCTTTTGCCCAATCATAACGGCTGCAGGAGCCGCCTCCCGCGCAGTGATACAGGCCACTTTTTTTGCTTAAGTAACCGAACACGTCCTCACGACCCTGTGCCAGGATCAACGTGGTGATTTCCGCCAGCATTCGCGCCGAAGTGGGCGAGCTGATCTGGTCATCGACCACGCGCATAACCTCTTGTGCTCGAGCCCACTGCAGCACCTTGGTCACAAATCCACCCTGGCGCATGGAAAAAACCCAACTTGTTCGGAGGACCAAATTAACGCAGCCAGAAGCAGCGATTGCCTGTTCTGCTTCCAATTTGGTCTGACCGTAGACATTTAAGGGATTTGGCAGATCCGTCTCCACATATGGGCTGTCCTTGGTGCCGTCGAAGACGTAATCCGTCGAGTAATGCACCAGGACTGCATTGACCTTTTTTGCCTCTTCTGCCAAAATTCCAGGACCGGTTGCGTTAATTGCCCTGGCTTTTTCCGGTTCGCTCTCAGCTTTGTCCACATTGGTGTAAGCAGCAGCATTGATGATAATTTCGGGTTTGACACTTCTTACAAGTTCTCGCAGACCGGCGCTGTCCGAAAGGTCCACGTCGGGGTAGTCCAAAGCAACCACCTCGCCAAGTGGCGCGCAGGTGCTTAAAAGCTCCCAACCTAACTGACCTTTAGTTCCGATCTGCAAAATCTTCGTCATTTGTTTTGTTCACCCAAGAACCTCAACAGATACTGGCCATACTCATTACTCGCCAGCGGCTCAGCGCATTTTCGCAGGCACTCTTTGTCAATGTAGCCCATGCGAAAAGCGATTTCCTCCACGCAGGAGATCATCATGCCCTGCCGGTCTTCCACCGCCTGCACAAACATCGAAGCTTGCAGCAGCGACTCGTGCGTACCGGCATCCAGCCAGGCAACTCCCCGCCCGAGTACCTTCACAGAGAGCTCGCCATCACCCAGATAGCGTTTGTTGATATCGGTGATTTCGATCTCACCCCGCGGAGATGGTTCAAGCTCTTCAGCATAACGAACCACGCGGTTGTCGTAAAAGTAAATTCCTGGCACAGCGTAATTGGAACGCGGTTTGAGGGGTTTTTCCTCCAGGCTGATGGCCTTACCAATCTCATCGAATTCCACCACGCCGTAGCGTTCAGGATCCCTAACAGGATAGGCAAACACCACTGCGCCAGTTTCCTGCTCAGCGGCACTGCGCAAAACCTGCGGCAACCCGTGCCCGAAGAAGATATTGTCGCCCAAAATCAAGCAGACCTTGTCATCGCCAATAAATTCTTTGCCAACTAGGAAGGCATCTGCCAGTCCACGAGGAACTGCCTGAGTGGCGTACTGGAAACTCATTCCAAGGTGACTTCCGTCGCCCAACAAACGCTGATACTGATCACTGTCTTCAGGTGTCGTGATGACTAAAATATCGCGAATGCCCGCCAGCATCAGCATGGAGAGCGGATAGTAGATCATGGGTTTGTCATAGACCGGCAGTAGTTGCTTGCTGATCGCCATGGTTAATGGGTAAAGCCTGGTGCCCTTGCCGCCTGCGAGGATAATTCCTTTCATGTCTACGCCTTTCTACCCGAATAGTTTTTCTGGAGCCAGCTGTTGTAATCTGACTGTTTTGTGATTTCTTCTACCCATGCTGGGTTGTCCAAATACCATTTTACCGTGTCCGCCAAGCCCTGGTGCAAGTCATGGCTGGGCTTCCATCCGAGCTCTTGCTCAATTTTGGCAATATTGATGTCATACCGACGGTCATGCCCCGGTCTGTCAGCAACATAAGTAATCAACTGGTTGTGTGGCGCATACGCTGAATTGGGTTGCAATTCATCAAGGATGTCGCAAATAGTATTGACAATTTCAATATTTGGAGGCTGATTATCACCGCCTACGCAATAGGTCTCGCCTACACGCCCCTTTTTGACAATTCGCAAGATCGCTTCGCAGTGGTCATCCACATACAGCCAGTCGCGGATTTGCATGCCATCACCATAAACCGGCAGCGGTTTGCCGTTCAGCGCGTTCAGTATCATCAACGGGATCAGTTTTTCAGGGAATTGGCGCGGACCATAATTATTTGAGCAGTTGCTAATGCTGATGGGCAGACCAAAGGTTGTATGATAAGCGCGCACAAAGTGATCGCTGGAGGCTTTCGCGGCTGCGTAAGGTGAACGCGGCGCGTAGGGGGTATCTTCCTCGAAAGGCGGATCCTCGCGCGTCAGCGTACCAAAAACCTCATCGGTGGAGACGTGATGGAAGCGGACTTCTTCGATCGGAACAATCTTATCAACAATCCAGGCACGGCGCGCGGCTTCGAGCAGCGTATAGGTGCCGACCACGTTGGTGTCCACGAAGACGCCGGGGTTGAGGATGGAGCGATCCACATGCGACTCGGCCGCAAAATTGATGACCGTATCGATTTTGTGTTCGCTGAAAAGCTGGTCCAGCAAGGCGCGGTCGGTGATGCTGCCATGCACAAACAAGTGCCGCTCAGGGTGAGGGAGGTCTTTGAGGTTCTCCAGGCTGCCGGCATACGTTAACGCGTCGAGATTGACAACTTTGACGTCCGGATCCCGCTGCAGCAAATAGTGGATGAAGTTTGAGCCGATAAAGCCCGCCCCCCCAGTAACCAGCAAATTTTTCATCTTCACTCCTTGTTCGCTTTATCTACTGACCAGCCAACCGGAAACACTTCTGCCTCTGCCAGGGTGGGCGCGGCAGCATCTTTATTCGCAAGGGTGGGCAGGTTGCCCTCCACCAATGGCCACTCGATTCCAATCGCAGGGTCATTCCAAAGAATGCTTCTTTCCCATTCCGGGGCGTAGTAATCGGTGGCTTTATAGAAGAATTCAGCCCACTCACTCATAACATAGTAGGCATGCGCAAAACCAGGGGGTACCCAGAGCTGATGGCGGTTTTCGGCTGTCAGGACAGCGCCAACCCATTTGCCAAATGTTGGGGAACCCTTGCGGATGTCGACCGCGACGTCGAAGACCTCACCTATGGCTGCGCGCACCAGCTTACCCTGGGTGCTGTGGAGCTGATAGTGCAGCCCACGCAGGATGCCCTGCCGGGAGCCGGAGTGGTTATCCTGCACGAAATCGTGATGCCCGCAAAAGGCGTCAAACTCGGACTGACGGAACGTCTCCAGGAAGAATCCGCGATGATCGCCAAACACTTTGGGTTTTATCAAGACCACATCAGGAATGGCGGTGCGAATATATTCCATTACAAATTTTCTCCCCGATACGCTTCAATCACTTCCTGTGGCTCGCCAACTCCTTGAATCTTCCCGTGGTCGATCCAGGCAATGCGATTGCACATCCCTTCCAACATGTCCAACGCATGCGAGACCATCAACACCGTTGTGCCTGCCTGTTGGAAATTCTTCATGCGGTGGTTGCATTTCCGTTGGAAGGCTTCATCTCCCACGCTCAGGATCTCATCCAAAATCAAGATCTCAGGCACATGGGCAGTCGCCACAGCAAAGCCCAACCGGGCAAACATGCCTGAGGAGTAGGTGCGAACAGGCGCGTTGATAAATTGTTCCAATTCAGAGAATTCGACAATCTCATCGAAAACCGATTCCATCTCAGATCGGCTATACCCGAGCAAGGCGCCATTGAGAAAAACATTTTCTCGTCCTGAAAGCTCAGGGTGAAAGCCTGCGCCGAGTTCGAGCAGCGGAGCAATTTTGCCATAAACTACCACTCTGCCCTTGGTAGGCTTGAGGACCTTGGAGATCACTTTCAGCATGGTGCTTTTCCCGGCGCCGTTATTGCCAATCAGCCCAAAAACCTCGCCCCTGTTGATCTGCAGGCTGATGTCGGTCAGAGCCCAGAATTTGGTAATTTTGATCTTGCGCTGCAGCTTGCGGATGGCATACTCTTTGAAGGTGCCAATGCGTTCCGAGGGCAAACGATAACTCACCGAAACATTCTCGAGTTGAATGATCGGCTGAGAAAATGGGATTTGGTTGGTTTCGCTGCTTGCTTCAGACACGGTAAGCATACTCCTCGGTCTTTGAAGTGAAATAGATCCAACCAATTAGCAACATGCCTACTGCCCAGGCGAGTGCTGGTAGAAATTCGTGCCAGTAAGGCAAGCGCCCTTCAAAAATGGGCAGTCGGAACATTTTTACCATCCAATACATGGGATTGATCTGGTAAAAAGGCATCCATTTCGCGGCGATCAGGCTCTCCGGGTAGATGATGGGAGTCAGGTACATCCAGGCGGTCAGCAAGACCTGGTACATCTCCGCCACGTCCGGGAAAAAGACTGCCAGTGATGAAATAAATAGCCCAAAACCGAGCGTAAAGGCCGTCAGCAGTAGGATCGAAACGGGTAAAAAGACCATCGAAACGTAAAAAGAAGCCCCATCCACCAGCATCACGATCACCAGCGGCACCAACGAGAGAACAAGGTTTACCAGCGCGGTGCCGATCGCCGAGACTCCAAACACGCTGCTGGGAATGTAGATACGTTTGAGCAGGCTGCCTCCCCAAACCAAACCGCTGATGGCAGCGTTTGTGCCCTGGGAGAAAAAGTTCCACACCAGCAAACCGCTCAAGATGTAAACGGGGTAGTGCAGAACCGCCGATTTGAAAAAGTTCGAGAAAACGAAGGTCAGGATCAGCATCGTGCCCAGCGGGTTTAGCATCGTCCATGCAACGCCCAAAACCGAGCGCTTATAACGCGTTAGAATGTCCCGCCGAATTAATTGCCCGAGCAGATAGCGGTATTTTCCCAATTCCTTCAATTCGGAAATTGCGGATACCCGATAGCTTGCAGAATCGTAGACAGGTTTAGAATTACTGGCCAATTGTGTCACCTTTTGTGCGTCAGACAATTTTTAATCTTACCATAGGAAAGGATTGGGCAAGCCAGCCGCTTGGCATAGCTCGGTAGTTAGGTTGAGTACAAACCTGCTCTCTGGAGCTGGTGATCTTGCATCAAATGCCAACACGAGAAGGTTAGCTGCAGAGCAAAGCAGCTATCGCATTCTGTATGATCGATCAACACGATCGATTTTCAGCTCATTTTAGAAGTTACGGTCCGGTGACCACCGGGTGCCCCTTGGCCTGCCAGGTGCTCATACCGCCGGCCATACTGGTCACACTGGTAAATCCAGAATTCAAGAGCAAATCGCGCCCCACCGCGCTGCGATTGCCTGAGCGGCAGACCACGATGATATTCTTGTCCTTTGGAATCTCAGACAGCCTGGCTGTCAGCTCTCCCAGTGGAATCAGAGTGGCATAGGGGATATGCGCCTCTGCCCATTCGCTTGGCTCGCGGACATCCACAAAGAACCAGTCTTTTGGATCAAGTTTAGCTGCATCAGCGACGCTGATCTCTGATGGCAAATTGTTGACGACAGGCTGTTTTTGATCCTGGTTTCTAATTATCAGATAGCTTGCAACAAACACACCTACAACTATAAGTGCCATGAGCCACAGAGGCATAGTTTGGTTTTTTCGTTGTCCAACTTTACTCTTTGTCTTGTTTGCCGAGCTTCTATTCTTTTTTTGCCTGGAATTGGTCGATTTTGCCATTTTAATGCGTCCTGTCGGTTAGGTGATCGGAATTATACAGAACCTTAACCCCCATTTTCAAACCCTTGCACATTGCTTACCTAAACTATAATAGGCATAATCAGGGATAGTGAACATGAGCCAACCTTTCTTCTCGATCGTAATCCTGTTCTGGCAGAGTGAA
>DAISYV010000041.1:1583-16462 GCA_036825115.1 Anaerolineaceae bacterium | reverse complement strand
TTACATCAGCCCCGAGTTTCTCGAGGCTGATGCGATGTTCACGAAAATCGCCCTGCAGGGCTAAAACGCCAATCCTCATCGGCAAAACGTCCTCTACCAGCCGCGGACGGCCATCTTCTCGGCGTCGGGCAGGTTAGTTGCTGATCGCCCGACCATTGCTTCACCCAGGTTGCGGCTGACTTCAGCCAAAATTTTGGGCTCGTTGAAGTGAGTGGTGGCTTTGACGATCGCCTGGGCGCGTTTGTGGGGGTCGCCAGACTTAAAGATGCCCGAACCTACAAAAATACCATCCACGCCAAGCTGCATCATCAGGGCGGCGTCGGCTGGTGTTGCAATGCCGCCTGCGGCAAAGTTAACCACGGGCAGTGCGCCCAGTTCGCGCACCTGCAAGCAGAGTTCGTAGGGCGCCTGGATATTCTTGGCGTAGGTCATCACTTCTTCTTCCGGCAGGGAAACGAGTCGGCGGATTTCGGAATAGACGGAGCGGGCGTGGCGCACTGCTTCAACCACATCGCCTGTGCCAGGTTCGCCCTTGGTACGCATCATAGCAGCGCCTTCTCCAATCCGGCGCAGGGCTTCGCCTAAGTTGCGGCAGCCGCACACGAACGGCACTTTGAAATCGTGCTTATTGATATGGTAGGCTTCATCTGCCGGGGTGAGCACCTCGGATTCGTCGATGTAGTCCACGCCAAGTGATTCAAGGATTTGAGCTTCCACAAAGTGACCGATGCGGCATTTTGCCATAACCGGGATGCTGACGGCTTCCATGATCTTAAGGACGAGTTCCGGGTCACTCATACGGGCTATGCCGCCATCCGCGCGAATGTCCGCTGGAACACGTTCCAGCGCCATCACCGCTACAGCTCCGGCATCTTCGGCAATTTTTGCCTGATCAGGCGTGACCACATCCATGATCACACCCCCCTTAAGCATTTCCGCGAGTCCTTTTTTGACCGCGAAACCAGAAACCTGTTCTTCCATACAACCTCCAACTAAGCTTGTTTTATATTGCGATTCTACCACGCTTGGCATGCCAAACGGGAACTATGCGCAGCGTTGTAAAGCAGATCCAATAGAGCAGGTAAGGTGGATAGGCGTCGTGAAGCGGGTAGGGTGGGTAGGCGCCAGAAAGCATATGAATCAGCACGCTGGATTATAGCCTACCCACCGCAGCACAAGCTGTTTTTGGTGGGTTGACTATTTCAATGTCAAGACAGGGCAAGAGCCTGTGACGTCAACCCACCCTACTAAGATATCGCTTATTAAGCTAGTGGAGTAGGTCATTGTGCTCGAAGAGTGTAGCGTCACAGAGCCAAGGCAGGAGCAAGCAGGGTGGATAGGCGTCGTGAAGTTGGTAGGTTGGGTTGGCGTAAACGGGTATTGACAATTAGGGGATCTCAGAAAGCCTACCCACCATCAACATTCGCAAACAAACTCTTTGGTGGGTTGGCTAAAACAAGGCTTGGGTTGGAACAGATTTATTGACGCCAACCCAGCCTACCATTCTCCAACATGGTCATCCTGAGCAAGGCAAAGGATCTGTTTGTAAATAACAAGATTCTTCGCAAGAGAGGTTCAGAATGACAGGGGGGTCGGCTTGTAACCTTCCTCACTACTTACGTTCTACAGTTCTGTATACTTACTGTCGTCGTAGTCGGCCTGTTTTTTCTCCAGTTCGGATTTGGCTGGCGGCTGCTCCGAGGGCGCAGTTCGGAATCTGCTTGCAGCGGCTTCGAGCTGATCCGGCGAGGCACGCCGGGCAGCCACGAACTTGCCGCAATGCGGACATCGCTCCAGGCGGACACCCACCAGGTTGATCCCAAAAAAGGAGCGATTGAAAGGCTGCCCACAGCTGGGGCACACTGCGCCGCCCCAAATGCCGTACTGTACTCGGCCATTTTCGTCGTACTTTGGATTCTTATTAGCGTTTTTCTGCATAAATAACTGGATACCAATACTTGCCACTGCTATACCGCCTACCAGGAGCAGGATCTTGAGCATGGATTGGTTGGCTTCGCCTTTTTCAACAAAATTTGAGACCAATCCGTTGGTGGTGTGGGTCTCCCCTGTGGTTGTTTTGACTTCAGCGGTCAGACGGTGCAGTCCGGGTTCAAAATTGTTGGTGTCGAACTGATGTTTGAAGGGAGACGCTGCCACACTCGCCATGACCTCACCATCAATGTAAAAGGTCACTTGCTGGATTTGGTCTTGATCTCCTCTTAGCGAAAGGCTCATACGACCGTTGATATCCGGCCCATTGCCGTAGCCCCAATCCCGCACTATGCGCAGGGTATAAGGCGACTCCTGCGCCAGGACAGCTCCGAAACTCAGAGCAAAAATCATTGCCAGGACAAGAAGCACAAAGATGCGTTTTTTCATGGTGTTCCCTTACTTCCACTTAGTCAGAATGTTTTCACGGTCAAAGATCAGCGTGCCAAGATATAGAAGTACGCCAGCCACGATGGCGCAAATGATTGCCGCGATGACCATCGAGGTCAAATTCAGCGTGATCACGCCGAAAGATGAGAGCAAGAATACGCCCATAAAGGGCACGATCATCACACTGGCAATTTGCTCCGCCACACGCGGGTCATTGACGCGCGAGGAGACGAAAATGGCAAACATGGCTGAAATAATCGACAAGACCGGTCCGAGCAGCAGGATTCCAACCAGCCAGGTGGGGCTGAGCACGTAGGCGTGCACTTTTGGGCTGATCCCAAGGATGAGGATGCCTATATTGAAAATCAAAAAGGACACAAAAGTTGCCGCGACGGCTGGGATCACCGCGGCAAAGCACTTGCCTGCCAGCAGTTCGGTTGTGGTGGTTGGGGTCGCCAGCAGGGGTTCGAGGCTGCGGGTGGTTTTCTCACCCACGATGCTGTAGGCGGCGATCGTGGTCGGGATGATCAGCGGCATCATCACAAAAAAGAGCATGAATTGGCTGAGCATATACACCTGGGTGCACTCCCCGGCGTTCATTCCACCGCAGAGATTGGTGAAAAGTTCCGGTGGCAGACCGGCTTCCTCCGGGCTGATATCCAGCATCGAGGTGCTCGAGGTAACCCCCAGCATCACCAGCGGCAGGAGTGAGAACAGAATCGGCATGACCAGCACCACGGAGAGAACCATTTTGTTCTTGAAAACCTCAGACCATTCTTTATTGATGATCGTGCGAATGTGTTTCATGCCTGCCTCGCTTCATTCTCGCCGTGCAGCATTTCGAGATAGATCTGTTCAAGCGATTGACGGACCTCGCCGATAAATTGGATATCCGCCCCTTGCTCCACCAGCAGCCTGGTGATGACGGGGTTGGTTATTTCAGGCTCTGCCAGCGAGACAACCAGCTTGTTCTCAAGTTGCTCAACGGCGCTGACGCCTTCCATTTCACTCACTAATGACAGCCATTGCGGATTGACTCCACCCAAATGGAAAACCACCTTGCGCCCGAACATCTTCTGACGCAGATTAGCGGGGCTATCGAGAGCCAGCAGGGATTGCTTGAAGATGCCAACCCGGTCGCAGAGCTTTTCTGCCTCATCCAGGTTGTGGGTGGTCATGAAGATGGTTCGCCCCTCTTTTTTGAACTCAAGGATGAAGTCGCGCACGATGCGGGCTGCTTCCGGGTCCAGTCCGGTGGTGGGCTCGTCGAAAAATAGCACTTTGGGTTCGTGCAGCAGCGCGCGCGCTACCGCCAGTTTCTGGCGCATGCCTTTGGAATAGCTGCCCACGGCATCCATGCGCCTGTCCCACAGCCCGAAAAGGCTGAGATATTTGTTTACGGTTTTATCCACATCCGGCACGTCGTAAAGTTTGGCGAAGATTTGCAGGTTCTTTTCCGCGCTAAGACGCTCATACATCCCGGGCGACTCGGTCAGCAGACCGACATTGCGGCGGATTTCGAGGTCATCCTCACCTACCTGGTAGCCCGCCACACGGGCAGTGCCGCTGGTGGGGCGGATGAGGCTGGTGAGCATGCGCACGGTGGTCGTCTTGCCGGCGCCGTTGGGTCCCAGAAAGCCAAAGACCTCGCCTTCATATACTTCAAGTGTCAGGCCGTCCACGGCTTTCAGGTCTTCCTTCTGTTTTTTACCAATTTGGAAAGTCTTGCTCAATGCTTGTGTTTTAATCATATTCCTCTTTTCAAAGCGCAGTAATTATACTCGTCTGCGAGAAGGCATACCAACATTGACACCCCAATGGTCGCATTTTTGTCAAGTAAGCCGCTTACAGAGATGACGAACATTCCAAATTGATCCTGTTTCCTTTATACTCAGCCATCCTATCCAAACTTTTTAAAATAATTTGGGGCTTGTAGATCAATATACGATCATAATTCAAATTATCGCAAGATCTAATCAACATATTCTTGATATTTAAGCATATAATTATTGCACTGTCAGAAGTGGAAATTTTTTATACGCTAAGTGCGAGCAGGTATCAATTTGCTTAATGTAGTTAACACAGAACACTTAATTTTTCAGCAAACAGAAGCCTGTAGAACAAAAATTGCAAAAACTCTGGGCCATCAATTTGGCCGGACACCCGACATTGGTGCCTAAAGAAAAGAGGTAACTCGTTAGAAAAATATCAAAAATGAGAGCATCCTTCTTTGTCTGAGTTTTGTCCTTTTCAGGACCCATTGATTCAGTTTAGCGGTACAGTCGGAGGCTTAGTATGAAACAGCAAAGTTCAATTCCTCTTTTGGTCAAGCAATTTGGCGTGTTTTCCGTAGTTTTACTATTCATGATGACCCTGGTGAGCCAGGTGTTTGCCGAAGGAGCCTGGGTGGGCAACTGGGACGTGCTCGCGGATGAGGATAGTCTCACAATCTGTCCCACCGATTTAGCGGTTGATTCTAACCAAACCGTTTACGTGGTGGACTGTGGATTCGCATTGGTGCTTAAAAGAGAAAAAGAGGCTACTGGGTGGACTTTCCTTCCAAACCAACCATATAATGGATCGAACCCATATTTAGCTGGGTTGGCTGTGGACGCGGCCAATAATGTTTACGTATTGAATGGCTATAGTGGCACGAACAATGTGCTTTGGAAATTCAACGGAACCAGTTGGACCGATATTACCTACGGTACTATGTTTATTTCTCCGGAGGATATCGCTGTTGATCAGCTTAATAATGTCTACGTTGTAGATAGAGTCGCGCCTGGAGACCCTGAGGCCAACCAAATTCGGAAATTATCAAGCGGTGGAAGCACGTGGAGCGTCGTCGGGAACTGGAACAATGGGGGGTTTACACACATTGCTTCCATTGCTACGGATATCAACAACAACTTGTATGCCATCGAAGCGCTTTCGATGAGTGAGACACCTCTCGGTCGTTTGGTACGTTTGCCAAGCGGCTCTTCAACATGGTTGCCTTATCCTGGTCTTGACAATACCCTGCAAATGCTCAAAATCCCAAACGATATGGCAGTGGACCGGTTCGGCAATGTTTATGTCAGCGACCATTTAACCCAGGATTTGCACGTTTTTGCCAAAAACGCGAGCCAATGGGCTCAGATCCGCAGAGATGGTGACGTTGCTTTCAACGATATCTTCAGCGTCGCTGTAGACAGTAAAGGTTATGTCTATGTCAGCGATCCCGCGGTAGAAATCGGCTCACCGAACAGGCGTATCCTGCGCCACCAACCCTGGGCTACCCAATTGACATGGCAAACCCAACCTGGTGGAGCAAATGCCTACCAAACCCTGAACCCCAGCCCGGTACTGAGCCTGGCAGGTCCCGATGGCGATCTTATAACCGGGGTGAGCAGTGGTACAGCCGACGTGGTTTTGACCGTCCCGAATGGAGCCACCCTGGGTGGAACAACCTGGTTGACTCTCAACGAAGGCAAGGCAAATTTCAATACCCTGAGCGTGGACAAAACCGGAACTTATACCCTGACCGGTCACGCCAATGTTGTCAGCACGAACATCAAACATGCGGTTTATGCTTTTGAAGTGGTCGACCTTTCCAGGGTCAGCAACAGCTTCACCATCCTGCCCGCACCTCAGGCGAACGCTCCAACAGCCAACCCGCCTTCAGGGTCAACGGTCGTAGATGGCAGCACAATCACCCTTTCTTCAACAACCCCGGGAGCAATTTTCCACTACACCACTGATGGCAGCACACCAACTTCAAGCAGCCCTATCGGCAATGTCATCACCCTGTCTGGAGCCAACGGCAACAACGTGGTGGTTAAAGCCTACGCCAGCGCTCCACAATATTCAGATAGTAACGTCGTTAGCTTTAATTACACCATCCAATATGTCACCCGTCTTCCGTTAATTTTGAGATAGAAATCCGGGAGCATTTCATCTGCCTTAATACAACAGGAGGAGCTAATGCTCCTCCTGTTTTCGCGTGGCCGGAGCTTGCTTTGTGGTGCACAGAGAATGGTAGCACGCTGCGCAATGACATGGGTAACACTTCTTACGACTGACGATCCAAACCCCACTAAAAAAACAGCGCCCCGGGTTTCGGGGCGCTGCCAACTCAAAACTAACAATCAACTATCTAAGGATCAGCGGCAGGAATATTTGCCTTGCTGTCACTTTGATGGTCACAATAGCTGTATCGCTGAATTCACCAAGCAACTTTGTGGGCAGGGTTGAATTCAGTTTATATTCGAACGTGTCCACACCGATGAAACCGGCATTGGGAACGTAGGTGAAGGAGCCGTCATCGTTGAGCGTAAGCGTTCCGCCAGTAGGTTGAACGAGCACTTCCAGCGTAACAGTTTCATCTGGATCCAGCAGCACATCGTTCGCAAGAACGCCGGGTGCCGCAATGTCCAGCGTTACACCTGTCATCGTTTCGTATTCATCATCATTGGCCTCGACATAGTCGTTGACTGGGGTAATCGTGATGGTAACGCTAACAGGATCGCTTTCAACTGTGCCGTCTGATGCTTTGTAGGTAAAGCTGTCGGCCTCGAGACTGTTCTCAGCAGGAGTGTAGACAAAGGAGCCGTCAGCTGCTAACACCAGGCTGCCATGGCTTACATCATCCACCAGGATCGCGGTCAGTGTGTCGCCTTCCAAGTCGGTGTCATTTGCCAAAACGCCAGTTACCGCATCAACCGTCAGAACTTCGTCTTCATTTGTGGTGTACTCATCTGCCACGGCAACTGGTGCTGCATTCATGTTCAACGTGATGATCACCGGATCGTGGTCGGAGGAGCGATAGGCATCCGGCGCATAAAGCAGGTCCTGCGCGGGAAGCTTGAATGAAGTGTCGTAGTCGATCAGGTCGGGTTCATCAGCATTGATGTGCCAGAAATTGACATCAATGATGGCCTGCGTCATCGCCAGGTTTGCCAGGGCATGATCAAGGTAACCGGTCTGCCCATCAAAGACGTAACCGTAAGCAAGTTCGCCGCGTTTCTCAAAGATCATGTCCAGGTAATCATCATCGGTGTCAGCAGTGTCATCCGCGCCGAGTTTGATCGCGTCGATGGGATCTTCCTTATCATAGGAGTTGAGATCGCCAATGATCAGGGTTTTTTCAACATCCGCGAAGTATGTCGGGTTGGCAAGCCAATCAACAAGCGCTTCAGCAGCTGCCTTGCGGGTCAGGTTGCAGTTGCCCTGCCCATCTCCCAGGTCAGGATCGCCATCACAAGCAGAGCCCTTGGACTTAAGGTGGTTGACCGCCACCACAAACTCGTCGCCAGTTACATTATCCATGAAAACCTGCGCCAAGGCGGGACGGTTGCGAGTGTCCACGAAGCGGGGGTCAACTGTGGAATCCAGCACCTGGTAATCGCCCACCGGGGTGACGGTAGCGGGTTTGTAAAGGATCGCCAGTTTGATGGCGTCGGTGCCTATCGCTCCGGTATCAATATAGGCATAGGTGCCTGCGCCTGCAATGGCGTTTAAACCATCCACGAGATCCGCCACGGCATCATTGCCACTGATGGGCGAGTCATTCTCGATCTCCATCAGGCCAAAAATATCGGCATCGATTGCAGTTATTGCTGAAACGATCTTGGCTTTCTGACGATCGAATTCATTGCTATCATCCGCACCGCGACATTCCATGGTGCCGCTCGGACCGCAAATGTCGTTGACGCCATCATCCAGGGTGACAAAATAGTTCAACACGTTGAAACTCGTCACCTTGATGTCTGACGCGATAATCTCAGGAGCTTCCGTGCGTGGGTTGATATCCTCATAGGTAGCGCCCATGGTGGGCTGCAGGCGGTAGAGACTCTGGTAATAGTCCAGGATGCCCGTGACGCCCGTCACGGTGCTGCCGCCACGGAACAGGTTGGTCATGTCAAAGGTCAGCCCGTTGGGGTGGATGGCGGGGTCGGGGTTCTGAGCGGTGCGTCCGTCATCCAGGGTGATGCGGTCCAGCAGGTAAGCCTGGGCTGCTGCTATGGCATCCTCGCCGGGTTCAACAAACGCGGTCGGGGTCATATGCCGCGTGGAGGTCAAAACGATCTCACCATAGCGGTCATAGTTGAAATATTCCGAGATCACCAATGCTTGCGGGAAAGTGACCAGCATGCTCTCATACTTCTCAAAATCAGTGACTGCGGTTACAGGCAGGGTTACTTCGGTTGGCTCTATGGTGCTGCCGGTGGAGCAGATCAAAACCTGGGTTACCGGGGAAATTTCAGTGATGCCAAAGTACTCCACAGCTTTACCTTGAACGCGGACATGATCGCCCACGTTGACGGCGGTGGTGGTGTTGTAGACGAAAATACCATCCGATGTAGCAGGGTCGCCATCACCGACGGGTTCTTGGATGTAATAACCATTCTTACCGCCCACCTGGAAGTCGCCCACCACCACGCCTTCGGTGGTCACGTTCTGATTAACGAGCGGGGAAGTCTCACCGGTACCCTGGATCTCGTAAATGGGCGTGTAAGCGTCACCGCAGCCCGGAACGATGGTGAAGCTAAAGACGTAATCTTCGAGCATGTAATCGGCAATCGCGTCGTCTGTGTCGTCATCGTTGACCATGGTGTGGTCGATCGTGACTGTGCAGGTTTCCCCGATCACAAAGTCCGTGTCCGGGTTGAGCGTGAAGACGGGGTCGGCGTCGGTGACCACAGCAGTGTGTGTGCCGGAGGTCGTGCAGGAAATGCTAAACCAGGGTTCCACGACTGTGACGGGTTCGCGAAAGGTGATGATGATGTCGCTGGTCGTTTGGGCTGAGCCGTTGTTGGCGGGCACCGTGCTGGCAACTGTGGGGGCTTGGTCCTCATTGCTGCAAACCATGGTATGGCTGCCGAGATTGGCATAATTGTCTTGCGGGAAGCCGTTGTATTCCAGCGAAGGTTCAAAGGCGTCGTCAGGCAGAATGTCGCCCTGGCAGACGGTTTCTTTGCGAACCAATGTGTGTTCAGCGGTGGCCGTATCGCCGCTTCCCCAGACGGTACCCGGATCTACGCCTCGTTGTCCAAACGAATCCTGCACCACATCGCCCTCTGAGGTAATTTCAAAGAGAACCAGCGCGTCATCCCCATTAAAGTAGGTCACGTTAGACAAGATATCAGCAAGAGCCGTAATACCAGCAATGGCTCCGGAATTTGCGATTACATAGGTATCACCATCCGCAAGAATTGTCTCTTCAGCCCAAGCAAGTGAATTGGTGCTGGGAGTGGTGGAACCGTTAGTGTACAGGTTTAATTTATAGTTTTGGAGGTTAATATCCGCGCCAGTGCCATTATAAAGTTCAATGGCCTTGTTGTTGCTGTCGCCCTCGATGTACTCAGAGATGATGAAACGCTCAGGGAAGATTTCCGGCGCGCAACTTGAGGTGTGCGAGCCAATATAGGTAAAGGTGTTCTGTAAATACCAATCCCACTCAGAGGCTGGATCAAAAGCATTACTGCCATCTGGGTCACCCCCGCAAATATCCACTTTGCGGACCAGTGTTCGATCTGCGGTTATTACAGGAATAGTTCCCCATGATCCTGACGGAGGAAGGTTCCCAATCTGACCAAAAACATCCACAAACGAATTGGTGGAGATCTTGCGCAATGCAATTGCGTCATTGCCATTCCAGTTAACCACAGTACTATTTAACAGGTCAGCCTGGGCAACAATTACTGGGTCAGCATCAGAGCGGGAAACTACATAGACATCGCCACTGGCAAGCGTGCCAGAAAGGACAGCGGTTGCAGCTCCTGGCGCGCTAGCCCCATTAGAATATAGCTCGAGGCGATAATCAGACAGGTTGACTGGCGAACCAGTGCCATTGTAGATTTCGATAGCCTTGTTTTGGCTGCTGCCTTCAATGTATTCTGAAAAAAACAAGTCCGTTGGGAGAGCCGCCTGAACAGGTTTGGCGGGCTGGATGCCCAGCATGCCAACCATCAGCAGGACAGACATCATTACCAAAGTGAGACGTGACTTTCTGTGCATGTGTGAAAACCTCCAATTTTAAATGTTCGAGTCAAAATTTCTGTCCCATAATCTTATCATGACAATTCCCCTTTTCCGCCAAAAATTTTCCACCGCCATCATCAGCAAACCCAACATAAAACATACGGTCGTGGGCTCATGGCCCTGCCAAGACTCCGCTCACGGGATGCCTCAACCAGGACAGGTCACCACAGCCCTAAAGAGGGTGGTTCCCAAGGGGTAAGCCCCACAATCCAAGCCTGGCGGGCCTACGCCTCGCGCGGCCTGTGCCCACGACAAAGTGGATGGGTATCAGGACTATGGCGGGAACTTAGGGGAGCCCCCTGATATTATCGCTTATAATTAAAATCCGTTATCATGAAAAAGGAAGAGAAAATGAAAAATGTTAAGTTAATTATCATCCCGATTATTTTGGCACTTGTAACTCTTTCATGCGGTGGAAGTACAAAGGCAACTCCTGAAAACATAGATCCGGTTGCTGCCACTGTTGCAGCGCTAGATGGAGAGACAACAGGACAAACTCAAGCGGAAGAACCAACCCCTGAGCCCATCATCCAAGTTGAACAACCCACAATTGAACCCACACTTGCACCCTTGGGATATTCAAGATCCAATCCTTATCCCGGAACTGAAGTGGCTTCGGTTCCAAATTGGGATGTCCAGGTTCTGGAAATAAAACGCGGTGCTGACGCCTGGACTGATATCCAGGCAGCCAATTCCTACAATGAGCCGGCACCTGAAGGCATGGAGTATCTCCTGGTAAAAATCCATGTTAAATGCACTTACAACGACAGCGATGAGCATAGCATCAGTGGATATGATTTTGACGTTACAGGGGATAAGGCAATTTTATACACTACTGGCATGGCTAGCGTAGTGGAACCAACTCCGAAATTAGATGCAAAACTGTTTACTGGTGGAGAAACCGAAGGTTGGTCAGCTTACTTGGTTGGCCAAGGCGAAAGTAACTTGATGCTGATATTCGATGAAATGTGGAGTTTTAGTGAAAACTCAAAGCGATATATTGCTCTCGATTCCGGGGCTTCAATCAAAGTTCCTTCGGATTTAGGCGCTATCCCTGCTTCTGAGCTGGGAAAAGATCGCAAATCTCCCGTACCATACAATGAAAAACTGGTCACAGAAGATTGGGAGACCTCGATCCTTGAGGTTGTCCGCGGTGATGCGGCCTGGAATTTAGTGCTGGATGCTAACCAATTCAACGAGCCTCCCTCTGAGGGTTATGAATACATTGCTGTCAAGTTTTATGTGCGCCACATCGGAACAGAAGACAAATCAAACAGCATTGATGGCTATTTCTACAACTTAACTGGCAGCGCAAACATTTTGCATGATTTGCCAAGCATAGTAGATCCCGATCCAGCACTTGATATTTCCCTTTATCCAGGTGGTGAATTTGAGGGTTGGGTGGTTTTCCAGTCAATCATCGGGGAAACAAATTTAATGTTTGCCTTTGAAGAAACGTGGAACTTTGATGACAATAAGGTGAGATATTTGGCTCTTGATGAAGGCGCCTCAATTGAAGTTCCGGCGGACTTAAACAGCATCGATCCCACCGGCACAGGCAAAGAACGCAATGCCCCTGCTTCAATGTCAGAAAAAGTCATCACAGAGAATTGGGAGATTTCAGTTGTTGAAGTCATTCGTGGAGCTGAAGCCTGGAACATGGCACTTGCCGCCAATCAATTCAATTCCCCGCCTGAAGATGGATTCGAATATGTTGCCGTCAAAGTTTATGTTCACAATATCGATACTGAGGATGTTGCGCGAACCATAAGTGAATCAGACTTCAAAGCCACTGGCAGCAACGGTGTGTTACATGATTTGCCCACCATAGTTGATCCTGATCCAGCACTTGACATCAGGCTTTTTCCGGATGGTGAATATGAAGGATGGACGATTTTGCAAGTTGCAGTTGGCGAAACAGAAATAAGTCTCGTTTATGAACCATTGTTTGAATTCGGTGACAAAAACAAAAGATTTATATCGCTTGAGCCTTAGCAGATTTCACTCTATTAGTTGCTCTGGTCAATAAACCAGAGCAACTTTTTTAACTCTATATCCAGGAATTATCACCGTTAATCAATCGTTATGATGGTCAAATCGCAAAAATCTGGTCTTGGTTTTATGAAAGTATAGCCCGGGTTCGCATGATTTCTTCAGTATTCGGAGAAATATTACCTTTTCTTTCCCTTCTTTTCGGGGCAGAATCGTGGAGATTTCCCTCTTTTGCCGGATGCATTGCCTAAAAAGCCTGCTGAGTTTCTTGATTTGTGATTCAAAATTCCCCAAAAAATTACCTCTCTATGTTAAAATAATTTCAGGCATTATCGGGCAATAAAATCACCTTTCCCTGATAGCTCATGCCTCCAACTTTCTAACTTTTCTTTAATAACCAAAAGGATTCCAACTGTTGAGGAGGATGTGTATGAAAAACTCTTTTGAGAGAATTCCGTTGTCAATCCTGAAAAACACTCTGTTCAGGACCTGCAGAATGGCGGTCACGGTAATCTTGATGATGGCTTTCTGCCTTTCATCGGTTTCACCGGTTACTCCGGTTTCTTCAGAAAGTCTGAGCCGGGAACCCGCAGCTTCTTTGCATGAGACAGTTGACGTCTGCACGTCTTCCCCTACCATCGGCGCGGACACGACCTGGAGTGCTGGCAATGTTTACGCCATCAACAATTGCGTTGTAGTTGTCAGCAGCGGAGCGACACTAAGCCTCGAACCAGGCGTTGTAGTGCAATTTGGCGGTCCGAGCACGGGTTTGATCATCGAAGGGAATCTCTCCGCTGTGGGCACAAGCAGCGCACCCGTGGTCTTTACCAGCAGCAATGACAATTCCGACAGTGGCGGAAGCAACACTGCCAATCCAGGCGATTGGTGGGGGATTGTGCTGCGCGAGGGCAGCAGCGCCGCGTTTGATTACACCCACATCCGCTACGCCGGATCGGATACCTGTGTTGGAGCTTTCGCGGACCCCAACAACAACTCCTGTTATAACGGGGCACAGTTGGATGTTCGCAAAGCCAGCCTGAGCATGGATCATTCTGTAATAAGCTCGGGCGAGACAACCGGATTGTTCCTGCGTGGTGAGGGTTTGACCTCTTCGGTCCAAAACACGCTTTTTGAAAACAACAGTAGCGATGACACCACCTCGTTTAACTTGGGTGCAGCCATCCAACAAAACACCATCAACATGCAGCCTACCTACAACAATCTCACTTTCAGCGGCAATGATCGCAACCAGGTGGTGATCCCGGTTGGCGTTCTCAACCAGGATGTCACTTTGGGCGGCGCGCCAACCGGGTTTACCTGCGGCAGCAATTACTGCCCTATAACAGTTGCATCTCCCTACACCCTGACTATCCACCCGGGAGCTGACCTTGACATGACCACGGGTTATTTGGTCTTTTTCCTCGTACAAAGCGGCGGAACCCTCTCAGCGATAGGGAGTGAATCAGATCCAATCTCGTTTTTTTCTGGTCAATTTCGATTTGAAGCCGGATCAAACGGTCAACTTTCTCATTGTGAAATTGATGGGAATAATTTTGGATCAAGTGTGCATGGTCTGATCATTAAGACAGAGGGGGTCAGTATTGAAAACTCGACCATTAAGAATTACTCAGGAAGAGGTGTTTATGTCTCGGCGCCAGCAAGTACGAGCGTCAGTACAATTATTTTGGATACGGACATATCTAACAATCTGGAAGAAGGTATCTATCTGGACACTACCATTGGGGGATTGGTAAATTTCAGCATGGATGGCGGCACCATCAGCGGCAATGGACGTTCCGGACTCAAAGTAGTTACCTCAAACGGGGCTATTAACCCAACGCTGAAGAACCTGCTGATTGATGCCAACGGCACAAATCCATCAAATGAATCAGACAAGCGGGGGCTGCAAATTGACACACCATACGCCAGTCCAACCTTGGAAAACCTGACCATCACAAACCATCCCGGGAAGGCGATCTACTGGCGCTGCGATGGTTCCATCAGCGCCAAAAACATCACAGCCAGCGGCAATGCTCTTGGCGATGAACTTCAAATCCCAGGGTGTGCTGTTACAGCTGGGCGGGAATGGGACCTGGCGGATGCAGGCATTCCTGTGCATGTTACCAATTACATCACCGTCGAAGATGGCGGTGTGCTTTCGATCGCCCCTGGTGCAACACTGGGTTTTGACGCTCTTCAACAGCTTTCTGTCAAACCTGGCGGCTCTCTATACGCACTTGGCACAGCCGATGAGCCGATTGTTTTTACAAGCCATCCAGGAGCTGCTCTCTGGAAAGGTGTACAAAATAGCCGCGGCACCATGATCCTGCTGCACTGCGAAGTTTCTTTCGCAGAAAAAGGGCTAATGGTAGGTGCTAGTTCCATTGATCCCCCAACCAACTCCATTGCCCAGAACTGCAAGATCCATGACAATACCGTTGGAATTTATGCCTACGCCCCCACCTATGCGACTACCAGCATTGTTT
>DAISYV010000041.1:0-1483 GCA_036825115.1 Anaerolineaceae bacterium | reverse complement strand
CGATCTATGACGCCATAGCTGTCATTCAACTTCCGCTGGCAGGAAAATACATCAGCAGCACTGAGGGCGGGGTTTATTGGCCGGCACGGCATCAGGTTTTCTGGGTGTTAGGTGATATCACGCCTGGATCACAAGGAATGCTGACCGCGCGTGTACGTTTTGAGTGGGGCTTAGCTTCCAGCTACACGGACGGATCGTACACAATGCTGGCAGGCAGCAATTATCAGAGCGAGGCAATTAACTTTGCTGAATACCTGAATTTTGATAAAGACGATTTAGAAGACATTATTACGATTGAGACTTCCACAATCCCTGCAAGCCCGAGTTTTACCGAGCTCTACAACCAGGCGATTGCGGAGGGTTTTGAATCCCGGGAAGCCTACAAAAACTTCTTCGAAGGTGGAAAAGTCTCCTATATGCTTACAATGCGCACACCCGATAAACGAACAGCGCGCTTTATCAGCATGGATGAGAATGGTTATGCTTCAGCATCCACAACAGACGGCAGCACTTTTTTCTCAATCGAAGATCTAACAGGCGGTCAATCCCTAAACTTACTGACCATGGAAATCACACTCTGGGGAAGCTGGGAAGACCCCGCGGCTCTCAACAACATTATGGCAGAGTGCAACTACGCCCGTTGTATGCGCAACTGCACTATGAAAAAGGTTGCTATTGAAACAATGAAAAATGCCGCTAAGAGAAGTGTGGAATGGCTGCTTTGGTCGCCACTTTTTGGCCCAGTCGTTGCGGCAGGATTGGCAGTTTATGAAGTTGCAGACATGGCGAATGAGACCTACATATGCCACCAAAGTTGTTCAACAAATCCTCTAACCGGTTGTTGTGTTGCCAATGAAGTATTGTGGTCACCATCATACTGGATGGGCAATTCCCATTGCAACAAATTCATCTGCGATCCCTCATCGCTATCCTTCCCTACATTCGCAAATAGTCAAACGCCTTGTACTTACGGTTACCGCTGTGTGGCTGGCAGCAATAGCCAGGGTGGCTGTAAGCCCTGTATCGAAGACTACAAGTTTATGTTGGATCCAATGGGACCTGAAATGATCGAGGGTGAAACCTGCTCTGAGAATTCAATCAATGGCACAAAAACCAAGTGTAGTGACTTAACTATTAGATTTGCAAAAGACCCGAACGCGATTTACGGTCCTCTTGGCGACGTGCTGCCGGAGCAAGTCATGGATTATCGCATCACTTGTGAAAATGAAGGCGAGGGGAATGCATATGGGGTCTATATTCTCAATGACTTTCCGGAACAGTTAGACGAAGACACTCTTGTGATAAATGACGATGGAATCTACCTCCCGGCTGAACGTCAGATCGCTTGGTACATCGGAGAGCTTGGCCCGAAGGGAGATCCCACTTCAGAGGCAGAGGTCACTTACACTGCCCAACTGAAACCGGGTTTGGAGATTGGAACAGCTGTGGTAAACCAGGCAACCGTTTACTTCCCGAGCGTGCC
>DAISYV010000040.1:0-16490 GCA_036825115.1 Anaerolineaceae bacterium | reverse complement strand
TCGGCTTTTTCTACAATGCCGACGTGGTCACCGAAGTCCCCACCACCTGGCAGGGTGTCTATGACCTGAGCAGAGAACTCATCGATGCAGGTAAAGTCCAATATGGTATTGTTTTGGCTGGCACCTCCTACGATGCCTATCCCTGGATGACCTCTCAGGGTGGTTACGTTTTCGGCGTTGACGAAAACGGCGACTACGACCCCACCGATGTTGGTGTTGGTTCTGAAGGCATGATTGCATTTGGCGAAATGGCTCTGCAGTGGAAGAACGACGGAATCCTTTCCGATAACCTCGACAACACCACCGCCAAATCCATGTTCCTGAACGGCGACGTCGCCTTCTTCATGAATGGTCCATGGGAAATCAATAACCTGAAAGACTCCGGTTTGAACTTTGGCATCGCCAAATTCCCCGATGGCGGTTATCCCTTCCTGGGTGTTCAGGGCTTCGCGGTCAACTCAATGTCCGAGAATGTTCTGCTCGCGCAGTCCTTCCTGACCGAATTCGTCGCAACTGAAGAAGCTATGCTGGCTCTCTATGAAGCCGATCCCCGCGCTTCTTCTTATCTCCCCGCTGCAGCTTTGATCGACGATCCTTATCTGCAAGGTATCGCAGAGGCCGGCGAGAATGCCGTCTCAATGCCCCTCATCCCCGCGATGGGTAAGGTCTGGGGTGACTGGGGCAATGCCCTGACCTTTATCTTCGACGGTTCCAAGACCCCCGCTGAAGCTTATACCTTCGCGCAGGAAGCTATCGTTGCTGCGATCAATACCGACACCACTGGCATGATCAACCTGCCTGGTTCCTGGCAGTTAGCTGCCGGTTATTGCGATACTGACTGGGATCCCAAGTGCCCGGATACTGCAATGACCCTTGGTGATGACGGTCTCTACACTGCCACCTTCACAATCCCTGCTGGCGATTACGAGGTCAAAGTTGCCCATGACGGTAGTTGGGATGAATCCTACGGTGACGGAGCTAACAACTACATGTTCACAGTCGCAGCCGATGGCGAAGTTACCTTCGTCTACGATCCCGAAACCCATCTTCTGGACATTCAACTGCCCTAAGATTTAGTCTGTCTGGAGGCTTGCTCGTGCAAGCCTCCTTTTTTTCAACAGGGAAAGGAGAATTATGTGATGGACGCAAATCTGACGCCAACCAAAGGTGAATTTGCCAAAAAGACCATCCTGGGTGCTGGTAATTTATTCACCGCTCTGATCATTCTCGTTGTTGATATCGCCCTGGGATTTTTTGCGTTTAAACTCTTTAGTCTTGGCTATATCCCACTGGGAATTTGTTTTGTTCTTATCATCATCATGATCAGCGTAGCCTTCCTGGTCCCAAAAGCCCACATGTTCAAATGGATGGCAATTGGGCTTTCAGCCTGGCTTCTTTTTTCTATTTTTCCCATTGTTTATACGATCTATAATGCTTTCACCAACTATGGTGACGGTCACCTGATCTCTCAAGCCCAAGCTATCGAACAGATTCAGGCGCAGACCTATCTGCCCGAAACCGGTAAAGCCTATGAATGGATCGCTTACCGTTCTGAAGCCAACGAATACTTACTCTGGGTCAAGGACGCTGATGGCAACACCATGCTGGTCACCCAGGTTGATGCGGAAGGCGAGGCCGAAGTCCCGCTTGTCAGCGGTGAAAATGGCATTGGAGAAATTGACGCAGATGGAGCCCCTGTCACAATTGAGGGCTACAAGCGCCTCAACCGTATCCTTGCTTCCACGGATAAAAACCTGACCAACATCAAGTTTGGCGATCCAGAAAACACCATCCAGGTACGGTCCCCATCGGAAGCCGCGGAGTTGCTGCCTCTCTATGCTTATGATCCTGAAGCCAACACCTTTACCAATGAAGTTACAGGAACGGTGTATTACGACAAGGAAGGAACATATACAGCTAACAATAAAGAGCAGCTGATCCCTGGTTACACTGCCGTTGTTGGCGGGAAAAACTTTGTCCAGTTCGTCAACAGTCCCGGCTTGCGCGGACCCTTGGTGACGATCGTGATCTGGAACTTCCTGTTTGCCACCTTCAGCCTTTTGTTGACCTTCTCCGTAGGCTTGCTGATCTCCATTATTTATGGCGATCCCAAGTTCAAGGGCAAGAAAATCTTACGCTCGCTGTTGCTGATCCCCTACACCATTCCCAGCCTGATCACGATCTTAATTTGGCGCGGTATGTTCAACCCAGATTTGGGCGTCATCAACCGCATGCTCGAGAGCGTCTTCAACATTTCGCCCCGATGGTTCACGGAGCCATGGCTGGCGCGAATCGCCTTGCTTGTCGTCAACACCTGGCTGGGTTACCCCTACTGGATGTTGGTCACCAGCGGTGCTCTGCAATCCATTCCCGGTGATATTTATGAAGCAGCTGAAATTGATGGAGCCAGTGGCTGGCAACAGTTCAGGAACATCACCCTGCCCCTCCTGCTTGTCAGCGTGGGACCTCTGATGATTTCTTCCTTCATCTTCAACTTCAACAATTTCAACCTGATATATGCTTTCATCAATGGCGGGCCGCCAATTCCGACCGCGACAACACAGGCAGGTTACACCGACATTATTATCAGCTATGTCTACAACCTGGCTTTTGCCAGTGGACGCGGCGTGCAATATGGCTATGCTTCAGCTATTTCGCTGGTGCTGTTCATGCTAATCGCGGTTATGTCATTGCTGCAATTCAAGTTCACAAACATGTGGGAGGAGGTTGGCGAAAATGTCTAAGAAACCATCATCCGTCAAACGCAGTCGAACCATGGGCTTGGTATGGCGCTGGGCTCTCGCTGCTGTCTTGATCCTCTTCAGTATCTTCCCGGTACTGTGGATCGTTTCAGCTTCGATCAACCCCGTCAATGACCTGGCAAATCAAAAACTGATCCCGGACAACTGGAGTTTTGACAACTTCCGCCAACTGGTGACGAATCCGATTTTCCCCTTCTTCACCTGGCTGAAAAACTCGTTGATCATCTCGACAGTTTCCACGCTGCTAACCCTTTCACTGACCACACTGGCAGCTTTTGCTTTCTCGAGATTCCGCTTTAGAGGGCGCCAGGGCATGCTGAAATCCATCCTGCTCATCCAGAGCTTTCCCAACCTATTGGCGATCGTGGCTCTATTCACCATCATCAAGCAAATTGGGGACATCTTCCCGCTGTTTGGGCTGAATACCCATGCAGGGTTGATCCTGGTTTACTCAGGTGGTGCGATGGGCATGAACATCTGGCTGATGAAGGGCTATATGGATACCATCCCGCGTGACATTGACGAATCGGCTCACGTGGACGGCGCAACCGACTGGGAGGTGTTCTCGAAGTTAATTTTGCCTCTGCTGCGACCAATTCTGGTTGTTATCTCCATCCTGAGTTTCATCGGGACCTACGGCGAATTCATTATCGCCCGCACCCTGCTCACTCAGCGTGAGATGCAGACTGTTATGGTGGGTTTGCAAATCTTTACAGCCGGGCAGTACACCAAGAACTGGGGCATCTTTGCCGCCGGTGCCTTGATTGCCGCCCTGCCGATCATGATCATCTACCTGATCCTCCAGGACCAGATCGTTGGCGGTCTGACCCAGGGCGCTGTCAAGGGTTAGACACTACAATATTCAAAAAGAGAGGGTCAACGACCCTCTCTTTTTTATGCCCTTCGTAGGGCAGAATGCGCTTCATTTGCGCACTCCGACACTGTCATCCTGAGTAAAGCGAAGGATCTGTTTCTTGATTATCAGATTCTTCGCAAAAGAGGCTCAGAATGACATGAGTCGCCTACACGAGCTTCTCTTACCACATCAATTATTTGACAAACTGTTCTTATTCTGCCAGGATGGTAATGCCTGAACCGGGGGTGACGGAGCCGATCTGCCACATGGGAATGGCACGCGCGTCGGCTTCTGCCTGGAAGTCCGCGGCTTTGGCTTCCGGGACGGCGATCAGCAGCCCGCCGCTGGTTTGGGGGTCGTAAAGCAAGGTCAGTAAACCAATTTTTCTACCAAGTTAATTAATGTCGGAGTGAGCCCGCGTGAGGTACGTGTTAACCAGAGGCTGCAAGGCGGTCTCATTACACGGCTTCGCCGGTACTTCGTCCGACCTACAAGTGATAATTAATTCTAAGCCCGCGTGAGGTGCGACTTAATCAGAGGCTGTAGGGCGGTCTCATTACACAGCTTCGCCGGTACTTCGTCCGACCTACTGTCTTTATTGTGATTTCAATTATGCGGGTAGGGTGGGTTGGCGTCACAAAGCATGTGCAGGAACACACCAGGTCATAGCCTACCCACCGCCGCACAAGCAAATTAATTCATCAATTTTGTTCGTAAGAAGGATTGCTGTTTATGGTGGGTTGGCTGTTTCGATGTTAAGACAGGGCGAGATACTGTGACGCCAGCCCACCCTACAAAGGCGAATGCGCTTCATTTGCGCACTCCGACACTGTCATCCTGAGTAAAGCGAAGGATCTGTTTCTTGATTATCAGATTCTTCGCAAAAGAGGCTCAGAATGACATGAGTCGCCTACACGAGCTTCTCTTACCACATCAATTATTTGACAAACTGTTCTTATTCTGCCAGGATGGTAATGCCTGAACCGGGGGTGACGGAGCCGATCTGCCACATGGGGATCGCGCGCGCGTCAGCTTCTGCCTGGAACCGCGCGGCTTTGGCCTCCGGGACGGCAATCAGCAGCCCGCCACTGGTTTGGGGGTCGTAGAGCAGGGTCTGGAGGTTGATAGAAAGCTCGCCTTCTACGGTAACTTTGGGGCTGAAGTAGAGCAGGTTGTCCGATGCTCCGCCGGGGAAGGTGTAGGCATAAGCAAATTTCTCTGCCGCCTTCATGAGGCGAATGCTGGGGTAGTGGATGCGCAGGGCGACCCCGCTTGCCTCTGCCATCTCGGTGGCGTGACCCAGGAACCCGAAACCCGTTATGTCGGTGGCGGCATGGAGGCCAAAGTCAACGGCGAGTTGGGCGGCATCGCGGTTGAGGAGTTTCATCCAGGTGACGGCATCTTCGAGTTCATCAGGGGAGGTGAGGCTGCGTTTGAGGGCGGTGGTGATGACGCCCGCGCCAAGCGGTTTGGAGAGGAAGAGGCGGTCGCCGGGACGCAAACCAGCTTTGGTGAGAATTTGGTTATTCTGGACGATCCCGAGGGCTACCAGTCCAAACTTGGGTTCATCATCCTTGATAGAGTGCCCGCCTGCGATGACAACGCCGGCTTCGAGGGCTTTTTCAGCAGCACCGCGCACGATTGCTTGCGTGACATCCATCGGCAGTGTGGCAGGGAGGGCTGAAATGTTGAGAGCAAAGAGCGGTTTGCCGCCCATCGAGTAGACATCAGAAAGGGAATTGGCGGCAGCGATGGCGCCGTAGTCGTAGGGGTCATCGACAACAGGGGTAAAGTAGTCGAGGGTGGCGACGAGCGATTGTTTGTCGTCGAGGCGCCAAACAGCAGCATCGTCGGCGGAATCGAGCCCGATGAGGAGATCAGGGTAAGAGTGACCCTGAAATGTTTCTTTGATTGGCAGCAGAACCTGCGCCAGCGTTTCCGCGTCGACTTTGGATGCTCAGCCCGCGCAAGCGGAGAGCGAAGTCAGGCGGATGGGTGGGGTGTTAGTCATGGGTCAATCTTACCTGACTTTTGGTTTTTATGGGGTGGAAATGTGTAGAGGGTTTGTGAAATGTGGGGGTTGAAGTCCGGCCTGGAGTTATATAGAATCAGGTCACTTAGTAGAAAGGATTAAGATGAAAAGAAATACTATTGCAATTTTGGCAATGAGTTTAGTAGCAATCCTGGTGCTTGGAGCGTGTTCTCCCAGTGTAGAGCCTACAGCGGTACAGGAAGCGCTGGTGGAGCAAGAAGAACCAATGGCACAGGCGTATCCGATTGAGACCGAAGAGGCAGCATCTGAGATGACAGACGCTGAGATGGAAGCGCTGATCTCGGAAAAGATTGAGGATAATCACACGCTTCAATTCATCCTCGGGCAAGAGAAGACCGCAGAAGAGTGGTCGGAAACTCTCGACCGCATGATCCAGTATGGTGCCAAGATCAGTCCTGAAGAGAAGACAATTATCATCGAGTGGCTGGTAAACCGAAATTAGTGGGTTAGAAAAGTTGTTTTAGAAAAAACCGGGATATGGTCCCGGTTTTTTGTTTTGGAAGAAATGTTGGAAAGAGACTGAGGGGTTGGACTGACACGTGAGAATTTGGGGGTGGAATTGCTCACCAAAAAACGATGGATGGGTGTAAACTTGTGCAGATATTCGGATAAACGCATATAGGAGACTGATGGAAAAGGATCATCTCGACCAAGAGTTGAGCTTGCTGCACGAGCGGATCTGTCCGGCTTTGAACCATCCCTTGCGGATGAAGATTTTGTGCCTGTTGAATGCGAGATCGCTGAACGTGGGCGAGTTGACCATGGAATTGGGCATCCCGCAAAGTTCAGTCTCACGGCATTTACGCGTATTGCGCGAGAGGGGGCTTGTGCAGGCTGAGCGGCAAGGGACCACGATCTGGTATGCGTTGGCAGAACCGGAATTGGCCATTGTTATTGATATTTTACGCAGGATCCTTGGCAGGCAGCTTGAGAGCCACATGGATCAGGCACAGACAATTTTAAGAGTAATGTCTCAGGAGGCATAAATGAAGGTAGTGATCATTGGTGGAGTGGCAGGCGGGGCAAGCACGGCGGCGCGATTGCGGCGTGTGGATGAGGATGCGGAGATTGTAATGCTCGAGAAGGGACCGTATGTGTCGTTCGCGAATTGCGGACTGCCATACTACCTGAGCCGCACCATCAACGAGCGGGAGAAGCTGATGGTGACGACACCTCAGAGCTTGAAGGAGATGCTGAATATCGACGCACGCCCCAACAGCGAGGTGGTTGCGATTGATCGTGAGGGCAAGAGCGTGCTGATCAGGGAGCACCCAGGCGGCAGGGAGTACAGCGAAAACTACGAAAAGCTGGTGCTGGCGCCCGGAGCAGAGCCGATCGTACCGCCATTGCCGGGAGTGGACCTGGAGGGAGTGTTTGAACTGCACAACATACCCGAGCTGGATGCGCTGGATGCCTACATCCAAGCGAAGCAAGTCAAGCGGGCTGTGGTGATTGGGGGCGGCTTCATCGGCTTGGAAGTAGCGGAAAACCTGGCGGAAACCGGGATAAGCGTCAGCGTTGTGGAAATGCTCAACCAGGTAATGGCGCCGGTTGACTATGAAATGGCAGTGGAGGTGCACGAACACCTGGCGCTGCATGGGATCGGGCTGGTGTTGGGTGATGGGCTGAATGCGATCGAGAAGGTGGAAGGCAGTGAGGCGCTGAAGGTGCACACCAGAAGTGGCAAGGAACTGGAGACCGACCTGGTGGTGCTGTCAATTGGCGTGCGTCCGAACACAAAGCTGGCGAAGGAAAGTGGGATTGAAGTGACCCAGCGCGGGCACATCGTCACGAATGAACGCATGCAGACCTCGGATCCTGATATTTATGCGGTTGGGGACGCGGTGCAGGTGAAGTCTGCCATCACTGGTCAGCCCACGTCTTTGGCAATGGCAGGACCAGCCAGTCGGCAGGGGAGAGTGGCGGCGGATAACATCGCCGGCAGAGACATGACCTTCAAGGGCGTGTCGGGGACCTCGGTGGTGAAAGTATTTGATCTGACGGTGGCTTCAACCGGCATGAACAGCCGGCAGTTGACGCAGGCAGGGATAGCTTTCGAGTCAGTAGCAACGCACAATAACAATCATGCCAGCTATTATCCGGGGGCATCCCCGATCCATCTGAAACTGTTGTTTGGACCTGAGGGTCAGATTTATGGCGCACAGGCTGTGGGAACAACGGGCGTGGAGAAACGCATCGATGTGATTGCCACGGCAATGCACGGCAAGTTGAGCGTGTTTGACCTCGAGGACCTGGAACTGAGTTACGCGCCGCCCTTTGGCTCGTCGCGGGATCCAGTGAACAATATTGGCTTTGCGGCTGCGAATATGCTCAGGGGGGACTGCCCGGTGAAGCACTGGGATGAGATTGCGGCTTTAGATAGTGAGGAATGGTTCCGGCTGGACGTTAGGGAGCAGGAAGAACTGGCTGTGGGAGCAGTGGACGGGGCGTATAACATTCCGTTGGGTGAACTGAGAAGCCGGCTGGCTGAACTGCCGAAAGACAAGAAAATCCTGATAAATTGCGCAACCGGGCAGCGTTCTTATTTTGCAACCAGGCTGCTGCGTCAGAAGGGCTTCGATGTCTATAACCTTTCTGGTGGATATAAAACTTATGCGTTAGGGGCTGCGGCACCCATAGAGCCAAAGCTGATGGAGGTTAAACCTGTGGTAAATGTGGAGAAAGAAGAAGTTAAAGCGGTCACCGGAGGCAATCAGTACCAGTTGGATGCCTGCGGTTTGCAGTGCCCGGGACCGATCCTGAAGCTTTACACCAAAGTCAAAGAGATGGAAGACGGCGACCAGGTGACGGTGAAGGCGACAGATCTGGGCTTCGCGCGGGATGTGGAAGCGTGGGCAAAATCTACCGGCAACCGCTTGTTATCCCTTGAGGCGAAGGCGGGAGAGATCACCGCGGTTGTGCAAAAGGGTACCGCTGTGGTGGCGGCAACGCCGGCGAGTGAGACGCAAGCACAAAAACATACCAAAGGCGAAGACCTGACAATGGTGGTGTTCTCAGGGGAACTGGATAAGGCGATCGCGGCGTTCATCATTGCCAATGGATTTGCCTCCATGGGGCAGCAGGCGACGCTCTTTTTCACCTTCTGGGGTCTCAACATCCTGAAAAAGCCCAAAGCGCCTGCGATTAAAAAGACTTTCATAGAGAAAATGTTTGGTTGGATGCTGCCGAGGGGAGCAAACAAGCTGAAGCTTTCGCAGATGAATATGGGTGGAGCAGGAACCGCCATGATCAAAGGCATCATGCAAAAACATAACGTGGACTCCCTGCCTGAGATGATCAAAACTGCCCAGGCAAATGGCGTGAAATTGCTGGCATGCCAGATGTCGATGGAATTGATGGGCATCAGGCAGGAAGAGCTGATTGATGGCGTGGAGTTGGCAGGTGTCGCGACTATGGCAGCCGCGGCGAGCAACTCGAACACCCATTTCTTTATCTAAAATCCATTACTTGCAATAACAAGAAGACCCCAGCCTGGGGTCTTCTTGAATTAATGTTACTTGTCTCGTATTTGTCACTAAAAATGAAAGCCCTCTGAGAATCAACCCCGGGGAATGTCTTTGACGCGGATCATGAGCAGGGTGGCGATGGCGATGAAGAAGGCTGACACGACAAACATGACATTGTAGTCAAATTGGGCTACCAGCAAACCAGCCAGGACGGGAGCAAGCAGCAGGAAGGAGCCTGTCAGCGTGCGACCCATGCCGAGGTAGGTGGGTCTGAGCGATTCTTCGCCCAGTTCCATGATGAGCATGCTGTCGCCGACGCCAACTCCGGAGTGATACAGACCAAACAAAGCAAAGACCAGGTAGTAGAGCCAGATGTTTTTGCTCATGATGGCAACCAGAAGAGCGGTAAACCAGCAGATAAAAGACAAAACCATGATTTTCTTGGGACCAATACGGTCGCCAACAGCCCCCCAGAAAGCGTAACCCAACACGCCGCTGGCCAGGATGACGCCGGTGAAGATAGCTGCCTGCTCATCGGGAAGGTTGAAGGTTTTGATCGCATACACCGCGATGAAGGCTGTAGCCATGTTGCCAATGAAAGAAATCGAGCGGGCGATCAGGTAAAGGCGGAAGTTGGCATCCTTTTTTAGAATTCGCCCAAACATGCTGAAATCAATAGCAGATTTTTTTGCTTTTGGTGGCTCGGGATCCAAGGCAGACTGGATCACTTGCTCCGGTTCAGGCTCGCGATTCTGGATGTAGCTGACGAATGACAGCCATTGGATAATCACGGCGACTGCAAAACCAAGAGCGTAGTTCCGTGGATAACTCAAATTGGCGAGGATGAGACCAGTGATCACCGATCCAAGGATGCCAGCCCCCTGACCAAAGACGCGCGAAAAACCAAAGAATCGCCCGCGATGGCTGATGGGAATAACACGAGCCATAACCTCCTGCCAGGGCAGGGCAGACATGCCGCCGGCAATGCCCCGCCAGGTCGTAAGCAGAATGAGAAGGATGAGGGCAGTTGATTTTCCGATATTTGGGATTGCAAGCGCAAGAAACGGAAAAAACACATAGGGAATTCTTTCGGCAACGCCCAGGCGGATCGAGAGAGGCAGGATCTTGCGAGTGTGGGTGACCCTGGATGCGAGAAACATCTGAGGCAAAAACCAACCGGCGTTGACGATAGCCGGCATGAGACCGATGATGAAAGGATTATCGGTGAGGGTGGCGGCAAAGACAGGCATGATGGTGTTGATATTCCAAAAACTGTCAGACATGAAGAAGAAACTGATATCCAGGGTGTTGATGATGGCATTATGGCGAAAATTCTTCGCCACGGATGCCGGGACTTTGTCCTCTGGGCGGATGCGGAATATATTAGTAACAAGGTAGCTAATGCGATTGGCCATAGGTGTTGTGGGTAGATTATAAAAGGAAATGGAGATTTAGGACCCTTTTTGTGTAATTAGTTTGGACGAATAAAAATCTGGTCTCGCAAAGAGCAATCTTTTTGGTATTGACATTCGGTAATAAATTTGTTATCCTATTGTTAATCTTTACTAACGCGCGTTAATAGTTGCTAAGGAAACTAATGAGTAGGAGAGTTACCAGTCAGGACGTGGCAGACCTGGCAGGAGTATCAAGAACTACTGTCTCTTTTGTCCTGAATAACGTCCATCGCTTCTCAATCCGCCCCGAGACGGCAGAAAAAGTCCGTCTGGCTGCCCAGCAACTGGGCTACTACCCGAACGCGTCCGCCAAAGCTCTTGCTTCCAACCAAACAAAAAATATCGGCCTTATCATCAGCCGTGCCCCGCAATATGTCGCTTCCGACCCCTTCCTCCCGCAGATTTTGAGCGGGCTTTTAGACGCGCTAAAACAAAATTCACAGGGCTTGTTGCTGGAATGGGTGGAACCGGGGCAGCAACTGCAGACCTACCTTGAACTTACCCGGGCGCACCACATTGACGGCATGATCCTGATGACACCCCGCCTGGATGATCCAGGCCTGCGGGCTTTGGAAGAAGCGGATATCCCGGTAGTCGTGATGGGCTACATCCCCGGATCCTCCCTGCATTCGGTAGATGTGGACAACCTCACATCAGCTGAGGCTGCCGTGAACCATTTGATCGGCTTAGGGCACAGGTGCATTGCCTGTATCACCAACGCCCCTTTGCCTTATAGCTCAGCCATTCAAAGGCTGGATGGTTATAAATCAGCGCTTCAGAAGGCAGGCATCGAATTTAAGCCTGAGTTGGTGCGCGAAGCAGATTTTGATATCAAAAGCGGTCATCAACAGATGAAATCCCTGCTCCAATCAGACCAGGAGTTCACAGCCGTTTTTGTCGCAAGTGATAATGTCGCCTTGGGGGCATATTCTGCCCTGAGCGAGGCCGGGCTTTCAATTCCGGATGACATATCAATTGTTGGTTTTGACGACATTCCAATGGCATCTTTTGTCACGCCTACCCTCACAACTGTGGCGGTATCGGGGCAGGAGATTGCCATCGAATCGTATAATTTACTTACTCGTTTAATGCGTGGAGATCTACCCGAGTCCCGCTCGGTTACTTTGCCAACGCGTTTGATCCCTCGCGAATCTTCACGGGAGATAGGAAGGAGAGCAAAAAGAGGAGAAAGAGGAGCTGAGAAGACGTCTGCCAAGTTTGTAAGTTGTTTCAAAGATTAAAACTTTTTCAAAGGAGAAACTATGTTTAAGAAAAATGTACTTTGGTCAACATTAGCCATTTTGCTAGTCGCGACCATGCTGCTTGGTGCCTGCCAGGCTGCGCCTGTTGAAGAGCCTGTTGTGGAAGAACCGGTTGAAACCGTGGAAGCTCTGCCACAAGGACAGGAACTTGCCAATGCTTATGCTGGCATGTACAGTGGCAAAGTTGTCACGATGGCTGGTCCGTTCACTGACCAGGATGAGGTCATCTTTAATGATTCCATCAAGGGATTTGAAGATATGACCGGCATCGATATTCAATATACCGGCTCCAAGGAATTTGAAGCCAACATCAACATCCGCTTGGATGGTGGTGATCGCCCCGATATTGTGGACTATCCCCAACCCGGCCTTTTGCAGTACGCCGTGTCCAAGGGCTATGCCATCGACATGACCACTCTGATCAATCCTGACTGGATCAAGACCAACTACAGTGATGCATGGCAGGAACTTGGCACCATGGAAGGTCCCAACGGACCCATCGTGGCTGGCATTTGGGCTCGCGCCAATGGTAAGTCCTTCGTCTTCTATCCCAAGAAGGCTTTTGATGCCGCTGGCTACACTGTTCCCACCACCTGGGAAGAGATGATGACCCTCACAGAACAGATTGCTTCTGATGGTGACACCCCCTGGTGTATCGGGATCGAATCTGGTGCTGCCACTGGCTGGACCATGACCGACTGGATCGAAGACCTGATGCTCCGTGTTGCTGGTGCTGAAGCCTACGACCAATGGGTTGCTGGCGAACTTAAATTCGACTCACCTGAGATGAACGAAGTGCTCGATTACATCGAAGCTATCTGGTTCAATGACGACTATGTGTATGGCGGACGCGCCGCTATCCCCACCATTAACTTTGGTGATGCCCCCAAACCCATGTTTGAAGATCCGGTGAAATGCTGGTTCAACCGACAGGGTAACTTTGTGACCTCCTTCTTCCCTGAAGAAGCAGTTGCGGGTGAAGATTATTCCTTCTTCTACCTGCCTGGTATTAAGGAAGAACATGGCAGCCCAGTGCTCGGCGCTGGCGACATCTATGCCGTCTTCAATGATCGCCCCGAAGTGCGCGCTGTCATCCAATACTTCTCAACCGGTGAATCCCTCAAGGTTTGGGTTGAGCAGGGTGGCGCCATCCTGACACACAACGATGCTTCCCTCGACTGGTACGTGGATCCCGTGACCCGCGGTGTGGCTGAAACCATCCGCAACGCGACCACCTTCCGCTTTGATGGTTCCGACTTGATGCCGGGTGCCGTTGGAGCTGGTACCTTCTGGAAGTACATGACCGATTACGTTTCCGGCTCAGTCACACGACAGGAAGCCCTTCAGCAGATTGATGCCTCCTGGCCGCAGTAATACTGAAGCCAAAATAAGTTAGCATAAGAACTGGAGAGCAGGGTACAAATCCAAGCCTGCTCTCCAAAGCATAGACTCCAAACAGCTGAGGAGGTGACTGGATGAATGTAGTAGAAGCTAAGACACCAACACCAGATGGCAATAATACGATAAACAAAATCCTGGCGTGGTTTGGCACCACCCTGGGTCAAATTCTGGTATCCATTTTCGTCCCTGCACTAACCTTTTTGGTATTGTGGCAGGGATATTTATTTCTTCAAAGAGCCCAGGCTCCCCAAATCGTTCAAGTATTAGTGGCAATTGTCTGGGGTGTTGGCGGTGTCGCCTTGCTCTACGTGGTCACTAACTGGCTGGTTATGAAATTACCCAAGCGGGCTTCAAGAGTACTGCAGCCTTTCGTTTTTGTAGGTCCTGCTGTGGTGATCATGGCCTGGTTCCTGGCAATTCCGGTATTTCGCTCACTGATCGCAAGTTTCCGCAACAACCTTGGGAGCGAGTGGGTTGGACTTGAGAATTATAAGTATGCTTTCACCGACCCGCGTATGCTTGAGACCTTCCGCAACAATTTGCTGTGGCTGATTTTTGGCACGGCTTTCAGCGTGGGGCTGGGGCTGCTGATCGCAACCCTGGCAGACCGTACTAAAGCCGAAGTAGTCTATAAGTCAATCATTTTCACCCCCATGGCAATCTCTTTTGTTGGCGCGGGTGTGATCTGGAAGTTCATCTATACCTACAAAGGTGTTGGTGTGGGAATCCAGGAAATTGGCTTGTTAAACGCACTTGTTACAGCTCTGGGAGGCACGCCACAACCGTGGTTGAATCTTCCACCGTGGAACAACTTTCTGCTCATCATCATCATGATCTGGCTGCAGACTGGCTATGCCATGGTGATTCTCTCCAGCGCTATTAAAGGCGTGCCAGCAGAATTATTGGAAGCGGCTCGCATTGACGGTGCCACCGAGATAAAAGCATTTTTCTCAGTCATTGTGCCCTATATCAAAGGGACCTTGCTGACAGTGACCACTACTATCGTGATCTTCAGCCTGAAGACTTTCGATATTGTACGCGTGATGACGGGTGGCAATAACGGTACAAACGTGATTGCGAATGAGTTTTACCTGCAAAGCTTCACATACACCGACGCAGGTAAGGCTTCGGCAATCGCTATTGTTTTGTTGCTTCTGGTTACCCCGGTCATTTTCAACAACGTTCGCCAATTCAATCAATCAAGGAGGGGTTTCTAATGGCTAAGAAAACCTTCAAAACTGACAAGCAAAAGTCTGCCTTTTGGAACAACTTCATCCTGATTGTTATTTGCATAATCTGGCTGGTTCCTATACTCGGTATTTTGATTACCTCATTCCGTCCCAGTGAAGAAATCTTCCGCAGTGGCTGGTGGAATGTATTCCCCCACAAAGAGAATGTGGAGATTGAACGCATCGTGCTGCCGGAATCTGTAGACCTCGATGGCACATTTGAGATATTGGGCAAAACTGCCACATTCGAAGAGTTTCGCAATACAGTTGAATTGGATGACGGCCGCCTGATTACCTGGTATGGCAACAAACGCTCACGGACCGCTATTATTTCTGAGGAACGCTGGGTTGGTTTTGCAACTAATCTGACCTTAAAAAACTACTCAGACGTAATTGGTGGAAAAACGATCAGCTATAAAAACGCTGAAGGTCAGACCATCACGCGAACAGGTAATAACCTTGGAGGCGCATTCCTTAACTCCCTGGCTGTTACCATCCCGGGCACGATTATCCCAATCCTGATTGCGGCATTTGCTGCTTTCGGCTTTGCCTGGCTGGAATTCCCCGGGCGGAACATTGTCTTCACCATTATTGTGGCTTTGCTGGTAGTACCCTTGCAAATTGCCCTGGTTCCCGTCCTGAAGGACTATGTGAACATGGGGCTCAATGGAACGTTTTTGGGCATTTGGTTGGCTCATGCTGGCTTTGGCTTGCCGCTGGCTACCTACCTGCTCTTTAATTACATTGGTACTATTCCCCGTGAATTGTTGGAATCGTCCTACATTGACGGTGCTTCCAACTTCACCATCTTCACCAAGCTGATCCTGCCTCTGTCTGTTCCTGCTCTGGCATCTTTCGCCATCTTCCAGTTCTTATGGCTCTGGAACGACTACCTGGTCGCCCTGGTCTTCCTGGGAGAGAAAAACCAGACGGTAACCATCGCGGTTGCGCGTTTGGTTGGAGAAAAAGGACAGGACTGGCATTTGATGACCTCGGCAGCTTTTGTCAGTATGATCCTGCCGCTACTGGTCTTCCTCGGATTGCAGCGCTACTTTGTGCGCGGCATGATGGCCGGTTCGGTCAAAGGTTAGCGCTTATTCATCACGCTGGTTCTTTTGGAGCCAGCGTGATTGATTTAACAGAACTCTTGCCAATGGTTTGATGCGGGAGCTTGGTTCAAAACGCCGGCAGAATTCCTTTCCATGCCTGTTGTGTGTTGATCCCTCCTGCCAAGTGACTGATGTTTATCTAAAAGAATGATGCGAGAGGTGCGCCATGCTTCAAGAAACACCATGGTATAAAGATGCCATTTTCATGGAACTTAACACCCGTGCCTTCAAGGACAACGACGCTGACGGATGGGGGGACCTGCCCGGTTTGACCTCCAAACTGGACTACATCAGGGATTTGGGGGTGGACGCGATCTGGCTCTTGCCGATCATGCCTTCTCCGTTGCGGGATGATGGCTATGACGTCAGTAATTTTTGTGATATTTTTCCTGCTTATGGCAATTTGGACGATTTCAAGAAGCTGATTGAACAGGCCCACGAACGGGGTTTGAAGATTATCGTGGAGATCATTCCAAACCACACCTCCGATCAACATCACTGGTTCCAGGCCTCGCGTGATCCGCAGCACCCGGAGCACGCAAAGTACCGTGATTGGTATGTCTGGTCTGACACCGATCAGAAATACCAGGACGCAAGGATCATTTTTACTGACTCGGAAACCTCCAACTGGACATATGACCCGCTGAGGGGGCAGTACTTCTGGCACAGGTTTTATTCAAGCCAGCCGGATCTGAATTATGACAACGAGGACGTTCAGCAGGCGATGCTGGATGTTGTCAAGTTTTGGATCGATTTGGGGGCGGACGGGCTGCGCGTAGACGCCCCGCCATACCTCTTTGAACGGGAAGGTACAAACTGCGAGAATTTGCCTGAAACCCACGCTTATCTGAAGCGCATGCGCAAATTTGTGGACGAATACAGCCCTGATACGCTCCT
>DAISYV010000039.1:0-17579 GCA_036825115.1 Anaerolineaceae bacterium | reverse complement strand
GTCACGAAGTGCTGGCATATCTTTCCGGTCGGATGCGCCGTTATTACATCCGCATCCTCTTAGGAGATTCAGTGCGGGTGGAAATGTCGCCTTATGATTTGGATCGCGGTCGCATTGTCTACAGACAGCGCCGCCCAAATTCATCTGAACCACAGGAATCCTAGCTCTTGTCTCGTCACAGCCCTCCTTTGCAGGGGGGCTGTTTTTTTATCCCAAATTGGATAGAATTCAAACCATGCAGACGATACAGACTCCTCCTGGGACGATACGCAGTTTTGATTTGGCACGCGATGGTGACGTTGTCGCTGACCTGATCGAAGAAGCGTTTGCCTTGAAAAATGATCCGGATGGGCAAGTCTTGCTGATCCAGATGCGCGAAAACGCCCGCAGGTTGAAACAAACTGCCTGGATGCCCCTGGCTGGGTCGACTTTGGGTTTTGTTTGGGAGGTCGAGAGACGCCTGGTGGGCAACATCTCGGTCATTCCCTACCTGTACAATGGTCGCCGCCTGCACTTGATCGCGAACGTGGCTGTGGCCCCGGATTTTCGTAGTCAGGGGATTGCCAAAGCGCTGATCTCACGCGCGCTGCGCTTTAGCGATCAATCTGGCGTGCGGGAAGCGTGGTTGCAGGTTAAGCGCGACAACGAAGTTGCCATCCGGATGTATAAGCAGCTTGGTTTTCGCCAGGATCATTGCCTGGATATCTGGAAGAAGGGTGCCTCCCAGTCTTTGAATCATGCCCAACCCTATCGATACCCGAGTTTGTTTGAGGTTCGTAACCGGGAATTTGGCGATTGGAAGAGCCAGAAAGAGTGGCTCAGGCTCAATTATCCCCCTGTCACGCGTTGGTATTCTCCTTTGGACTTTGCGAATCTCTCACCTTGGGCATGGATCAATCCATTGAAATGGCTTAACTCAATTCAGCTTTCCCAATATAGTCTGCTTGTAGGTGAGAAACTGGCAGCCGTTCTGAGTTTTCAGCGGACGGCCGTCCGCTCTGATAACCTCTTCATCGCTGCTCCGCCTACGCCTGCTGAGGGTGAGTATGTCGGGGTCCTGTTGACCCGCTTTCTTCAAGAAAATTGGACTGGCAGACCGCTAATGCTGGAATATCCAGCTGGCAGGGCGATCCGCGGCTTTGAAAGCAGCGGTTTCACTTTGGCGCGTACTTTGCTCTGGATGCACGCGGACATTTAAAAAGCCTGCACTTTTGATGTGCAGGCTCTTTAGTTCCATTCTGAGTTTTAGAGTTCTTCGTCGACGACGATTTCAGCTAGTTTCAGGAATTCCTGCCACTCTTCTTTGAAAAAGTGCAGGGTTACGTTGTTGAGTTCCAGATGATAGGTTGATTCACCGTCTGGTTCGTCAGCTCGCCAGGCGAGGTAGTTCTCGGTCTCGGCAATGGTAGTGGTTACAGGTTCATCGTGTTCCATATTTTCTCCTTGGTTTATTGCTCAATTATCTCATAAACAAAATCATAATGCTACTTAATCATTCGATTTTTTTGATTTCTGCTTCTCGCCTTTTTTCTTCATCCATTTTTCCGTCTGCGTGCCAACTTTTGTGGCTGTTTGCTTTATTCGGGAATTGAGCGGAAGGGTGGTCTTCTTAAACCAATCTTTGACCTTGGCAAGGGGCTTTTTTAGCCATACCCGGATACGTTTACCTAACTTACGCAAAGCAACCAGCAGCGCCGGCTCTTTAGGCTTGCGGTAGTACGACATACCTTCCCAGGGATCCTGGTCAAACAACTTCTTTGTGGCGTAACCCATGAGCAACTTCAGTGTCGCGAATGTTGGCGCGGCAAGGATAATGCCAAGCAGACCGAATATTTGCCCGCCAATCAGCGCGGAGATCATGATGGCTGCCGGATGCACTTCCAACGTCTCACCCATTAGTTTTGGTGTGATCACATGGTCAAGCACCATGTCAATCACCATGGCGACTGCCATCACCAGGAAGACATACATCAGCTTCGTGAGCCCGAAAGGTGTTGGGTCTTGCAATATCGCACCGATGATGAAACCAATCCAGCCGATCCATGCACCGATATAGGGTATGAAACGACCCAAGCCTGCGATGATCGCCAAAACGAGGAAGTAAGGCAAACCAAGAACGCCGAGGGAGATAATGTAAACAACGATCGCAATCGCCACAACGGTGAATTCACCACGGATAAAGGCATTGAAAATCTTGTTGATCTCCAGTCCGATCCGGCGGAAATCTTTTTCGAAGCCTTTAATGCTGACGTTAAATAGCCTCTTTTGTACGCCATTGGTTTCAGAGGTGATAAAAAACGAGACCATGTAGGTGATCACCAGGTTAAACAGGAAGCCACCCACAAGACCCACCAACTTCCCTGCTTGGGATGCTGCTGGCTGCAGGTATTCGGTGATGGTCTGGGCAATCACATCCGTGTCCAGGTAAGGCAGAGTAAATTGAAACGGACCGACGACGATAATACGGTTGGACCAGGTCTCGAGGAAGGTGGTTAAGCCACCAACATTTTTTGTCAGGTTATCGAACAGGTTTTGTACCTGCGTGATGATGGTGCTGCCGGCACTGGTGAGCAGCCAGACTATCAGACCAGCAATCAGGAAGTAAACAATGGCCGTCGCGATACGCCACGAAATTTTCAGGCGCTTGTTGATCAGTCTGCAGAGCGGGTGGAGCAAAAAAGAAATTATGAAAGCAGTGATTACCAGTTTGAAATATTCATTAAAACGGAATATCAGCGCGAGCAGCCCTGCGACAAGCACAAGACCAACGACCAGTTTGGTTGCCCACCCCCAGCGTGGTGAATCAGGCGAACTTTTGCTGACTGGTTGGTGTTCGGTCGGTTCGGGTGTTTGGATTTGATTAGTGTTCTCTGTCACAATTAGATTTTACGCTAAAAAAACCAAAGTGCAACTCAGGACTTTATTAAAACGCTTCCTAATCTCATCTGGTTGAAAATTCCGGTTAGAATAAACCTGAAATCTGAAAGGAGTTCCGATGGAATATAGGAATTTTGGAAATTCGGGTCTGAAAGTGTCTGCCCTGGGTTTTGGCTGCATGCGTTTGCCGCTTGTGGGTGGTGACAGCGGAAAAATTGATGAACCTGTCGCGACTGCGATGCTGCGCGGCGCGATCGATCAGGGCTTGAACTACGTGGACACTGCCTGGCCTTATCACTCAGAGCAGAGTGAGCCATTTGTGGGACGGGTTCTGCAGGATGGTTATCGCGAGAAGGTTTACTTGGCAACAAAAATGCCGTCCTGGCTGGTCAAATCGCCCGAAGATCTGGAACGATTTTTCGCCACTCAGCTTGAGCGGCTTCAGACGGATCACATCGATTTTTACCTGCTGCACGCGTTAAACGCAGGTTATTGGGATAATTACCTGAAAATCAGGGTGTTCGATTGGGCTGAGCGGAAGATGGCTGAAGGTCAAATCCGCCACCTGGGGTTCTCATTCCATGATCGCTATGAGGTCTTTGACAAGATCTTGAACGGTTACGACAATTGGGACTTCTGCCAGTTGCAGTACAACTATATGGATGTTGAGGAGCAGGCAGGCCAGCGCGGCGTGCGCGAGGCGGCCGAAAAGGGGCTTGGGGTGATTGTGATGGAGCCTTTGCGTGGCGGCAAACTGGCGGTGCAGGATCCACCCGCGCAGGTCGCTGAAGCTTTCAGCCACAGCCAGCGCGACTGGACCATGGCAGAATGGGCTTTGCAGTGGCTTTGGGATCAGCCGGAAGTATCCCTGTTGCTTTCAGGTATGTCCACCATGGAGCAGGTTGAACAAAATCTTCAAAGCGCTTCACGATCCGGCATCGGCAGCCTGAGCGACGGCGATCGCGCGACGATCAGCCGGGTGCAGCAAGCCTGGTCCGGGCTGGCGCCTGTGCCATGCACGGGCTGTGAGTATTGCTTGCCCTGTCCTAACGGTGTCGAAATTCCACGCGTTTTCAAACTCTACAACGAATCGGTCATGTACGACCGTCAGGGGCGTGGACAGAACGCTTACAAGAATGACTTTAAAGACGATCAGAGAGCCGATATGTGCGTGGAATGCGGTCAATGCGAAGACTTGTGTCCGCAAAGTATCCAGATCATCCAACAACTGAAGGATGCGCACGCCTATCTGACGGGAGAGCCTGCTTGATCACACCGATTCCAGCAGAACCAGCGAAAAAGAAAGACCGGCTCTGGATCATCCTGGCTGGTCTGGCTTTTTTGGCTGTCCTGATTGCCTGGTTGTGGTTCACGCCGGCTGGTTTCTGGGGTAAAATGCGCGCGCTCGGCTATGCTGTCTGCCATCAACTGGAAGAACGCTCCACCTGCATCCACGGCGTTTGCTCGCCTCTTTGCGCCCGCTGCACAGGGATGTACCTGGGGGTAATCCTCTCGTTGGGATACCAGGCGTTTCAAGGACGCAAAGCGAAGTCCCCGCCAGTGTGGGTGATCGTGGTGCTGGTGCTGTTGTTTGGGTGGTTCGGGGTGGATGGCATCAACTCCTTACTGCATTTCTTCCCCAATATTTCCGGCATTTACGAGCCATCTGACTTGCTTAGATTAATAACGGGTTTTGGGGTTGGGTTGGGCATTGGCGCGGTGCTGTATGTCTTGTTCAATCGCACTGCCTGGAGCAACTGGGTGGAAGAGTCACCTTATAAAAAATGGTACGTTTTCCCTTTGCTGCTCGCGCTGGCTGCATTCTTGATTGTTATCATCCAAACGAATCATCCGTTGGTGACCTATCCCGTGATGGTCATCTCCGGGTTGGGAGTCTTCCTGGTCCTCAGCAGTGTCTATACTGTGGTGGCATTGATGATCCTCAAGCGGGAGAATGCCCAATCGCGCTGGCGGGAGCTGTTATTGCCCATCCTGATGGGCATGACGATCGCTTTACTGCAGATAATCCTGACCTCATGGCTGCGGTTGGCTTTAACTGGAACCTGGGAACCTTTAAACCTCTGATTTTCTACTGTCCTGTTGGTAAAGAATGGCTATAATGAAAGAGTTGAGGTAGATCTCAACGATAAGGAAGGAAATAATGACAGAAGTTATTAGTGGAATCCTTGGCGCGTTTGGTCTGTCGGTCTCGGCAGGTCTTAACGCCTACATTCCATTGCTGGTAGTTTCACTGCTGGCAAAGTTTACCACCCTGATCGAACTGGCAAAACCCTGGGACGCCCTGGAAAGCTGGTGGACGATCGGTGTGTTGGGGGTGTTGGTGATCGTCGAAGCGGTTGCTGACAAAGTTCCAGTGGTTGATCATATCAATGACGCCATCCAAACTTTTATCCGTCCGACAGCGGGGGCGATCCTGTTTGCCGCAAGCGCGAAATCAATCACCGAGATCCATCCGGTCCTATCGCTTATTTGTGGTTTGTTGGTGGCTGGTTCGGTGCACGCGGCGAAATCTTTGGTTGCCAGACCGGTGGTGGATGTGGCCACAGCGGGCGTAGGCACGCCGGTGGTCAGCACGCTCGAAGATGTTTTCGCCACAGTTGTCTCGGTATTATCAATCCTTGTTCCGATATTGATGATTATTATCGTTTTTTTGACGATATGGTTGATAGCCTCTTTTATCAATCGCCGTCGTAAAGCGAAAACCAGAGAGATAGCAAGTTAAAGGAGTTTTGATATGTCAGAAAACATAAATACAAATCAGGAACAGGTAACTTCCGCGTGGTCGATCATCAGCCTGATCAGCGGTATCGCGAACTTTGTTGGTTTTCCCTTTTGGGGCGCCCTGGTGGCATTGATCACAGGATATATTGGCAAATCCGAGATTGAGAAAAGCCATGGTCGGATCGGCGGTGAGCGCCTGGCGAATGCCGGGCTGGTGCTCGGTTGGATTGGCATAGGCTTGGGGCTGCTCACTGTCTGCCTCGGCGTCCTGATATTTCTGGGTGTTTTTGGCGGCATCGCCATCTGTGGTCCGCTCAGTGCGCTGATTAATTCTGCTCAATAAAGAGGCAATCTAATGGAAGATCAAAACTTTCAAACTCACGCTGAAACTGAAGTAATAGATTCGAAGCCGCTTTACACCGTGAAACCAAAAAAGAAAAGCAAGGCCTGGTGGATCATCCTGCTGGTGGTTTTGCTGTTCTTGTGCTGCTGCATCATGATTGGCGGGGTGGTTCTTTTGATCATGCTCGCCAGCGGTCAGTATCGCATCGATTGGTCCATGCTGACCCCTATTCTTAGTTTTCTGTAAACTGAAACTTAGCTCTTACTGGCCTGGTTGCAAAACCAGGCCAGGTTTAATTAAGTCGGGTTTGCTCAGAATCTCCTGAAACGCATCCATGCAGCGATTTCTCACTTCAGGCTCAATTGGCAAAGCATCAAATTCATCTTCGTCGAGCAAACGGTACTCCCCGTCGGGATACACCAGCAGGTCAAGCGCCAGGTCCTGCCAGATGATGCCATCTGTGCTGAATTGCGCCGGGTAACTGAGGTTGATATACCAGCATTTCACCTGGTCGGATAAACCTTCGTGGACCTCAAAAATGTTATACCAGCGGTCGGTGTAATAGCTCTCCAGAAACAAATCGCCCTTCCTGAAGATAACTTTGTCCACAGGCACTGCATCGGCTCCGCTAAAGCCAGCTCTTACCTGCCTGAAGGTGGGGCTTTCGGCAAGGAGCTCGCTTTCCCAGCTGAAGACTGGCTTTCCGAAGTGATTTTGTTTGAAGACAGTCAAAATTCGTGTTTTCATCAGATTGAAAATACCCATATTTTTTCTGCAGGCCAGCTTACATCAATCCTTGAATCAATGTCTGCAGGAAAGTGACTCCTGGCTAATAATGTCGTTGTATCGCAGAGCAACTCTAATTGATAATACTCTCCCATAAAGAGTGAATCACGCACACGACATTCAAAGTTGTTTTCCTCAAAAGAAAGAAGTGGGTTAATGAATGCATTTTCCGGACGCAGCAGGATCTGGCACTCTTCACCCGGATTGAGTTGATGGGATTGGATGTCCACGGTCAGTTCCCCGAACGCTGTCTTGATCATCAAGGGTTCTGTTTGAGTCACCGTGCCTGAGACAAGATTGCCAAGGCCAAGAAATTCTGCCAGCCATGGGGTGGAAGGTTGCTCAAACAGTTCCTGTGGAGTGCCCTGCTGCAGGATGACGCCCTCGTGCAGGATCACCAGCCGGTCTGCCAGCCCGAAAGCTTCTTCGCGGTCGTGCGTGACGTAGATGACGGGGATCTGGCTCTGATGCAGGATGGCGCGCAGTTCCTGGATGAGCTGCGTCCGCAGGGTATGGTCCAGCGCGCCAAGCGGTTCATCCAGCATCAGCAGCTTGGGTGTAGGGGCAAGCGCGCGCGCCAGCGCGACCCGCTGTTGCTCTCCTCCCGAGAGTTCCGTGATCGGACGGTCGGCGAAACTTTCCATGCGGATACTTTCCAGGCTGTCTTTCACGCGTTGTGAAATTTCCTCCTCACTCAAGCCCTGCAGCTGCAAACCGAAAGCGATGTTCTGCGCAACTGTTTTATGCGGGAAGAGAGCGTAATCCTGGAACATCAAGCCAAAGCCGCGTTTGTGCGTAGGCACCTCGTGCAGGTCCTGCCCCTGCCAGAGCACTGTGCCGGATTCCGGTTCCTCAAGCCCTGCAATGATGCGCAATATGGTGCTCTTGCCCGAACCGGAAGATCCCAGCAGGCAGACCAGTTCGCCATGATCCACCTCAAAACTGACCCCCTTAAGCAGGGGCTTGTTTTCGTAATCCTTCTTCAGGTTTCGTACTTCGAGCATCAGAACAACTCCTCTCCGGGGAGACGGATCTTTTCTATTAATAGACTTCCCAGTCCGCAAACCAATAATAACAGGCTGGACATTGCCAGTGCCTGACCGTAGTTTAACGCGCCCGGCTGCGAAATGTAACGGTAGATTGCCACGGGGATGGTGGGTGCGTGCGGATTGCTGAGGAAGCTGGACGCGCCAAATTCCCCCAGCGAGATCGTGAAAACGAAGACCAGGCTAACCAGCAGGCTGCGCAGCAGGATGGGCAGGTCCACTTTAAGCAGCACCTGCAAGGGGTTGGCGCCGAGCGAACGGGAAGCTTCACGCAGCGATTCCGGAATGCCGCGGATGGCGGGCAGCATGGTGCGCACCACGAACGGCAGGGCGATCAAGGAGTGCGCGATTGGGATCAAGAGCGGGAAGGTGCTGTTTGCCCAGGTCGGGCGATTGAAGATCAGCAGAAAGCCAAGCCCGAGCGTGACCGCGCTGGCACCAAGCGGGAGCATGAACAGGGGTTCCAGGAACTTGTTGAAGCGGGCTCGCCGCGCCATGGCATAGGCGGTGAGCGTGCCAAGCAGACCGGCAATCAGGATCGTTACCCCCGAGTAGAGCAGCGAATTGCGTATTGCATGGATCGGCGGCACGTAAAAGATCGACCCACTGCGATTTTGGAAAAGTTCGCGGTAATAGCGCAAAGTAAGCCCAATCGCCACCTCTCCGCGCTGACCCCGATCTGCCTCAAGCGTCACGAAGGAGCGTGTTATCAGGCTCAAGACCGGAACCGCGAAGAGCAAGATCAGGCTGACCACCATGAAAATCACAAAGATCTTCTGCCAGCCTTTGGCAGGACGGCTTAGGGCGCTTTTTTCCGGATTGAGTGCCGCTTTGCCGTAGCGGGGCGTGTTGACGCGGCTTTGCAGCAGCGTCACTAGCAAGGTGATGCCAAGCTGTATCACTGAGAGCAATCCTGCCACCGGCAGGTTGAAGCGGTTCATTGCCTGGTTGTAAATTTCCACTTCGATGGTGCTAAACTGCGGACCGCCAAGCATCAACACCACGCCAAAACTGGTGAAGTCGAACAAGAAAACCAGCAGCGAAGCACTTAGAAGCGATGGCAAAAGCAAAGGCAGGGTCACCCTGGTGAAAGTCTGCCAGGATGTCGCGCCGAGCATACGTGAGGCTTGCTCAAGGCGAGGATTGAGCCTGCTCCAGGAAGAGCTGACGATGCGGATGATGATGGAGGTGTTGTAAAACACGTGCGCCAGCAGGATGGCGGGCAGGCTGTTGAGCAGCTTCAAGGGAGGAGCGCTCAGGTTGAAGAGAGCCATCAAAGCCTGGTTGATCCATCCTTGCGGACCGATTAACGTGTTGAAAGCCGCTGCCACAACGACTGTCGGCAGGATGAAGGGTAATAGGCTGATGGCGCGCAGTGCCTTGCGCCCCGGAAAGTCGAATTTGGCAAAGAGCCAGGCAGCTGGCAAGCCCACCACCAGGGTCAGTATGGTGGAGAGAAATGCCTGCAAAAAGGTGAAGTTGAGTGGTTTGCTGACCTGCGACCACTCAAAAAGCTGCCAGCCCTGGCTGAAGCGCTCCGAGAACACCAGCCTGAAAATGGCGACCAGGGGCTGATAGAAAAAGTAGGCGAGGAACGCCAGGGGTATCAGCCAGAGGGCGAGCGTCAGCAGGGCGGGGCGTTTGGTCATAAGGGCAAGCTCAGTTCAGCATCAAGTTAATCCAGGCGTTGATCCAGGCATCCCTTTGGGAGGCGATCAATTCTGGCGCAAGGCTGGCAGACTGTTCGGGCGACTCGACCGTCTTTTGGAAAGCTTCTGGGATGACCGCATCGGGCAGAACCGGGAAGACGAACATCTGCATGGGCACATCCTCCTGGAAGGGTTGGCTGAGGAGAAAGTCGATGAACTTCTCCGCTGCAGCGCGGTTCTTGGTGCCCTTGAGGATGCCGGCAAATTCGATCTGGCGCCAGCACATGCCGGCTTCGATCAGCGAGGCGGTTGGCGATTCGCTCAGCTCCGTCTCGGCGTAAATGAACTCAGCGGCCGGGCTGGAAGCGTACGAAACCACCATCGGTTGCGCGCCTCTGCCGGAGGAACCGGAAAAGTTGGTGTAGTAGGCTGTTTCCCAGTCCGATGTGATCAGTACTCCGTTGGTTTTCATCGCCCGCCACCATTCCAACCATCCGTCCTCGCCAAATTCGGCGATCGTCGCCAGCATAAAAGCCAACCCGGGGGAGGATGTGGAAGGATTCTCAACGACCAGCAAATTGGCATATTGGGGGTCAGCCAGTTTAGCCAGGGAGGCGGGTAGCGGCAGGGCGTTTTGTTCGAACCAGGCCTTGTCGTAATTGATGCAAACGTCGCCATAGTCCACCGGTAGCGCGCGGTTTTCGGGGTCAAGCTTGAACTCTGCTGGGATCTGCGCTAACTGCGGGGCATTGTAAGGCTCGAGGATGTTTTCATCCAGGGCACGCGAGAGGAAGGTGTTGTCCAACCCAAAGAACACATCCGCGGTTGGCGTGCTGCCAGAGAGCGACTCGAGGATCAGGCGGTTGAGCGTTGCGCCGGTGTCGCCGCCTTTGACAAAGTTAACTTTGATGTTGTTGGTGGTTTCAAAAGCCGATATGACTTCCTGGCTGACTGAGAAGGAGTCGTGCGTCAAAACCGTCAGGGGCGTCGCTTCGCCGGGCACAGCGGTGGGTGAGATGGTTGAGGTGCAGGCTGCCAGGAGCAGCAAAAGGATTAGATTAAATAGGAGTATCTTTTTGGACATAATTTTATCCTCCTGAGATAGATTTGGTTCTGATCACGAGCAAACGGCCGGATTTGAAGTCGAGTTCAATCGAATCCGCCAGGGCGACGTTGCTGATGCCGCGGGTTTGCCAGGGAACGAGGGTTTCGTTGTTGAGGGGGTATTCCAACCCTCTGGTGGTGATCCCTTCAACAGGCGCACCCCAGGCAATCAGGGAAACCAAGTCTCCGGGTTGGGTGGGCAGGCTGGCGCTTTGGTCGAGCAGGCGCGCTTCCGTCTGGCCGTCATCCAGCGAGAGGGTTTTACCGGCCAGGTCCGGGCGCGAGAGCAGGCTGAGATTGCCGAGGGTATGGTCCACCCGGTCGCCGAAAGGATAGGCGATCACGATCTGCGCGTAGCCGTTTTTGATAACCACCTCAAGCGCCAGCTCAAGGTCGCTTTGGTCCTTGGCGGGGGGAAAGCGCCTCACTTCGATGCCAGCTTCGATGATCTCCGCCAATTCACTGGCGTTAACCGAATCCAGATCGCCGATCAGCAGGTTAGGCGTGAGCCCGAGGCGCTTCAGGTGGTGCAAACCGCCATCCACGGCGACCAGGAAGTCGCCAGGCAGCAAGCTTATCTCAAAGCCGGGTATGGCTTGACCGTTTGCGAAGAGTACCGCGCGATTGTCAATTTGCATCAAAAAACACCTTCCGCCGGGAGGGTGTTTTTTTGATCACACTGCACATCCCTCCGCCGGCATTATCCGGATCAGGTCATTCGGGTCGGACTGTGCGTCCCTCTCAGCCTTGCGGCTCCCCGTGATTTCTATCAATAATCCTACCATGAATGGAGGAGGATTCGCCAGCCTTTGTAAATATGAGGTCACATTCAGCTGAAAAGCATTGCTAAATTACGAAATGTTTACTCAATGGGGACGTCAAAACACACGGCACCATCACCAACGAGAATGCTGGAGAGTGTGCAATCCACCTCGCGGGGAACAGCATGCTGTAAGCATAATTTTCGCAACTAAATTTCCGCTAATTTACTATTAATCAAAAAGACATTAATTGACAATCGGCGTGATATTTTATATACTTAATGCATCACACAGTTTTCTACAATGTTCAAGTGAAAAGGGAGAGGCTATGAACTACAAACTTCGTAAATGGATTCGGATTGGTCTATTAATTACCCTAACCAGCATGATTGCTGGCGTTCTTGTGTTCACGCCTGTGTTAAGCCAGGCAATTGATGTTTTTACCAACGTCGACCAAAGACCGGTAGTGTCTACTGACCAGGAAGCAGATACGCAAGCCCCGCTTACCGATCATCCTGAGGGCAGATTGGTCAATGCCATCGTGGCAGATGCCTTGGGTCAATCCAGCAATGCGGACCCTCTAGCAGCTGTCCAAAGTGATGAGCCAGATCAGGAAACGCCTGTCATGTCCAATGCGCAGGGAGAAGGGGCTTCCCTGCCTGAAGAGGGCGAAGGCATACTTGCGGCGGATATGCAGGCAGAATCAGGGCATATCAATGCCGTTGATTCCGTTTATGTCCTGCCTGGGGCAGATTTCCGCAGTGATGGATTTGACCCTGATGGCTACTTCTTTTCTTTCTGGGGTGGATACCTCGCGGGTAAGGCCGATGCATCTGTCGACACATGTTTGATGGCGCCGGTGAATCTGCCGACAGGTGTGACGATGGTGGATATGTATGCCACAGTTATTGATAATTCTCCGACCTTGTACATATGGCTGAGTTTATTCCGCCTCGACAATTACACCGGTGATGTGTTGGAACTTGCAAAAATGCACACAACACCAACATTTGCAGACCCAGGTCTAGTGACCATTTATGATACCTCGATCACCAATCCGGACGTGAGCTATCCAAGTTACTCCTATTACGTTGGCGGATGCATACCGGGTGCGACCATAAAACTCTACTCCATACGCATCTATTACCACTAAGAAAGGAACTTGGATTGCCATGAGAAAGCAAACAGCATTTCTTAGACTTTTCTCTGGGGTACTTATAATTTTGGTACTTTTAGGGATGGGGAGTTCAGCATCGGTCCTGCAAGCGACCGATAAAGTGGTGAACGCGGCTGCTCCAACCTCCAGCGTTACTGCAGAAACCGGTCATGTGCTTGTCGTTCCAGCAGCAGCATTTCGCCATGACGGAAATTTTCCTAACGTGGGCTTCTACTCATTCTGGGGAGGTTATTGGAGAGGGGATTCTGCGAACACTCCTTGTTATATGGCGCCGGTCTACCTTCCCCGGGTTGCTGATATCTACCAGGTTTGGGCTACTGTTTATGATAATGATGATGCTGGGGATTTTTTTGTAACACTTTTCAAGGTGGAGAATTATACTGGCACGGTGTCTACCATTGCTGAGTTGTCAAGTTCGGGGGCTTCCACTTCACTCACTAGCATTTACGATACTTCTGTGCAAGATGAGGTTCGTTATCCACAATACAGTTATTACCTGGGAACATGCCTGAGTTCTTCATCGCATCGTCTCTATAATGTGCGGGTCTGGTACAGCGATTATGAGACCTTCCTGCCAGTGATTACAAGGTAGTGATTACTTAACAGAACCTTATGTATTTTTGTAGTTTTCAAAGCCTGAATCATCTTCAGGCTTTGAAAATCTTTTTGGGAATACAACCTATCAAGCAAGTTGCGAAGCTGTGGGAAGAGTTTTACTGAAAGGTCGACCCTTTCAAGCTTGCGTCTCCCCGTGAATTCTGTAACTTTGAAATCACATGGAACAAAGAAAATTCTTTTTCAAAACGCGAAAATTAATGTTAATATGGATGTGGGGGATTGAATTCTCGTTGGCAGTTTTGCCTTCAGTGTTTCCATAAAACCTTAAGGCAAAGCCTTTCCGCATCCGGATCAACTTGGGGAAGTTTCAAGGAGAGACATGGAACAGATCTTTATCGCGAGGGAAGAACAACTCAAGCAGTTGGGGGAATGCCTGGCGCAGGCAGTTAGCGGGCAGGGCAGAGTGTGTTTTGTGAGCGGGGAAGCCGGCAGCGGCAAGACCACCCTGGTGCAGGAATTCGTCCGACGGGCACAGGAAGGGGATAAAGATCTGGCAGTTGCAGTGGGCTTGTGCGATGCCCAATCTGGGATAGGAGATGCCTACCTGCCGTTCAGGGAAGTGTTGGGGCAGCTGACGGGCGATGTGGATGCCAAACTGGCACAGGGCGCCATCACTAAAGAGAATGCTGGCAGGTTGAAGAATATGCTCGTGCTGGCAGGGCAGGCCATTGTGGACGTTGGGCCGGACTTGATTGGCGTGTTCGTGCCCGGGGTGGGGCTGGTCACCAAGCTGGGCGCCTTCGTGGCGGAGAAGGTGGGCTGGCTGGACAAGCTGGAGAAACTGGTCAACAAACCCAAGGCCAAGCCTGGCGAGAGCGGCATCCAGGAAAGCCACATCTTCGAGCAGTATGCCAATGTGCTGTGCAGGATAGCTGAGAAACACCCGTTGTTGATCATCCTGGACGATTTGCACTGGGGCGATGCTGCCTCAATCAATCTATTGTTTCATTTGGGCAGACGCATCGGCCAGCACCGCATCCTGATCCTGGGCACCTATCGTTCCGCGGAAGTGGCGATTGGCAGAGGGGGAGAAAGACACCCGCTGGAGAAAGTGCTGGCAGAATTCAAGCGCTACTTTGGCGATGTGACCATCGACCTGGACAAGGCCGTCGAGGAAGAAGGCAGACAGTTTGTGGAAGCCTTCCTGGAGAGCGAACCCAACAATCTCAAAGATGACTTCATCACCAACCTCTATCACCACACCGGCGGGCATCCTCTGTTTACGGTGGAACTGCTGAGGAACATGCAGGAAAGGGGCGACCTGATCAAAGAAAACGACAAATGGGTCGAAAGCCAGAGCCTGAACTGGGTAAATCTGCCGACCAGGGTGGAAGGCGTGATCGAAGAACGCATCGGCAGGTTGGAAGAAGCCCTCAAGCAATTGCTGACGATTGGCAGCGTGCAGGGGGAGGACTTCACCGCTGAGGTGGTGGCAAGGGTGCAGCAGGCAGAGGCAGGCGGGCTGATCCGCAAGTTGAGCGGGGAACTGGAACGGCAGCATAGGCTGGTGCATTCCGAAGGCATCCGGCGTCTGGACCCGGGCGGGCAGCGGTTATCGCTTTTCAGGTTCCAGCACAACCTTTTCAGGACCTACCTGTACAACGAAATGAGCGAGGCTGAGCGGGCTTACCTGCATGAAGATGTGGGCAGTGCGCTGGAAGCGTTGTTTGGTGACCAGGCGGATGAAATTGCCGTTCAGCTGGCCTTGCACTTTGAGAAGGCGGGCTTGGATGAGAAAACCCGTTACTATCTGCAGAAAGCAGGCGAGCAGGCTGCCGCCAGGTATGCTAACGAGGAAGCGATCGCCTACTTCACCCGGGCACTGGAGTTGACACCTGAGGATAACTTTGACAAAAAGTATGATTTGTTGCTATTACGTGAGAAAATTTGTGTCCTTAAAGGAGAACGAGAATTACAGAAAAATGATCTTGTGGAACTCCTTCGGTTGGCAATCAACAAAGGTGATAATCTGGAACTAGCAGAAGTATACTTTCGAAAAGCACAATTTGCTCAAGCTACCGGTGATTTCAATGAAGTCATTGAAAATTCTCAGAAAATGTTAAATCATTCACACCAAGTGGGCAACAGGTTGTATGAAGCAAAAGCGCACCTGGCTTGGGGTATTGCATCAACAAGTAAAGGAGAAAACGAAAGCGCTAAAAATCACTTGGAGAAAGCCTTGGAGATATCACTTTCAAAAGGGCTTGAACATGAAGAGTCATTAAGCTTACGAGGTTTAGCTTCACTAGCGCGTCATCAAAGTAATTTTACAAAGGCAATGGATTACTGCGATAAAGCATTGGCTCTTGCTGAAAAGATAGATGATCGATTAAATGCAAGCAAGATTTTAATCATTCTGGGAAATCTGCACAGCGATTTGGGAAATGAGGGATTAAGCAAAGACTGCTACCTTAGGGCATTACCCGTTCTTGAGGAGGTGGGATCAAGACCCAATATGGCAATTTTACTTGGCAACCTCGGTTGTACTTACGCGAATCAAGGAGATTACACATCAGCACTGCCCTATTTTGAACAAGCCCGGAAAATCAGTCAAGAAGTAGGGGAGCGGGAAATGGAATGCGTTGCACTGGGAAACCTTGGGGAATTATCAGCTTGCCTTGGAAAATTTTCAGACGCTTTGGACTACCTGGAACAAGCTTTGCGATTAAACCAAGAAATCGGTTTTCGATATTCAGAAATGATTGTATTGAATACGATGGGAAGCATTTTCATTAACCAAGGAGAATTTTCCCGCGCGAAAGAGATACTTGAAAACTCTCTGGCAATAAGCAGGGAATTAAGCACACTTGAATGGGAGGTCAAAGTTTTAACTAAGGTAGGCATTTTGCATGATTGTTTAGGTGCATATGCTGAGTCGCAGGAATATTACAAGGCCTGTTTAAATATCACAGGAAAAATTGACATTAAAAGTGAAGAAGATGATGTCTGGACAGCTCAGGGGTTATTACAACAGCACCAAATGCAATTGGATCTATCCAAGGAGTCATTATTGAAGGCGATAGAAATATGTAAGAATGTAAACGATAAAGGCACTGAATGTAATGCACTTCTTTACCTTGGCAATATCCAAGTTGAAATGGGTAATCTATTCGATGCAAAAGAAGCATATTACTCAAGTATTGAGCTATGGAAGCAATTGGGACAGTTATTCTTAACTAACGAACCCAAAGCTGGACTTGCAAGGGTTGCACTGCAAGAAGGCAAACTTGATGAAGCACTTGGTTTTGTAGAGCAGATCATGGACTTTCTCAAAGATCACAATCTGGATGGCACTAATGAGCCCATGCGCATCTACCTGACCTGCTACCAGGTTTTGCAAGCTGCGGGTGACCCACGCGCGGACGAGATCCTTACCCAGGCGCATGCTATTCTGATGGAACGCGCGAACAAGATCACGGATGAAGCCATGCGCACATCCTACCTTGAGAACGTCGCGGCTAACAGGCAAATTGTTGATATTTTTCTGCAAAAGGGGAAAGTCACCCGTAAATCCAAGGGTTAAAAGGTATAATTTCTTAATACAACTTATTCACCATTGGTGAGAAGGAAGTAACAAGTGGCGAGAATCACTAAAACATCGCGTGTCCTGGAGGCCTTGCTCTCAGAAATCAACCGACCCGAATCTCAGCATGGCGATTGCCTGCCCTCTGAAAGGGAGTTGGGGGAGCAATTTCATGTCAGCCGGGTAGTCATTCGCGGTGCTCTCGCCAGGTTGGAGGACGAAGGGCTGATCTACCGTATGCAGGGCAAGGGAGCTTTTGTCAGCAAGAATAAGGTCAACCAAAATGCTTCCCGTCTGACCAGTTTCACCCAGGATATGCTTCAGCGCAATATGACCCCGGGTTCGAAGATCCTGGCGAAGGAGTTTGTGCCTTGCACGCCATTCCTCAGCAGCAAATTGCAGATTCACAACGAAGAGCGGGTTTTCATGTTGAAGCGGCTGCGAATGGCGGATAATTCACCGATGGCAATTGAAATATGCTTTCTCAGGGAGTGGATTGGCAAACGAATTGATGAGCATTTGGTGGATGGCGCCTCGCTTTACCAATTACTGGCCGAGAAATGTGGAATAAAGTTGAAATATGCCATGCAGACCATTGAGGCAGGCACACTTGAGAAAACAGAGCGCGACCTGTTGGGGCAGAACTGCCCGCGCTGCACATCCATCATCACCCGCCAGACCTTTGACGTGGATAACAACGTGGTGGAATTCGTCGAATCGCGCTATCGCAGCGACCGTTACCTGTTCCGTATGCTTCTGGATCTGAAAGAATCCGAAAGCAATGCTCAAGCTGGTCAATAATAAATTGGGTAGTTTCCCTACCTGGAAAGAAAAAGCGGGGCTTTAGCTTGCGGGCAAAGGCCAAAAGCGCTATACTTATAAGTTCACTGTCGGATAGAGAAAAAACTAAAACGGTACTGAGCCAGCAGATGGTATCCACTCCAGTCACCGAG
>DAISYV010000038.1:0-17613 GCA_036825115.1 Anaerolineaceae bacterium | reverse complement strand
GGAATCAAAAAAGTGTTTCTCCTGGATTCCCTTTTCATCACGAATTGCCGTCAGGTTTATCTTTTTATTCCATTTCAGCAATTCCTCTTGTAGAACCTGAAACTGCCAACGTTGTAGATCACTCAAGGCGATTCCAAGGTGCCTATCTGCCAATTTTATCCATTTTTCCATTGCCTAATTATACACAGGCACGATTAATTAATAGCTGAAAGTGTTACAAGCTGAATTTCAGAAGAGCATCACTCAAAAACGCTAAAGATGCCTGCTCCCAAGTAAGCAAATACAAGCATCTTGGCAATTTTTCCCAGCAGGCAAAAGAACAGAAACTTCCAGACAGGCATATGGGAAGCACCCGCAATGAACCCGGCCATATCAAATAACGGATTTGGAACCAATGCCAGCAGGAAGATCGTCCAGGACTGATTGCGCTGCATCCAGGCAGTCAATTTTTTAACTTTCTCGGATTTTTCAAGCATTGGCTGCCCGCTGAAGCCCACCAGGTATCCCGAAAGTTCGCCCAAGGCTGCCCCTGCTCCGGAAGCAATCGCCACCCAGAACGGGTTAAACACCATCGCCATCGCCGAGGTGATCATCACACCGGGCAGTGGGACCAGGATGGTGGCGTTTGAGAGCAGTGAGACAAGGAAAATTCCCGGATAGCCATTAACTTCCAGGTGTTGGATTTTGTCGCGATTTAGGATTAGAAGAACCGTGCCCGCCATTAACAAAACCAACAGCAGGATACGAAAGAAGAGCTGTGTTTTTGTAAACTTGGGTTTCTCTTCCACGGTTAACTTGGCAGCAACGCTTTTAGGCGCGCGATCACCATATCTGAAGCTACCGTGTTCATACCACCTTCGGGGATGATGACATCCGCAAATCGCTTCGTGGGTTCCACAAACTCGATAAAACTCGGACGTACAGTATTCATATATTGATTGATCACGGATTCAACCGTGCGACCGCGTTCAGTGACGTCCCTTTGCAAACGCCGAATGAAGCAAATATCCTGGTCGGTATCCACAAAGAGCTTCATCGAACACAGGTTGCGCAGCTTCGGTTCAACAAATATCAGGATACCCTCCACCAGGATGATCGGTTTTGGCAAAACGTGAACCGTGGCTGTGGCGCGGGTGTGTTGTTTGAAGTCATACACCGGTAAGTCAACTGCTTCTCCTCGCATAAGTGCCTGGATGTGCTTGATCATCAGTTCGGTCTCGAGTGAATCCGGATGGTCGTAATTGACCAGCAATCGCTCTTCAAAGGTTTTGTTGGTTTGGTCCCGGTAGTAGGCATCATGCGGTAAAAAGGAGATCCGGTCCTCGCCTATTGCTTCGAGAATGCTGCTTGCCAGGGTGGTTTTTCCGGAGCCGGAACCGCCTGCAATGCCGATAATCAATGGGGTCGAAGATGTGTGCATACACGAATTATACATTCCTTTCGGGTATAATGACCCACGGAGGCAAACATGAGCGCGAATATCATTGATGGAAAACAAATCGGGCAGGAAATCCGTGACGAAGTCAAGGCGGCAGTCGAAGATCGCCTAAAAAAAGGACTTCCAGCACCAGGCCTGGCAACAGTGCTGGTTGGCGAAAACCCCGCCTCGCAGGTTTATGTACGCAGCAAACAAAAAGCCTGCGCCGAAGCTGGCATCAACTCATTCGGTCATAATCTACCCGAAAATGCCAGCCAGGATGAAGTTGAGGCCCTGGTTCGCGAACTCAACGCCGACCCCGCAGTCAATGGTATCCTGGTTCAATTGCCCCTTCCCCGCCATCTGGATGAAGAGAAAGTACTATCCGCCATCGACCTCAATAAGGATGTGGACGGTTTTCATCCGATCAATATCGGACGCCTGGCGCAAAAAGGGCGCGAGCCCGTCTTTGTGCCCTGCACGCCTGCCGGCTGCATGGTGCTATTAGAAAAGGCTGGCGCGCAGTTGAGCGGCGCCAATGCCGTGGTGCTTGGCCGCTCCAACATCGTTGGTATGCCGGTAGCCCTGCTGCTGGTCAAAGCCAATGCCACTGTCACCATCTGCCACTCCCGCACGCGCGATCTGCCTGACGTCGTCAGGCAAGCGGACGTCCTGGTGGCAGCCATCGGTCAGCCCGAATTCGTCAAGAAGGAATGGGTAAAGCCGGGTGCAATCGTGATCGATGTCGGCATCAATCGAAAAGAAGACGCCAGTGCCAAACGCGGCTACCGCCTCGTGGGCGATGTCGCCTTTGATGAAGTCTCAGAAGTTGCTGGCGCTATAACCCCAGTTCCTGGCGGCGTCGGACCGATGACCATTGCGATGCTGCTCCAAAACACACTTCGCGCAGCCGAATTGGCTGACCTGTCATAATCCCAGGAGGTTCCCATGCCGACCTTACTCGTCAAAAACGCTGACCTGATTGTCACCATGGACGGACAAGATCGCGAACTGAAAGATGCCGCGATCTTCTGCCGGGATGGTTTCATCGAGCAAATTGGCAGCCAGGCTGACCTGCCGCAAACCGCGGATGAAGTTCTGGACCTGAGCCATCATGTCGTTTTGCCCGGTCTCGTCAACACCCATCACCACTTTTATCAAACCCTGACACGCGCATTACCTGCCGCTCAGGATGCCAACCTCTTCAACTGGTTGACCACGCTCTACCCGATTTGGGCGCGTATGAACCCGGAAGATATTTACATCAGCACCCAAACCGCCCTGGCAGAGCTGGCACTTTCCGGCTGCACAACTTCGTCAGATCACCTCTACCTGTTCCCCAATGGCAGTAAACTGGATGATGAGATCGCAGCGGCAGCGGAAATGGGAATGCGTTTGCATGCAGCCCGCGGTTCAATGAGCCTGGGGCAGTCCCAGGGCGGGCTTCCGCCGGATTCTGTCGTGGACAGTGAAGAAAGTATCCTCAAAGACAGCGAGCGTCTGATCCAGCGTTACCACGATCCCAAACCCGGTTCCAAGCTGCAGATTGTTTTAGCACCATGCTCGCCCTTCAGTGTTACGGGTGAATTGATGCGCGAGTCGGCTGTTTTGGCTCGTAAATACGGTGTACACCTCCATACGCACCTCGCGGAAACCGAAGATGAGGACGACTTCTGCCTGGCAAAATTCGGGCACAAACCGGTCGCCTATATGCAGACGGTCGATTGGATCGGTGACGACGTCTGGTTTGCCCACTCTGTTTGGGTAAATGAAGACGAAATGGACCTCTATGCCCATCATGGCTGCGGCGTGGCACACTGCCCCTCCTCCAACATGCGCCTGGCATCTGGTATCGCGCCGGTAATGAACATGTTGGCACGCGGCGTAAAACTTGGAATCGGCGTGGATGGCTCTGCCAGCAATGATGGCTCGCATATGCTGAATGAAGTAAGGCAGGCGATGTTACTTGCCCGCCTAAACAGCGGCCTCAAAGGCGCTTCGCGTTCCGCACCAGACGCCCCACCACTTATGACCGCCCGCCAGGCTCTCTCGATTGCCACCCGCGGTGGCGCTTCGGTTCTCGGACGGAAGGACATCGGTTCGCTCGAAGTCGGAAAGTGCGCGGATTTCTTCGCCATGGACTTGCACTCCCTGGACTATGCCGGCGCGATCGCTGACCCACTCGCCACCATCCTCTTCTGTCAACCGATGAAGGCTAACTGGACGGTTGTCGGCGGTGAGGTCATCGTACGTGAAGGTAATCTAACCACGCTCGATGTTCAAAAACAAGTTGAGAAACACAACCAGGCGACCAAACGCCTGTTGCAAGTTTAAAATACCTAAACACACCAGGATTCCCAAGGAGACTCTTTTTATGCAAAGCAAAGGTTTGGCAGTAGTCGCAGTAGGCGGTAACGCGTTAATCAAAGATAAAAACCATCAGACCGTTCCAGATCAGTATCAAGCTGCCGCGGAAACGATGAAACACATCGCCAGTATGATCATTGATGGCTGGGATGTCGTGGTCACGCATGGCAATGGTCCACAGGTTGGTTTCATCCTGCGCCGTTCCGAAATCGCGTCCCACGAGCTGCATGAAGTCCCGTTGGATTATTGCGGCGCCGACACCCAGGGTGCCATTGGCTACATGTTCCAGCAAGCCCTGCACAATGAATTTCGCCTGCGCGGAATCAACAAACAAGCCGCGACGGTGATCACCCAGACCATCGTCGATCGCAACGATCCCGCCTTCCAACACCCAACCAAACCCATTGGTTCCTTCATGGACGAAGAAGCTGCCAAAGAAAAAATGGCAAAAGAAGGCTGGACCATGGTGGAAGATGCCGGACGCGGTTGGCGCCGTGTCGTCCCCTCCCCTATTCCACAGACCATCGTGGAAGCAGACGCCATCCGCAGCCTGATTAACCAGGGATTCGTGGTCGTGGCAGTAGGCGGCGGCGGTATCCCCGTGATGCAGCTGGAAAATGGCGATCTCACCGGCGTGGAAGCCGTGATCGACAAGGATTTTGGCTCAGCCATTCTTGCCAGCATGATAAACGCCGATCTCTTCCTGATCAGTACCGCTGTGGAAAAAGTGGCCATCAACTTCAACAAGCCAGATCAAAAATGGCTGGACACAATGACCGTCGCGGAAGCCCGGCAGTACCTGGCTGAAGGGCAATTTGCCAAAGGCTCGATGCTGCCTAAGATCGAGGCTATCCTGAAATTCATGGATAAGGGCGGCAAAAAAGCCCTCATCACTGATCCTGAGCACATCAAGGATGCGCTTGAAGGTAAAACCGGCACCTGGATCCTGCCTTAGGCGGATTACGGGTAGAATAAACGATAATTGGATTTTGCACAGGATAAGCGGGTGAGTTGGGCTCGAACGCTAAAAGACTCACCCCTTATCTCTTTGTAACTTAATGGGAACCGTTATGCCACTTAGCTATTTTCAATGTTCTGAATGCGGGCAGTGTTTTGAACCCGACCAGGTCACCTATAATTGTCTGACCTGTGGTGGCAATTTGGATGCGCACTTCAGCTTTGAAAAGAATCCGCATGAGATCGACCAGACTGCTATTTTACAAAGCAGTGAAAATTCAATCTGGCGCTACGCGCCGCTACTTGCCGCTCCAGATCCCGGTTTTGATAAAACTCCCCTCCACCAAGTGGGCTGGACCCCAGTCTACCAACCTGAGACCCTGCGCAAAAGCCTCGGCATGCGGGAACTCTGGATCAAAGACGAGAGCCGCAATCCAAGCGCGTCCTTCAAGGATCGCGCCAGCGCCCTGGTTGTTGCCCGCGCGATTGAAGCCGATATCCAAACCATTATCGCTGCCTCAACCGGCAATGCCGGAGCAGCCATGGCATGCATGGCTGCCAGCGTTGGTAAACAAGCAGTCATCATTGCCCCACGCAGTGCTCCACCCGCCAAGGTGGCGCAATTGCTGACCTTTGGCGCGCGGGTGGTGTTGGTGGACGGCACCTATGACCAGGCGTTTGACGTGAGCATCGAAGCATCGCATGAACTGGGTTGGTATAACCGCAACACAGGCCACAACCCCTACACTGTGGAAGGCAAGAAAACCGCCGGCCTGGAAATTTGGGAGCAGGTGCTGCGAAGTCGTGAAAAGTTCGCAAAAGATTTGACGGTTTTCATCCCCGTTGGTGATGGCAACATCCTCAGCGGCGTGGCAAAAGGCTTTGTTGACCTGCTTGCCTTAGGTTGGATCGAAAAATTACCCAGGTTGGTCGGCGTTCAGGCTGAGGGCTCTGCCGCTATTTACAATGCCTTCAAAGCCGGCATCAATGAAATTACCCCGGTGAGCGCAAAAACCGTAGCAGACAGCATCAGCGTGGATCTACCCCGCGATGGGCTGCGGGCACTCAAGCGCGTCAGGCAGAGCGGCGGTTACTATTTGACTGTTTCGGACCAGGAAATTCTGCAGGCAATCCCGACACTCGGCAAAGCCGGGCTCTTCGTGGAACCTGCCGCTGCCGCAGCATTTGCTGGGTTACAAGCAGCCATCAGGCAGGGTCTGCATCACCCCGATGAACCCGCCCTGGTACTTTGCACTGGCAGTGGATTGAAGGATGTCAATGCAGCCATGCGAGCCGTTGAGCCCGCCCCCATCATTGAGCCGACACTGAGACAACTCAAGGAGGCGCTTCATGTCTGAACCAGTTTTCACCATCATTGCCCCAATTTATAATGAACTCGAGAACCTGCCCTTGCTCTATGCCCGGGTCAGCGAAGTGATGAACCAGACCGGCAAAGATTGGGAGTTGATCCTGGTGGATGACGGCAGTTCGGACGGTTCCACGGAAAGCATTCGCAAACTTGCTTCGCAGGACACACGCGTTCGTCCGGTCATTTTCGCGCGAAATTTCGGGCACCAGATCGCCGTTACTGCTGGCATGGACTACAGCCGCGGTCAGGCTGTAGTCATCATTGACTCCGACTTGCAGGATCCGCCCGAGGTGATCCTCGAGTTGATTGAAAAGTGGCGCGAAGGTTACCAGGTTGTTTATGCAGTGCGGACTGAGCGCGAAGGCGAAAGCTGGTTCAAATTGACCACCGCTTCACTCTTTTACAAGCTTATCTACAAGATAACAGACGTAAAAATGCCGCTCAACACCGGTGATTTCCGCCTGATCGACCGACAGGCATTGAACATCATCAACCAAATGAGAGAACGCAACCGCATTCTGCGCGGTATGGGCGCCTGGGTAGGCTTCAGGCAGATTGGCGTGGAGTATAAACGCGCCGCGCGTCATGCCGGGCAAACCCACTACCCGCTGAAAAAGATGATCCGCCTGGCAATGAACGCAGTGACCGGATTTTCGACTTTTCCGCTTCAAATGCTCACCACCGGCGGCGTCGCATTGGTGGCGCTCAGCCTCTTGCTGTTGCTAATCTATCTTGGGCTGGCAATCTTCAACGGCTTCGACCTCACCTACGTGCTGGCAGCATGGCTGACCATGATCTTTTTGGCTGGCATCCTGCTCATTGGCATGGGCGTGCTCGGTGAGTACATTGGCCGCATTTACGACGAAGCCAAAGGTCGTCCACTTTACATTGTTGCCGAAGGACCCGAAAAGTCCCTCGACTCCACCCGGCTTGATCGGGAAAAAGAAAAAATCTAAAAAAACAGGAACCCAAACATGACAAAAATCGATCTGACCATAATGCATGACCGCCTCGAACGTACCCTTCAGCGTGTACGCGAACGCAAAATTATCATTCCCACCTTCGCGCAGCAGCGTGACCCCTCGCTGGTGCCCGCCGATATTCAAGGCCGTTTGAAAGAAATCGGTCTATGGGATCTGCATCCATTGAATCTCTTCCGCATCACCTGGCACAACGAGCCCAAGCCGTTTGGCGGACTTTTTGGGGGTCTCAACTACATCGAGTTCCCTTCCAGCTTTACCGGCACTAAAGCAAGAATTGTTGCCCTGGTAGGTAAGTGGTTCCCCACCGGCGTCCACAAAGTTGGTGCCGCGTTTGGCTGCCTTGTCCCTCGCCTCATCACCGGTCAATTTGATCCCACTACTCAAAAGGCAGTTTGGCCATCAACTGGTAACTATTGCCGTGGCGGCGCCTATGATTCGTATTTGCTGGCTTGCAAATCCGTTGCAATTCTTCCTGTGGGTATGAGTAAGGAACGCTTTGACTGGCTGCGTAACGTGGCAGACGAGGTCATCGCCACCCCAGGTACTGAATCGAACGTCAAGGAAATATTCGACAAATGCTGGGAACTCCGCCGCAGTGGTGAGGATCTGATGATCTTCAACCAGTTCGATGAATTTGGCAACTACCTCTGGCATTACTTGATTTCCGGCGATGCCTTAGAGGAATTAACCCGCAAACTTTTGGGTGAAAAAGGACAGTTGGCAGGTTTCGCTTCAGCAACCGGCTCAGCCGGTACCATTGCGGCAGGCGACTACCTGAAACAGAAGTTCCCTAACATGAAAATCATCGCCAGTGAAGCGCTGCAATGCCCCACCCTGCTCAACAACGGCTTTGGCGCACACCGCATCGAAGGCATCGGCGACAAGCACGTTCCCTGGATCCACAATTCAAAAAACACAGACTTCATCACTGCCATTGATGACAATGCTGTGGTCAATCTTGCCCGATTGTTCAATGAACCTGAAGGTAAACAACATTTGATCGACTCTGGTTTTGAAGAAGAATTCGTCAACCAGCTTGATCTGCTGGGCTTCTCGAGCATTTCCAACCTTCTCTCCGCCATCAAGTTTGCCAAGTTCTACGAATTGGGTGAAAATGACATCGTTCTCACCGTTCTGACCGACTCGATGGAACTTTATGAGAGCCGCTTGACCGAAATGCATGAAGAGTTCGGTCAGTACAGCAAAGCGAATGCCATTGCCGATGAAGCCCGCTACCTGAAAGCCGTAACCACGGATTACATGGAAGAACTTGGTTATTGGGACCGCAAGCGCATCCACAACCTGAAGTATTACACCTGGGTCGAGCAGCAGGGTCGCACCTATGAAGAAATCATGGACCAGTGGTACGACCCGGATTACTGGCTCGAGATCCAGGCTCAGCAGCCTGAAATCGATGCCCTGATCGAAGAGTTCAACCACAAAGCGAAAGTTGAGCTCTAAAGGAGCCATTTGAGCGCGTTTGAAGCAATTGACGATACCAGCCTGGTGCTGGTGGCGATTATTCCTAACCAAAGGGATCTCGAGATTGCCCGCCTTCTGGGCTGGTATCGCATTCCGCTCAAAAACGCCCCCAAGGTGATTGCTGTCGACTACCTGGCGCTCTACCAAACCGGCAGCTTCGGCGCAGGTGAACGTTGGCAGATCAAATGGCTGGCGCCAATCGTCGGACATGAGCTCACCACCCGCCAGCAACTGTTTCGCGACCAACCAGACCACCCCAGGGCTAACGAGGAATACTTCAAGCTTCAGTTGGCGAGCCTGATTGAGCTGCCCAAACCCATCCCCGCCGGAAACTGGAAACGGGTGACCTTCTTCTACACAACCATGCGGCATGTCAGGGAAGCCAGAGAACTTGGCGACCTGCCCGTGCACGACCAGGAACGGCCTGTGCTCTGGGCGGCGCTGCGCGAGCGTGCTTCGCGCGGCGAGGCCTACCAGGCAGCTCCACTCCCGGAAATCCCTCTGGATCCTGCTTTGCTGGCATTGCTCAGCGGCATCACTATAGGGAAAAAGTGAGGTTTTCATGAAAACACTCATCAAAAATGGAACAGTTATCACTGCGGAGATGACCCGCAAAGCGGATCTGTTGGTGGAGGACGAGACCATCCGACGGATTGACGGTAACATCGATGATCCTGAAGCAAAAATTGTCGATGCCAGCGGTCTGCTGGTCCTCCCAGGCGGCGTGGATCCCCATGTACACCTTGAACTGCCAATGTTCGGCACGATTTCCGCGGATGATCATTACACCGGCGGAAAAGCGGCTGCCTTTGGCGGTACGACCACCATGATCGATTTCGTTTCCCAGGAACCTGTCAGCCTGGCAGAAAATATCGCCAGGCATCGCGCCATGGCGGATCCCAAAGCAAGCATTGATTACAGCTTTCATATGAACATCTCCCGCTTCGACGAGCAGGTGGCGGAAGAACTGCCCGACCTGCCCCGCATGGGAGTCACCAGTTTGAAGGTTTTCACTGCCTACAACGGTCGGCTGCGGCTGGATGACGGCAGTATCTTCAAAGTGATGCGCATCGGTGGGAAAAACAATTTGCTCACGATGGTACATGCCGAAAACGGCGATGTGATCGATATCCTGGTGGCTGAAGCCCTCGCGGCTGGTAAAACAGCTCCGATCCATCATGCCCGCACCCGCCCAGCCTGGGGCGAAGTGGAAGCCAGCCTGCGCGCCGCCGCCCTGGCAGCCCAAGCAGACTCACCCCTTTACCTTGTTCACATGAACGTGGCTGGTGAAGTGGATCAGCTGGCTTACGCCCGCAAGCATGCCATCCCAGCCATGGGAGAGACCTGCCCACACTATTTATTCTTCACCGAGGAAGATCTCAAGCGTCCTGATGGCGCAAAGTGGATCTGTTCTCCGCCTATGCGCAAACCTGCAGATCAGCATAGGCTCTGGCAGGGTCTGGAGGATGGCACCATCCAGGTACTCGCGACCGATCACTGCCCCTTCTTTTACAACGGCAGGAAGCCGATTATTTACGAAGGTCGTGAGGTCGCCATCCCGGGCAAAGAACTGGGAGGGGAAAACTTCACTCTCATTCCCAATGGTTTGCCTGGCATCGCCGACCGATTGCCCGTCTTTTGGACTCACGCTGTCAATACTGGGCGCATCAGTCCGAATCGTTTCGTGGAACTGACTGCCACAAACCCCGCCCGGATCTTCGGGCTCTACCCCAAAAAAGGCACGTTAGCGGTAGGGTCCGATGCTGATATCGCTTTATGGGAACCGGAAAAAGAGTTGGATTACGGGCTGGCTTGGGCTCATCACCGTACAGACTATAACCTTTATGAGGGTTGGAAGCTGCGTGGCTACCCTGTGAAGGTGTTCCTGCGTGGCAAACTGATTGTTGATGGTCAAGAGTGGCTCGGTAAAGCTGGTGGAGGGCGCTTTGTCCATCGCCAGGCCGGCGAAATCCTCTGATCCTTGAAATGAATTGATTTCATGATCCTATATGGCATACTTGGCTTACTTTGGCTTCCAGCCATTGCCCTGACCATCAGCCAGGCGGTAAAGCCTAAGTTTGCCCGCTCATGGGTCATCGCGATAGCCGGCGTTTCATTAGCCTGGCTTGGCACATTTTTTCTTCGTCTTTACCTTCCAATGGAAGTTGAATTGATCCGTTGGCTGCCTGAATCGCTTTACCACACCGCCATCGCCTTCCGCATTGATTACATCAATTGGCATTACATGGTCGCCATCCTGGCTTTGTGTATCGCCGTGATCCTGACCGATTCCAGCCGGGCTTCCTCCAGCACCACCCCCGCCACATGGTCTGCCGCGTTGGCCCTGACAGGCTTGAACCTGATCTCGGTCATGTCCAGAGGTCCGCTGACCATGGCAGTTGCCTGGGCAATAACCGACCTGGTGGAATTACTTTACATGCTTAATTTCCTGCGGAACACAGGCTCAACGAGTAAAGTCACAACTGTGTATGGGGTCAGGCTTATCAGCACTTTTGTTTTGGTAGCCGCGACAGCTGTTGGTTGGCAGGTTACAGCGGGATTGGATTTTACCCAAATCCCCCCAACCGCCAGTTTGCTCTTCCTGGTTGCGGCTGGGCTGAGGCTTGGCGTGCTGCCGCTCAACTTCCCAATGCAATACACAACAGATCTCAAGCAGGGAATCGATTTATTGTTGCGCCTTTCGCCAGTAGTATCAGCTCTCGTGTTGATCGCCCATCTACCCGCTGAGATCCTGGTGTTGAATCAAAGCCTGGTATCTATCATCAGTGTTCTGACAGTTTTAGCAGCCCTTTACGCCTCGGCTATGTGGCTAACACGTGCCAACGCAAATGAGGGCAGACCCTATTGGATTGTGGCACTTTCCGCGTTTGCCTTGCAGTCCGCCTTGAATGGTCAGCCGGAAGATAGCCGTGTGTGGGGATTGGCATTGCTGCTGACGGGCGGCGTCCTGTTCCTGTTCGACCCTCCGATCCGAAGAATTCGGTTTATCCCACTCTTGGGATTGGTGGGTATCACAGGCATCCCCTACACCCTGGCAGCTTCAGGTTGGAGCGCCTTGCTGGGGAAAGGCGTTGGCATTGCTGGCGTTATGATGATCCTCAGCCACGCCATGCTGGTTGGCGGCTATCTGCGCTATATCCTTGAAGCCAATAGCACGATTACGGGGCTTGAAAAGTACGCTCGTATTACCTTTCCTCTGGGTCTGATCCTGATTATCCAAACCATGTTGGTGCTCAATCTGGTTGGCTGGCCAGATGTACTGACATTGGGGGCGTGGTGGGGGAGTTTAGCCAGCCTCGGACTGGTGTTGCTGGGCGGTTTTCTCACCAGAATACTTGGTCTGCGCCTAACCAGTACCGATTTCAAGGAAAAATTACCCTTCTATCGCCTGGGGCATCGAGTTTTGAATGCCTTTCGTGTTGTTTTCAGCCTGGATTGGTTTTACACGACCGCAAGATGGATTTTTGCGCGTCTCAGTGATGCAGCCGGTTTTTTCCGGCATTTCCTTGAAGGCGAAGCAGGTGTGCTTTGGTCCCTCTTTTTCTTGTTAATGATGGCGATCCTGATCTATACGCAGGTGGGGCAACCTTGAGCGAAACTTTGCGGCTTATCGCAGTGGTTGTATTGCTACTTTCCGCGGCAATAAATCTGGTCAGACGCCAATGGGCGTTGAACATCTTCGCTTTGGGTCTTCAGTATGCTGGCATTTTTCTAATCATCCTCGAAGTGCGTTCCCCGCTTTTGGCTGCCATCAAGTTGATAGTTGGTCTGATGGTCAGCCTGATGCTCTATTTGACGTTGGTTTCTTCAGGTTTAATCGAGTCGCTCGTACAACGCCGACGCTTCTCGTCCGGTGAGTTATTTCGCGGCACGATTGCCTTGCTACTCTTTTTGATCAGCTTTTTGGCAGCTTCCGGACTTCAGGAATCTGCCTTTCCTCAAAGCAGCCAGCTTCTGCTCACTGCCAGCCTGGGCTTGATCCTCTTTGGTTTATTCCAGATGGGCACCATCACTGAACCCCTCTACCTGGCAATCGGCTTGTTGACCTTCCTTTCTGGCTTTGAGCTTCTTTATGCGAGTTTGGAATTCTCCCGCATTCTGGAAGCACTCTTTACCGCTGTGAATCTCAGCCTGGCGCTTGTTGGCAGCTACTTCATTATCAAAGACGTCGAAAGCAGGTCAGCATGAGCCTGATGACCACGTCCACGATCTGGATTCTTTTTCCTCTTGTGCTTAGCATCTTGCTTATGGCAGTCCACCGTTTGCAGAAACTTTCTGTCTGGATAGCATGCCTCGGGAGTCTATTTCTCTCAATCGCTGCGTTTGTGTTCCCAGAAACGCTTGAGTTTTCATTAGGCAGCAGAAATTACATTTTCGATGACACCTTCCTAATCTTCAATCGGGCATTGACTCTCACTGCAACGCAGCTCAGAACAGTAGCGATGTTCTATCTGTTCAGCTTTTTGTGGAACATTGTTGGAGCGCGATTTTCAGTCAGCCGCTGGTTTCCAACGGTTTCTTTGGCTACAACAGCATTGTGGGTCAGCACGCTGGCAGTGGAACCTTTCCTTTATGCGGCATTGATTGTGGAATTGATTGTTCTGATCAGCGTTCTCCTGCTCACACCGCGAGGAGAACAGGCAGGCAGCGGCGTTATGCGCTACCTGGTCTCGCAAACCATCGCACTTCCTTTCATTCTCTTGAGTGGTTGGATGGTCACAGGCATCGAATCTGCGCCCAGTGCCAGTGTGCTGATCCTGCGCGGCACGGTGATGATCCTGATCGGTTTCTCCTTATGGTTGGCAGTTTTCCCCCTTCATTCCTGGATGCCAATGCTCGCCGAGAAATCGCACCCATGGGTTTTCAGTTTCATTTTTCTGATGCAGCAAACCAGCCTGTCTATTTTCTTATTGAAGGTCCTGGATCAATTTGCCTGGTTAAGAAACCTTTCCGGGGTTTTTCCTGCGATGCAATGGGCTGGTGTTCTCACCCTTTTGGCTGGAGGAGTGCTGGCCTCAATGCAGACCAAAGTCAACCGGATACTTGCGTATATCGTCCTGATCGAGACTGGTTATTCGGTGCTGGCAATTGGCTTGATCGGTCAGGGTGGAGGTGAAGCGCTGGCGCTCAGCCTTCTGCCACGCGCGCTGGCATATTGGCAATGGTCTTATACACTAAGTTCCATCCATCAAATCGCTCCAGAAATCGATGGAAGTTTCCCATCCCTACGCGGTTTGTTCACCAGGTTGCCATTCCACAGTCTGTCCCTGATCATCAGCCTGCTTGGTTTGCTCGGTCTGCCCGGGCTTGGACTATTCCCTGCTAAGCGTCTGCTTTGGAACAGCGGTGCTGGTCTCACTTTCGGTTACACCACTTTGCTCGGATTGGCTGTAGCAGGAATGGCTCTGTTCATCCTGCGACTGATGCACACACTTCTCACCAATGATCCCAATTTACCAACCCCAGGACTGTCAGGCAAGGACGAAGAATCATTACCTCGCGTGCTTGTCCTTTTCTTACTCACTTTGCTTTTACTGCTCCTTGGAATGTTCCCCCACATCTTCCTTAATCCTTTTCTGGGGATACTTGAACCCTTTATCCACTTGCTTCCGCCCAGTTAGGATGACAAGACAGCCAAACATTGTATAATCACATCAGCATCTGCCAAGAGGTGAACTATGGACGACTATTCTGGATTTGAACAACTTGAAAAACGTGTCGAGTGGCTCGACAACGAACGCCGCAACGACAAGACTAATTTGGCGTCTCTGCAGAACCGCCTGGTCCAGTTGGAGGGTGACAACCTCAATTTACGCAAACAGATCAAAGAGCTTGAAATTCTGATCACAAAAAATTCGAACCAGATCACAACCTTCGATAAATACGATAACCGTATCGATCGTTTGAATATTGATTTGACCAAGCAAATCCGTGATGTCAACGAACGAGCCGAAATGAATCTTAACGAAGCCATCAAACGAACAAAGCTTGAGATTGAAGCTACGCGTAAATCTGTCGCGGAAATATACCCCTTCACGGAAGCACTCGAACCCATCCGCGCTGAAATGCGCACCCACAAAGTCGAGGATGCACGTCTGGCACGTTTGATTGATGAATTAAAAGTCAAGATCCAGGATGTCAGTCGCTTCGATGAGGACTATCGCCGGTCATTACAGCTATTGGAAGAAAATCGCCGCCAGGAAGCCAAACGCCTGACGGACCTGCAAGGGGAAGTGGCTTCAGTGCGCAAGCGCCTTGAAGAGACCCGCAGCCGCTTTGACAGCTTTAGTGACAGCTTCCGCACCCTGGATACCCGTATCGCTGAATTACAAACCTTTGAAAAAGACCGCAAACAAGCGCAATCCGTATTCATCGAAAAAGTAAACAACACGCTCGTAGAGAAGGATAAAACCTTCGCCGCTTGGGAAAAACGCTTTGTCGAGATTGACAACGTGAACCTGAACCTGAATAAACAGATGGAAAACTTGGAAGCTGCCCGCCAGGCTGTCAGCAAGGCAGTCAGCGGTGTGGACGAAGTGACTCAGCGGTTTGAACGCCGCATTAACGAAATCAGCGAGTTTCAGAGACTTAACGATGAACGTTTCCGCCAGGAGTGGACAAGCTTCAAATCCGACGATGTTAAACGCTGGACAAATTACATGCTTTCCCAGGAAGAACAGAGCCGTGAAAACGCACAGCAATTCAAGGACCTGACAGCTCAGTTACAGGAAGTTGACAATCTGACATCCTCAATCCGAGACCAACTCGACACCCTCAGCCGAAGCACCCAACGCCATGTGCAATCCATCCTGATGGCTTATCAGAATTCCATCCAGGAAATAGTGCCTCCGTTTGATCAAAAGACTGGCTGATCATGCACATCGTTGGTACAGCCGGGCACGTTGATCACGGTAAATCTACCCTGATCTCTGCCTTGACAGGCACCAATCCGGATCGTTTGAAGGAAGAGATCGCACGCGAGATGACAATTGATCTCGGTTTTGCGTCCATGGTGCTGCCGGGAGGGGAAACGATCGGCATCATCGACGTGCCAGGTCATCGCGACTTTGTCGGGAATATGCTTTCAGGAATTGGCGGAATAGATGCGGTACTGCTGGTCATCGCCGCCAATGAAGGTGTCAGTGCCCAAACACGCGAACATCTCGCCATTTTGGACTTGCTCGAGATCTCCCGTGGATTAATTGTTCTTACCAAATGCGACCTGGTTGCGGACGGTGATTGGCTCGAATTGGTAGAGCTTGAAGCCCAGGAACTGGTGGAAGGCACCAATCTTGAAAATGCCCCTGTTTTGCGTGTTTCAGCCCAAACTGGCGAAGGCTTGGACCAACTCAAGCTTAAACTCGCTGAATTATTAGCAGAAATCCCTCCAAAACGTGACCTCAATCGCCCGCGTCTACCAGTGGACCGCGTCTTCACGCTTTCAGGCTTTGGCACGGTTGTAACCGGCACATTGCTGGATGGCAGTTTCACGCTGGGAGATGAGGTTGTCTGCCTGCCCGGCGGAAAAACAGGCCGCATCCGCGGTTTGCAGAACCACAATCGCAAGCTGCAAAAGGTCACGCCGGGCTACCGTACCGCGATTAACCTCAACAATCTCTCGACAGAGGATATTAATCGCGGGAATGTTATTGCCCTGCCTGGCACCTACACTCCCACCACCCGGCTGGATGCCTCCATCCGGCTGATCCGGGATGCGGTTATCGAAGTAAGGCACAATATGAGCCTGAAGGTCTTCGCCGGCGCAAGCGAAACCCTGGCACGGGTACGCCTGTTGGGCGTTGAAACCCTTGCACCTGGTGAGGAAGGCTTTGTACAGCTCGAGTTGGAAGAGCCCCTGGTTGCAATTCGGGGCGATCATTACGTGCTGCGATTGCCCTCCCCTGCCGCTACGATTGGAGGTGGGGTCGTCCTTGATACGCAGCCCACCCGGCGTTATCGCCGTTTCGATGAAGTAACTCTCAACCGCCTGGAACAATTGCGAGCGGGTAAACGCGCTGATCTGGTCATGCAGGCGCTCAATCAACTGAATATAACCAACCTCGCCGCGCTGATCACGCGCACTTCTTTGCCCCCGGCTGAACTCGAAAGTCAAATCAGCGAGCTTGAAAGCACAGGTGAGGTCATTTTTCTGAACAAGCATCCCAATCCAGCCAAAACATTTCTGGTGTCCAATCTAAATCATCAGTCAATAACCAGCAACATCCTGGATACTCTCAACGAGTTTCACCACAAAAGCCCCCTTAAGGCCGGCATAAGCCGTGAGCAGCTCAGGTCCGCCTTGAAGTTGACCCAGGAACAATTCGACCTGATGATAGACAAATTAAACCAGCAAGGCGAACTGAGAGAACGCGGCACGCTGGTTTGGGCAGCCAGCCACGCCATCCAGCTCACTAAAACGCAGGAAACCCAGGCTGCGGCATTCCTGGCAAAGTTCAATGAGACACCCTTCTCACCACCGGATGTGACTGAAGCTGAAGCAGCGCTAGGACTCAACTTGATCGAAGCACTCATCGCAACTGACAGGCTCGTTCGCGTCTCGGAAAACGTGCTCTTTTTACCTGGCACCGTCGAAGTAATGAAATCCTGGGTTCGGGAAACAATCCAAGCCAATGGAAGTCTTTCATTGGCACAATTCAGGGATCATTTTCAAACAAGTCGAAAATATGCCGCTGGTTTTCTGGAATATCTTGATTCGATTGGGTATACTCTAAGGAAAGGGGACGTCCGCGTCCTGAGAACAACAAACACATAAAAGGAGAGAATATGGGTTTCAAAGTTTTGATCACAGACGGTTTGGAAAAAGAAGGCCTAGACATTATTAATGCTGCTGGTGAAGCCGTCAATAAAAAGGGCATCGAACCTGATGAGTTGCTGCAAATCATTGGGGAGTATGATGGTCTGATTGTTCGTGGACGGACCAAAGTTACCAGGGAAGTGTTTGAAGCCGCGAAGAACCTTAAGGCGGTTGGTCGTGCTGGCGTGGGCGTGGACAACAT
>DAISYV010000037.1:3914-17665 GCA_036825115.1 Anaerolineaceae bacterium | reverse complement strand
AAACCATGAGTGATTTTCTGTTCAAGAAAGATGTCGATATTTATGATCCCAACGTAAGCGGACTGGTAGAGTTCGAAGCTGAACGCCAGGCACGCCGATTGATCATGATCCCCAGCGAGAGCATTGCGCCAAAAGCAGTGCGGGATTTGCTGGCTTCACCATTTGCCAATATCTATGCCGAAGGCTATCCCCGCCCTGAAACCCGTTACCAGGACGAAGAAACCATCATGGATTACGCCTACCAACTTGGGCGTTATCGCCGCCACAGTGATCCCCGCTACTATAAAGGTGTTGAATATGTGGACATGTTGGAAGCCCTCGCGCGCCGGCGTGCCGCGGAACTCTTCGCTGCCAATGATCTCAATGCTGATGACCTATGGGTAAACGTCCAGCCGCTTTCAGGTGCCCCAGCCAACACGGCTGTTTATACCGCACTCATCCAACCGGGTGATGCCATTTTAGGCATGGACCTATTGGTTGGAGGTCACCTGACCCACGGTTCGCCCGTTAATCGCTCTGGTCTTTTCTATAATGCTTTCCATTATGGTGTGGACCCCAAGACAGAACGCCTAAATTACAACCAGATCCTGGAACAGGCGAAGGCCTGCAAACCAAAGGTCATCGTGGCGGGCTACACCTCTTTCCCATGGATCCCAGACTGGCAAAAATTCCGCGAGATTGCGGATGAGGTCGGCGCCTGGCTGCTGGCAGATGTTTCACATATCGCCGGACTGATTGCCGCCAGGACCGTGCCCTCACCGATCGGTATTGCAGATGTGGTCAGCTTCACGACACATAAAACTCTCTGCGGTCCCCGAGGAGCCGTACTGATTGCCCATGACCGTGAACTCGGCGAAAAGATCGATAAAGGCGTCTTCCCGGGTGAGCAAGGCGGTCCTCACGTGAACGCGATTGCGGCAATGGCTCTCACTTTCAAGCTTGCCAAAACTGAGCAGTTCATTGAGTTGCAGAAACAAACCCTGCGTAATGCTAAAGCGTTGGCTGACCACTTCAAAGATTTGGGTGTTCGCGTTCCTTACGGCGGCACGGACAGCCACATGTGCCTGATCGACTGCAAGTCCTACAAAAGCCCGGCTGGCATTCCGCTCAACGGTGATATGGGAGCAAGGATACTCGATCTGGTTGGCATCGTAGTCAACCGCAATACCATTCCCGGTGATCGTTCAGCTTTGACTTCAACAGGTATCCGCATGGGCGCCACCTGGCTGACCCAGCGCGGTTTCGTCGAAAAGGATTTTGCCAAAATCGCGGATCTAATCCACGAAGTCTTCAGCGCGACTACCCCCTACCACATGATTGGTCGTTCTGGTAAGCTCACACGTGCCAAAGTCGATTTTTCGACAATCGGCAAAGTGAATACAGAAGTTCGCGCCCTGGCAGATGTAAAACCCGCCATGGATGACATTCATCAGCGCCACGGTTACCCGCACTATTTTTACAATCAGGATCACCCTCGCCAGGGTATTGGCGCGTTGATGGTGACCGGCGAAAACGTGCGCGCCTTCCTCAACTACACCATGACGAGCGACGTCGAAGCCCTCGAACCAGGCGACTCACAGCTAACCATGATGCACACCACCAATGGCGACATCGAAGGCATCCTGACCTGCAACGAGTGCAAACGCTTCACCCTGACCGTGCCGGCGGAAAAAATCGGCCTGGCAGGCAGTTGGTTGGTGGGTATTTCAAGCGCGTTCATTTATTACGATCCTGATCTCACTCAGAGAATTCCAGGCCCTGTCTCAATCCTGAAAGCTGATCCAGTTTGGGTCAAGCCCGAAAATGAAAGCGTCGACCTGCGCAAACCTTACTTCGTTGGCATGCCAAAGGATGTCAGCCTGCCTGGTTTACCCGAGTTCAGTTGGGTGGAGCCCGAAGAAGAGGGGCTGAAGCACACTCCCTTGTTCGAAAACCACGTGGCATTGGGTGCGAAAATGAGCGGTTTTGCCGGTTGGGAAATGCCGCTATGGTATTCCTCCGTCCTGCAGGAACACCTCGCCACCCGCAACGCGGCCGGCTTGTTTGATGTCACCCACATGGGTGTCTTCCAGGCTGAAGGACCGGACGCCGCGGTATTTCTGGATGTGGTCTGCGGCAACGACACGATGTCGCTCAAGATCGGTGATTCGCTTTACACTCATTTCATGGATCCACATGCCAACGTAATTGATGATCTGCTGGTGTATCGCCGTGAAACTGACAAATACCTTGTAGTAGTCAACGCTGCCAACGAAGCCAAAGACTGGACGTGGTTAAACGCAGTTCGCGATGGCGAGGTAATGGTGGATCCTGACCGTCCATGGGTGCGTGCTCCCGGTCGCAAAGTGATCCTGCGCAACCTTAAAGACCCCAAGGAAGGTGAAGATCAATTAGTGGATATTGCCCTGCAAGGTCCCCTCAGCCGCGAAATCCTGCTCAAACTGGCAGATCCGGCTGAAGAGCGCCGCATCCGCCGCCTGCACCGCACTCAGCTCTGCGAATCCGTCTTGGATGGCATGAATGTGGTCGTTTCGCGCACCGGTTATACCGGTGAGCCGATGTGTTTTGAACTCTTCGTTCATCCGGACGAGGCAGTACATCTTTGGAATGCCCTGCTCGAAGCTGGTAAACCTCTCGGGCTGGAGCCTTGCGGGCTTGGCGCGCGCGACTCACTGCGCACCGAAGCCGGTTTGCCACTCTACGGGCATGAAATGGGCGGCGACCTGAACCTGACGATCGGCGAAGCCGGCTTCCTGCCCTTCCTGAAACTCAACTCTGCCTGGTTCATCGGCAGAAAGGCCTTTGTCGAGCGTGAAGAAAAGCGCACCGGCGTGGTGGCACGCTTCCGCTTCGACGAAAAAGCCGTTCGCATGGCGCACCACGGCGATCCCGTTTGTGATCTTAAGGGGCGCATGGTAGGCGTTGTCACAAGTTGTGCCATTGACCAGGAAGGCTACCTCACCGGACAAGCCTTCGTGGATAAAAAGGTGGCAGTGGAAGGCACCAAGGTCTTTATCTTCCAGAACGCCCCCGATTGGAGACAAAAATCCCCTGCCGAACTCACACGTGGGGATCGCGTTGCACTTCCGGGTGCAGCAACCATTATCAGCCGGTTTTTAAAAATATAGACCGGAAGCATTAGAAAAGGAGAGATAAACATAATGCCAACACCCTGGGAACTAAGATTTGCTCATCGAACTGAAGGTATGAAGAGCTCATTCATCCGTGAGCTCCTGAAGGTTACCAACCAGCCAGACGTAATTTCTTTCGGCGGTGGATTTCCTGCTGCTGAGCTCTTCCCAATCGAACAAATGCGGGCTGCCTGCGACAAAGTGCTCACCCTTTATGGTCGCAAAGCCCTTCAATACGCTACCACAGAGGGGTATAACCCTTTGCGTCAGTGGATCGCGGATGATGCTAAAGCAAATGGTATCAACGTCACGCTCGACAATATCATGATCACCACTGGCTCGCAGCAAGCCCTTGATATTATCGGTCGCATCTTCATCAACCGCGGTGATCGCGTTTTGGCCGAATCTCCCACTTACCTTGGTGCCATTCAGGCTTGGAACGCCTACGGTCCGCAGTACGTGACCGCAAATACGGACGCGGATGGAATGGTTACTGATGACCTCGAAAACCTGATCCGGCAAAACGTAAAATTTATGTACGTACTGCCCAACTTCCATAATCCGCTTGGAGTCACGCTCTCATTGGAACGACGACATCGGCTAATTAAGCTGGCTAATCGCTACAACGTGCCAATGATCGAGGATGATCCCTATGGAAAGCTGATTTTTGAGGGCGAAATGCTGCCGCCGATCGCGGTATTGGATGCTCAGTATCATGAGTGTGACCATACTGCATTCAATGGAAACGTGATTTACACCAGCACCTTCTCAAAGATCCTCGCCCCCGGTCTGCGCATTGGCTGGGTGATTGCGCCTGCTGAAGTCGTCAAAAAGATGGTCCAGGCCAAACAAGGCGCCGACCTGCAATGCTCCACCTTCGATCAATATGTCGCCTATGAACTGGCCGCGGGGGATTGGCTGCCTGATCATATCGCAACCATCCGCCGCGTCTACAAAGAGCGCCGCGATGCCATGATCCAGGCATTTGAAGAATTCATGCCAGAAGGCACCACCTGGACTACCCCGCGTGGCGGCTTGTTCCTCTGGCTGCGCCTGCCCGGAAACTGCGACAGCCTCGAGCTCTTCCCGAAAGCCGTGGAAGAGAAGGTTGCCTACGTGCCAGGCATGCCGTTTTACCCCAACGGTGGTCCAAAGAATACCATGCGCCTTAACTTCTCGGCTGCCAACCCCGAAACCATCCGCGAAGGCGTTCGCCGCCTATCGGTGATGATCAAGAAAACCATGGCATAAGCCAGAATCATTTCAATCACAACCACCCGCTATGCGGGTGGTTTGCACCGAGGCTATAAGCCTTTTTCTCTAGCCAGCGCCTCAAGGCGCTGGCTTTCTCTTCGATCAAGACACTTTGCACTTGTCTCTCTCGCCGCCCTTCAAGGGGCTATTCCTTATCTCTCCTATATCCGGTTGTTCTCTTGGTGTTTTAAGGGGGAACAGTAAGACGCCAGAAGTCAAATATTTAAATCACTCCCGAAGATTGAAACTTACGATACCAACTAGCAAGAAAGGTTTTGATTATGTAGTAGTATAATGTAACGAGAGTTACATTATGAATAAGTGGTTAATGCTTACTTATAAACTGCCTACTGAACCCTCCGCACGAAGAGTCTATATTTGGCGAAAACTAAAGCGGTTGGGAGCCCTAACTATTTTCGATGCTGTTTGGGTTCTACCAGATACTCCACTCACACATGAGCAGTTCCAATGGTTAGCCGCAGAGATCCAGGAACTGGGCGGCGAAGCTATCTTTTGGAAAGCGCAACCTGAAATGGTCGGTCAGGAAGAATCGTTAATTGCTCAGTTCCAGAATCAAGTAGATGAAGCATACCGCGGTTTATTAGGTCGAATAGTCCTTAAACAAGTCGAATTAACTAAAGCTGCTCAGGAATACCAACAACTAAAACAAAGAGATTATTTCGTTTCCGAGATAGGGCAACAAATTCGAGACAGATTGTTGGCTGGCCGGGAGAGACTATCATGAAATGGTTAACTTGGGAAAACGTTGGCGTAGATCGGATGGCATGTGCCTGGTTGATCCGCCGCTCTATTGATCTGCAAGCAGAATTTCAATTTATCCCAGCTGGTCAAAAGCCAATACAGGATGACGTTGAACCGTTTGATATTCCCGGTGTGAAATATTCTCACCGCCGCGGGCACTGCACGTTCGTTACATTTTTGAAAGAACTAAATCTTAAGGACCCGATCCTTCAACAGATCGGGCATATCGTGGATGAGGCCGATGTCGTTCAGGAAGTGGCTTTAGAACCCGTTTCCCCAGGATTGGACTTAATTTGTCGCGGCATTAGTAGAACTAGCAAGGACGACCATGAAGCACTCGAACACGGCTACTTGATCTATGACGCTTTATATGCCGAGTTAGCGAATTCAAAATCATCTGTATGAGGTTGTTATCTTGATGAAGCATTATATGTGGGAACTCCGTCCCTACTTTCGCCAGGTTGCCGGGGAATTGATTATTGGCTCGATCTGCGGGATTTTAATGAATACAATGGTCGTTTTGCCAGCAGTCATGTTGGGCAGGGCAATAGATGTGACCCTGGCATTTGACAAAGGCCAGGCATCTATAACCGATGTCACTTGGGCTGCCTTGGCCTTTTTGGGCGGAACGCTGGCTACGCAAGTTCCCCGCCTGGGGAAACGCTGGTGGCTGATGACCGCTAACGCTCGCATTCGCGCCAATATTCGGTCAGATGCAATGCGTGGGGTGCTGGCCTGGCCGATGGAAAAACTGCACACTACCTCCATAGGAGAACTTATGGCACGCATCGTTGCAGATGTCGAAGTGCTGGGGGTTGGTGTGCGCGAATTTACTATCGAAATGTGGGACACAGTCCTCTTCTCCATTTCGTTTGTGGTTACGATGATTATTTATGACTGGAGTCTATCCATCATGGCGCTTTTGGTTACACCATTTTCCATGCTATTGGCGCAAGCCACCGGGCGCTGGGTACGCAAACGCACCAACGCCGCTCGTGAGGCAAATGCCGAATTGACCATGACACTGCAAGAACAACTTGCGGGGATCCGGGTGCTCAAACTATTCGGCCGTACGGGTGCATCAGCCGGGCTGGTGGAAGATAAATCGCAAAAATTGGTCGACGCCAATTTAGCTGTGGTTCGCCTGCGCGAAGGTCTCAAACCGGTCTATTCGACCCTCATGGTGACTGGGATTGTACTGGTAGTAGCCCTGGGAGGGCAGCGTGTAATTGCCGGTGCGATGAGCGTTGGTGCCTTTGTTGCCTATATCCAGCTATTCCTGCAATTCACTGGACGCGGTTACCGCATTCCGCAATTATTTAATTCGGTTCAATCGGGCGGAGCAGCTTATACCCGACTGAAACCACTCCTGGCTCCAGCACGCAGTGTCAAAGACGAGCCGCATTATGCTTCATTCCAACCGAATTGGGTCGACGGGCTGAATGAGCCCATCCCTGCCACGGTTGCTATGGAACCAGGTCCCGTATCGGTTTTGATAGAGAACATCACCTTCCGTTATCCAGGTGCTGCCCAACCGGCGTTACAGGATGTCAGCATCGAAATTCCGGCTGGATCCTTGGTCGCGATTACCGGACCGGTTGGCTGCGGAAAGAGCGCGCTGCTGCGTGCGGTTCTTGGATTATATCCTCTTGAAAAAGGGAATATATACCTGGACGGGAAGAAATTGACCGATGTTTCACCGGAAGAACGTGCCAGCAAGATGGGCTATCTGCCTCAAGATCCGTTTCTTTTTTCAGGTAGCATTTACGAAAACATTGTTTTTGGCTTGAAAGAAACCCAGGATAAAGAGCGGGTAATGCAGGCAGCACATGCAGCGATCTTGGAACAGGATTTGCACACATTCCCGGCCGGCGTTGATACCCAGATCGGCGAGCTAGGTACCCGTGTTTCCGGCGGTCAGCGCCAACGGATCGCCCTGGCACGCAGCCTGGCAGCGACGCCAGCTTTCCCGGGAATGCTGGTTTTGGATGATCCATTCTCCGCGGTCGATCTGGATACCGAAGCACAACTGATTACCTCTCTGCGCCAGATCTTTGGTTCAGAAGTGCCAAAGAACCAACGCGCAACGATCTTACTCAGCTCGCATCGACTGGCAGCTTTTCCACAAGCCGACCTGATTATTGTGCTGGACCATGGGAGCATCCTGGAAACAGGCACTCATAGCGAACTCATGGCCGCTAACGGATTGTATGCCCGTATTTTTAAGGCTCAGGCACTGGTTTCCCAATCGAACGGAAATATTCATAGTTTGGTTACAGGAACTGGAGCAGCGCAATGACATCGGCGGCGATTTCTTCCAAAACGTTACGCAGCACTACCCGCAAGCAGTTACTGGAAATCCTGACACCACGCCGCCTGCGCATCCTGATCATTGCGCTGACCATCCTGGGTGGAGCCAGCCTGGAATTGGTACCTCCTTTGGTGTTGAAACAAATTGTAGATTCTCACCTCACCCCGGGCATCCCGGAAGGGTTATGGTTGTTGGCATTTATTTACCTGGCGTCCGTCGCTGGCGTGCAGGGATTAAGCTTCTTAACTAGTTATTTGACCGCATTGACGGCCCAGGGGGCTTTGAATGACTTGCGCATCCGGCTCTACCGCCATCTTCAGCGCCTTCCGATCCGCTATTACGACCAAAACCCGCTAGGCGATATCATCAGTCGCTGCACGGCCGATGTGGACACAGTGGATACCTTATTCTCCTCAGGTGTGGCAGGTTTGATGACTGATATGGTACGACTGGTGACGGTATCCATCGCGATGATCGCGCTGAGCCCCATTCTGGCGCTTTTTTCCGCACTGGTTGCCCCGCCCCTGATGTGGATAACGAACCTTTTTCGCATTCGGATCAGGAATGCCGAACGCCAGAACCGGATCGCAATTGGGATGCTCAACACAAATCTGCAAGAAACCTTTGGGGGCGCTGAGGTCATCCGCGCTTTTGGACGGGAGAAGGTTTTTATAGCCTGCTTCCGGAGAGTGCTGGAAAAGACGCTTAAAGCGTACAATCTTTCGGCAAAATATTCAGCCCTATATACACCCATCATGCAAATTCTGATGGCCGTCGCAATTTCCCTCCTCTTGTGGGGCGGCGCTCAGAAACAGTTTACAAACTTACCCATCAGCCTTGGAACCCTGACGGCTTTTGTTCTGCTCTTTAAGCGATTTTTCGACCCCATCACCTCGCTAGGCGAAGAATGGCAGACCGTCCAGAGCGCTCTGTCAGGGGCTGAACGCATCTTCCAAGTTCTGGATCTGCCTACCGAAGAAAAATCGCAAATCGCTGCCAAAAACCCCTGTATGACAGATGGGATCGAGATCCGTAACTTAACCTTTGGTTATTTTGACGACCAACCCGTGCTACAAAACGTGAGTTTCTCCGTGGTGCCAGGAGAGCATGTTGCCCTGGTTGGGCGTACAGGCGCTGGAAAAAGCAGCATCTTGAGCCTACTCGGTGGTCTCTATTCTCCCTGGGAAGGTTCGATCCAGGTCGCCGGGATGGACCCACGCCAGGTAAGCGAGACAATCCGGCGTACCGTGATTGGCGTGGTTCCCCAGGCTGTGCAGTTGTTCAGTGGCACCGTGTTGGATAACCTGACACTGGCTGATCAGAACGTCTCGTTTGAAGACGTCGAGCACGCGGTCCGGATAGCTGGAGCGGAAGCATTGATCCTTGCTCTACCTAATGGATATGAAACCCCGATCAACAACGGCTCGGGGAGCGGGGTGCAGCTTTCATCAGGGCAGCGCCAGCTCCTGTCGTTAGCTCGCGCTTTGGTTTGGAATCCGATGGTGTTGTTGTTTGATGAAGCTACATCAGCGATTGACAGCGCCAGTGAGGTGGCATTCCGTGAGGCGTTGAAAGGTGAATCTTCTCGCCACCAGCGGGCGATTCTGACGGTTGCTCACCGGCTATCAACCGCCCGAGAGGCGGATCGGGTGATCGTGCTTGAGAATGGGCACATTCTAGAAATGGGCACCCCGGCAGCTTTAATCCGCAAGGGTGGACGCTTCGCAGCCTTACTTGAATTGGAAGCTGCTGGTTGGGACTGGCACACTAATCTACCTGATCGTGAATAAAGAAAGAAGAAAAAATGACGAAAGATTATTAAATTCAACCCGATGCCCGCGATCCTGTTTTGAGCGGGTCGATTGTGATTCGCAATCCCGATTATTGTGAAGCTGCAAAAGAAGATTTGGATCAGAATCTCAAAGAATTTCAATAAAAGGAGAATATCAAATGATATGGATTACTCGTTCTCACGTTCATGTTGACCGTGTCGCCTGTCCGTGGCTCATTACTCGCTTTGTAGACAGTGATGCCAAGTTTATGTTTGTTCCAAAAGGTGAAATTGACCGCATAGTTAAGGAAACTGGAGCGATTCCGTTCGATGCCCCGGGGGTAGAATTGGGTCACCACGAAGGCCGTTGCTCTTTCGACTCGATTATTTTAAATTATGAGTTAAAAGAACCCGGTTTGCTGCGTATGGCAAAGATCGTCCATTCTGCAGACATGGATGAAGACATCGATAACGATCCAATTGCCCGCGGGTTGGAAGCTATCGCTTCCGGTTTCAGTCTGCGGTTTCCTGAAGATATGGAAAACTTGGAACACCAGTTCGACGTGTACGATGCTCTTTATGTTTGGTGCCGTATGGATATAGCAAAAGGGAAATAGGAATCCGGCCAATTTACGAGTAAAACAAAAATGACCGGTCGTGCGACCGGTCATTTTTGTTTGAGAGGGAGCAAAAGGGGCGAATTATCGCCTTGCTACCTTGTCCAAAGCTTGAAGTTGGTCAGGATCGAACCGCCGATGAATTCGCGCAGGATGGAATTGTCCGGCACGTAATCTGTTCCGGTTGGCAGGAACCATTCCAGGAACTTCAACAAGCGTTTTGCTTCAATGTGCTCGGGCGTACCGAAAGGCACCTGGCGCAAGAGCGGCTCCACCAACGGCTTAAGGGTAGTTAACTCGTAAGCCAAAGCGGAGTTGAACATTACGTCCGCGTTCTCCTGGTAAGGGAAGATGTGGAATTTCTCACCGGCACGCACTGCCTCCCAACGTCGGATTGTATCCGTCGCTGAATAGCCGCGATCGCGGGCATCGCGCAGGATTCGCCGCAACATTCGTGTGTCGGTGGTCGAAATGCGGTTGTGGCGGTCAAGGTTGAGCTGAGTCAGGCAGGAAACATAAATCCTGAAGGTGGTTTTAGGATCAATATCGGTCAGCAATTCCGGATTTAGACCATGAATGCCCTCAAGGATAATCACATCCCCCTTATTAAGCTGCACCTTCGCGCCGTCCACGCTCAAACCTGTGATGAAGTCATAGCGCGGCAACTGCACTTGCTGCCCGGCAATTAATGCCTTGAGGTCGCTATTCAAGCGCGCTAAATCAAGTGCCCGTAAGGACTCATAATCGCGGTGACCGTTGGCATCGAGAGGAGTCCTATCCCGGTCAATGAAAAAGTTGTCCATTTCGAGCGCAAAGGGTGTGATGCCCTTGGCCAACAATTGGATGCCGAGACGCTTCGAGAAAGTGGTCTTGCCCGAAGAGGAAGGTCCGGCGATCAGGATGACGCCAACCCGGTCGCGAGCCTCATAAATCTGGGCGGCTATCTGCGCAATTTGCATCTCGTGCAGAGCCTCTGAAACCAGGATGACCTCATCAATGTGCCCTTCATAAATGGCGTCATTCAACGCGCCAACAGAATGGATGCCAAGCGTGGTTAACCAATCGCCGTAGTCCTTGAAGGTCCTTAAGAGGGTGGGGTAATTTTCCATCGGCAGCACTTCGGATGGCGCATGCCGTCTTGGGAAACGGATAATAAAGGCATCCTCCAGCAGGTACAGGTCGAACCACTTCAGATAACCAGATGAGGGTACCATATAGCCGTGGTGATAGTCCCGCGTTTCGCCGGCACGGTAAAGCACCAGGTCCTTGCGTTTTCGGTACTTTAAAAGCCGCACTTTATCATCCTCACCGGCAGCTTTGAAGTACGCGATCGCCTCTTCCAACGGAACGGTCTCACGCACAAATGGCACGTCCTGATCCACAAGTACCTGCATTGCGGCTTTGATGCGGTCGAGTTCCTCCTGTCCAAAACCTTTAAGGTTACTTACCTGGCAGTAGTACCCTCCCGAGGAGACTGAATGGTCAATCGTCAAGCCTCCCTCAGGAAAGCAACTTCTAAAAGCAACTTCCAGAAGAAAGACCAGCGAACGGCGATAAATGCGCGCGCCATCCGAATCCTCCATGGAAAGCAGCGTTGCCTGCCCATCTTGCTTTACTGGATAAGTCAATTCGCGTAAATGACCATCCAGAATTGCGCCTACAATCAAAGGCTCTTCAGGTTTTTGCACTGCGCAAACAAAGTCTTCCAGCTTGCCGCCTCTTTTGCCAGTAATGATCCTGCCATCGCTGAGTGTCAGTTCCACACTCTCGCGTGGTTTGTTGGTTAGATAAAAATCCATGATGCTCTCTTTTTAGTTATCTAGTCACAGCGATCAAAGGAATGATCGCGAAATCGTCTGGTCCCATGCCGTCAACTGGTTGCGCGGAAGAGGGATATGTGCCCAGCAAAGTTGCCTGGTCAGGAGTATAAGCTGCAGGCAATGCCAGGTCAATGATGCGGGTGTGGTTGTTGTCAAGCGGTGCGCCGCCAAACTTGTAGCCTTCCGCGTTCTGGTAAACATCCCGAATACCCCAAACGCCTGGTGAGGGAAAACCTTCCTGTCCGAGCACCACCGCGGCGTAACTCCAGTCGCTTAAATTGCCCTCGCCGAAGAATTCCAGAGGCACACTGGCAATGACCGCGTTTTTGCCGACATCCACGTAAACTTTCATGGCTAAGCTGGCTTCGGTATTCTTAACCGGGTCTGCCAATGGATCCTCCCCAGGAAGAACGACCTGCAGCGTCCAGCCTTCGATCCAGATGGCAACATCCCAGCCGTTGCCATCTTCCAGCGCGGCATTTCTGCCAGGTAATAGCAGGCGGTTACCCGTGCCGGCACCGGGGTCTTTGTCGATGTAGACATCAAAGGTCTGCACCGAGAAACCCGCGGATGAGTTCCAACCATTGGTGATGGGTGCCTTGACGGTGAAGCTGAAGTAGACATTTTCTCCATCTCTGGAAACTTCGAAGGCGGTCAGGTCAAAATCCCCAGCCTTAAATACACCGTCCTTGGGATAGGTGTATGTACCCAAGCCTTTATCGTCTCCTTCCGGATCCTCAACCAGCAACACGCTGGTAAGCGGTTCAAAACTGAAGTACTGAATAGCCAGCGGCGCGTCAGTGTTGAATTGGAACGTTTGTTGACCCATGAGTACAACTTGCGCAGGAACAACCACCCCGGCAGAAACATCACCAAGGACTGATTTTTCCAATGAGAGTTCAACAATTTCTCCGTCAATCGCCAACGCTCCATCCAAGGGACGTTCAGGCTGCCAACCTAACCCATTTGATTTATAAAGTGTAATCAGATTGATACCGGTCATAATCTCGATTACGCGGGAAGCTGGTGAAACTAAGCGGGATTCGCCATCCAAACCGACCATTAGTTTGTCCTGGTCACCAGGAGCATTAAGATAGACCAGTAGTCTCCTTAAATCTCCCAGGGGCTCAGCTAAATCAAAACGCAGGTGAAGCTTTTCCTGATCCATTCCGTAGGAAAAGTTCTGGATGGGGTCGCCTTCTTCGCCTTCATAGACTGCAGCAGTGCCCCACTCATCCTCTCCGAGGACCCCATCTACCATAGGGGTTGTTTGACCGCTGATCGCTGTGGTTGGCTTGAGCGGCTGTGGTTGAATGACAGGAATATCCAGGAATGCTGGGTATTCCACACCCAAGGAGGTATAGACGCCCTTAAGGAGCGCGCGGTAGCCTTCATCAAAGTAGCTGTCCTGCCCGGAATCCTGGTCGGTGCCATACCACCAGAACCAATCCGAACCCTCCGCCAGGTACATAAAGTCCTGCGCCTCAGCCAGTGCTTCAGGGCTGGCACTGAGTGTGCCGTCTTCATACTGCGCCAGATCCGCGCGCACACGGGCAAGCAGATCCCAGCCTTCGGCTTCTTCGCTTTCACCAATCCAGGTATCGTAATTCGCGCTGAACCATGCCCCCGGAAAGAGAATGTCCAACTCACGCTGTTCAGGGTAAAGCTCGAGGTATTCGGAAGGGGTTATCGTTTCGAGCAGTTCACTCTCAGCCAGTTTCTTATAAAGGGTATGGAAAAATTCCTTGCCGTCATTATCATAATTTTCCCAAGCATTCTCGCCATCCACGACAATTGTCACGATGTGCGGACCTTCCGTGCCCTGCAGGCTCGCGTGGATCGCTTTGAGTGAATCGATCATGTCTTGCGCGGCTGCCTCGCCAGCCATGCCTGAATAATTAAAACCGATCTTATCCGAAATGACCCAGTCGCGGAAGAAGATGGCAACTTCGCCCCCACTTTCGCCCTGCACGAAATAAGGACGATAGAAGGTATCGGGGTCTTTCACCACGCCGTCGCCATCCCGGGCGAAACGGTCACCAGCAAGCCCAAGGCTCGCCACAAGCACAGGTTCGCCGGTTTGCA
>DAISYV010000037.1:0-3814 GCA_036825115.1 Anaerolineaceae bacterium | reverse complement strand
AAACGGTCACCAGCAAGCCCAAGGCTCGCCACAAGCACAGGTTCGCCGGTTTGCATCCACTTATATCCAGCTTCACTGACAAGCGGCACGATTTCCTCTGCCACAGAACCTTCGCCTGGCCAAAGCCCGCGCACATCCCGCTCAAAGATGCTCTCATACATTTCCACGCTCTTTTGCAGGTGGAAAGCCGCGTCGAGCGGATAGTTGAAGTGCTGTTTGGGCATGATCGCCTCAGGGTTGCCGACCAAAGCCAGGTCCGAGTCGTAGATCAGGGGCAATATCGGATGGGCGTATGGAGTGGTGGTGATTTCCAGAATGCCCGCATCCTGCAAGTCCTTGTGAGTTGGCAGAACGCGTTTAATCAACTCCAAAATGCCATCAAACAGAGTAACCTTGTCTTCTTCTGTGAAATCCCGGCCTTTATCAACCAGGGCTTTGAAGGGCTCCTGTGCCAGGTAATCCGGGTCGACCCATGCCAGGTTGAACCAGATTTGCAGATCGCGAAAATCCTGTTCGGTGAAGTTTTCAACGGCTGCAGCAATTGCGGCTTCGCCTGTTCCGCCACGTAGGTCAAGCAATTCCTGGTAGCGCGGATGAACCGCAATGATGTGATCCCAATTGGCATCATAGAAGCGCTGTAGGATGAAAGTCTTCTGTTCCACGGTCAGTTCTGCCGCCGGCACTTCCGCCAGCACCCAATACAGGTCTTTAGCGCCGTTGTCCGTGAAATCCTGGATTTGACGGATGAGTGAAGGGGTCAGATTGATGGCTGCCTTCACGCCTTCTTCCGCGGCGATCATTTCCGCCATGTCGAGGTAGTCCTTGGTGGCGTGCACCCGCACCCAGGGTCGGGTATAGACCCCATTCTCATCTTTGTAATACATCGGCTGATGCTGATGCCAGGTCAGGTTAACGTAAAGTGGGTACTCAACTGGTGCTTCTGTTGGAGCTGGCTCTTCAACCACAGGGGTTGTCGGTTCAACAGGCACATCCGTCGGCACAGGCGCGGAGCAGCCCGCGATGACCGCCAGGCTAAGGATGATTGCAAGTAGGATTTGAAGTTTTTTCATAGTTCCTCTTTTCATGCCCGGATTAAGGGCGCGTCAGTTTCAGGATAAATGTTTCTCCACCGTCGAGCATCTCTGCCACGAAAAAGTCGGTCAGAGAGCCATCTTCGGCAAAGGTTATTTCAGAGAAGGGTGCCTTACCCCACACTGATTCCGCCTGCCAGGTTCCAACCAGGTTACCGTCTTCAAGCGCAATTGTGCAGTTTTCCAGGGTCTGCACACCAAGATTAGCAACTGTCAACAGGACTTCATCGTCAAGCACTCGTGCCACAGTGTACAGCCGGCGACAGGATGAGGTGAAAGGAATGTAGTCGCCTTTCTGTAATGCCGGGTAGCGATTGCGCAGATTGACCAACCCCCGGTACCAGTTGAGCAATGATCCGGGATCCTCATCCTGGGCAGCCACATTCAATTCCTCCCAACCTTCATTTAACGGTTGCCAGGGGGTAGTATCACTGAAGCCCGCATGCGCCTCCGCTGACCACTGCATCGGCGTGCGAATGTATTCGTCGGGTTTATTGCCGGTCATACCGATTTCTTCACCGTAGTATATGTAGGGTGTCCCTGGACCCGTCAGATAGATAAAGGCTGCCAGCTGCTGCCTCTGGAGCTTGTTACTGAAGAAAGAAGCAACACGCTGCTGGTCGTGATTGGTCAAAAATGTGGCAAATTGCTGATCCGGGAAGTATTCAAGGGTCTCCAGGTAGGATTTCATAATGCGCGAGGGATCCGGAGCAAACAAACCGCCGAGGATATCCCCTGCCAGATCGAACATGAAGTACTCCTGCATGCCGCGCGTCGGCTGCCCGTACTTGGCGATGACCTGCGTGTCCGTCCATACCTCCCCAATGGTATAGGCTTCCGGATTGATGTCCGTGTAATACGCGCGCCAATTTTGAAACCACTCAATGGAGCCTTTTGAGTCCTGCAGCGCGATACCTTCTTCCACCAGGTAGCGTGCAGCGTCCACCCTAAAGCCGTCTACGCCCAAATCCAGCCAGAATTTGGTAGCGTCATACATTGCTTCGGTCACCTTTGGCTGGTCATAATTCAGATCGGGCATGCCGCTCCAAAAAATTGCGTAATAATAGCTCTCTCCCGATTCATACCAGGCATTCTGCCCCCAGGGTCCAGCCTGGGTTGGCTTAGTATCCGACCAGACATACCAGTCCCGGTATTCACTGGACTTATCTTTCGAGCTCAAAAACCATGGATGTTCCGACGAGGTGTGGTTGACCACAAAGTCAATGATCACACGAATGCCGCGTTCGTGGCAGGCCGCGAGCAAGTCCTGAAAGTCCTGCATGGTGCCGTAGTCCGGGTTTACCGCCTGGTAATCGGTCACATCATAGCCATGATAAGAGGGCGAAGGATTGATGGGCATCAGCCAAATGCCGCCGATCCCAAGGTCTGTGTCGGTGTTCGGGTCGCCATCGTTAAGATAATCGAGCATTTCGATGATTCCACGGAAGTCGCCAATGCCATCGCCATCGCTGTCCTTGAAGGATCTCACGAATATTTCGTAGAAAACAGCATCGTTCCACCATCCCTCGCTGGCGTCAGGCTCTGGAGTCTCCTCCATCGCAACCTGGGTGGTTGGCGTGGCTGCAGGTTCGGGCTCGGTTGCGACAGGTTGGGGCATAGTGGCTTCTGGCTTGCAAGCGGAAATCACCAGGGTAAAGACTAATAGAAGAATAATCGGTAAGGCACGTTTTTTCATAGCTTCTCCAGGAAGTTCACCAACAGCTGGGAGCATTACCCCCAGCAGAATGTATCGATAATTTTACACGATTCGAAGGCTGGTTCGCAGGCAGGATTAAAAGGTTTTCCTTCTGAAAACTTCGTGAAATCAGTCAAAAAGGCCACCACTGGCGGGCAGGATAAGCGAAGCATCGTCCTGCGCCGGACTGTTGACCGCGCGGCTGACTTCCCAGCTGCGCATTTGCCCTGGATCAAAAGGCTGCAACAGGCTCAGCCGTTTCTTCGCATCGGGTTCCACCAGCCAATCCCACATCGCCTGCCCCGTTAGGACAACGGGCATGCGCGGGTGCACCTCAGCAACCAGGGAGTTGGCTTCGGTGGTGATGATGGTGCAAGTAGTCAGTCCGGGCAGACCAGGCTCTGAGTTGACGCCTTTTGGCTCCCAGTCGTCCCATAGCCCCGCAAAAGCAAAGGCTTCGCCACTGCGTAAGCTGTAGTAAAACGGGACCGATAATTTCCCAGCCTTGCGCCACTCGTAGAAGCCGTCGGCCAGGATCAGGCAGCGTTTGTTCTTGAAGGAATTACGAAAGGCGGGTTTCTCAGCCACGGATTCAGCCCTCGCGTTGATCATGCCATTGCCAATCGAAGGATCCTTCGCCCAGAACGGCACCAAACCCCAGCGAAACCAGTGCACCGAGCGCGTTTCAGCAAAGGGAACACAGGCAATTTCCTGCGAGGGGGCAATGTTGTAGCGCGGCTCCCAATCGAACGGCATCTGCCCCAGTGCCAGTTGCGTGCGCACATCGTCCGATTCGATTGCCATGGTAAATCTACCACACATAGTCTCTCCAATCGTGATCCGGATATCTGCAGATATTATACAGTCTCCAAGCGTCCGTGTTCTCGCTGGTGTCTACCCGACGAAAAAAGTGTCGGGACTCTCCCCGCCGCCCTTGACGTCTGACCTGGGACTGAGTAAACTTGAAAGTTGCCGGTTTACCCGGTAAATTTATGGGCGAGGGTAACCTGAAAGATGGTGAGAGGCG
>DAISYV010000036.1:0-17860 GCA_036825115.1 Anaerolineaceae bacterium | reverse complement strand
TGATAGCTGGTAATGCTGGGGATGAGTGGATTGGACTGCTGGTGAGGATCTCATTGGGTGCCGCACTGGCGATGGGAGGAGAATTCGAAGGAGCGAGTAATATCCTTTCGGTTGCGGATTCGCTGGCAAAGAAACTGAATGATACCCTGGCGAGTGCAGCAGCTTACCTCTGGGAAGCATACACAGCGGATAAACTTGGATACAAAAGTTCCGCGCTACTTTTCCTTGAGCAAGGGTTGCAATTGGTGCAGGAGCACCGATATCAGTTTCTGCTTACCAAGGGGTCTTTGCTCGGACCGGACGATCCATTTACTTTTTATCCTTTGTTACTGCGCGCGCGAGAGATGGGGTTGGCACCGGAGTTGATAACCCCAATCCTCAACAATCTCCCGGTCAGCCTGGGTAGTTATCATCCTGGTTACACCTTGAGTTTGAATCTTCTTGGCGGGTTTGAAGCACGAAAGGGAAAACACCTGATACCAGCGGAGCATTGGAAACGGGATAAAGCCCGCCAACTGCTGCAGGCTCTGGCCGTCAATTCAGGGAAGGGGATGAACAAAGAGCATCTGGCGGTTCTGTTTTGGCCAGAAGCGGATGAGTCCACTGCTGCCAACAACTTCAAGGTGACCCTTAGCGCTCTAAACCAAACCCTCGAGCCAAACCGCCCACCCAAGGAAGCCGCGCAGTTTGTTGTTCGTAACGGCGAGCAGTACCAACTGAACCAGCAAATGAGATTAAACCTTGATACTGATCGATTCGAAAAGCTTGCCTTGAGTTCGCAAATGGAAGATAAAGAACGGGCGCTGGCAATTTACAAAGGCAGAATGCTGGAAGGGGAGCAATTGCAGGAAGCCTTTATGCCAGAGGTGCAGTATTACCACCGCCTGTACCTGGACTGCCTCAGCAAGGTGATTGAGGCGGCGATCGCGGGAAAAGATTATGACAAAGGGCTTGAGTTGAGCAATCGCCTGGTCAGGCAGGAACCGCTGCTGGAAGTGGGGTATCAGTACCAAATGCGGATCTATCATGCCTTGGGGAATGCCAGCATGGTGCGCAAGGTCCACAACCAGGCGATGGATGTGGTTCGCAAAATGTATGGAACAGAGTCAGATGATCTGCGAACCTTGTTCCAGGAATTGAATGGTTAATCAAGAACCCCTCGTTCGGACATTGAACCCACATAAAAACGCAATTTCGGTTGGATTTGTTACCAATTTGTAACCCCAATCTAATAAACTATTGATACTGGGTATTTCCGTTATTATTTTGTGCTTAAAAATTGAATAAAGGAGACTGGAATGCGTTTGCAAGATAAGGTTTGTATCATCACTGGTGGTGCCGCGGGAATCGGCAAGGCGACGGCTGAGAAATTCGCCGCCGAAGGCGCGAAAGTAGTGATCTGCGATGTAAATGAGGAGGCTGGCAATGCACTGGCTGAACAATTAGGCAATGATGCCAGTTTTTGGAAAGTCAACGTGGTCAATCGGCAGGAGGTCCAGGTTTGGATTGACGCGGTTGCCGCAAAATACGGCAGGATTGACGTCTTGATCAACAATGCCGGCATCACGCGCGACAGCCAGTTCGTTAAGTTTAAGGAAGGCGAAGTGGTTGGTCAGATGAGCGAAGAGGCTTTCGACGCTGTCATCGCGGTCAACCTGAAGGGCGTCTTTAACTGCACCCAGGCTGTGGTGCCTTACATGATTAAGCAAGGCGGCGGCGCAATCGTGAGCGCCTCCAGCGTGGTGGGGTTGTATGGTAATTTTGGTCAGACCAACTATGCCGCAACCAAATTTGCGGTGATCGGCATGACCAAAACCTGGGCAAGAGAATTGGGCAAATACCAGATCCGCGTCAACGCGGTTGCTCCCGGCTTCATCCTGACCGAAATGGTCCAGAAGATGCCCGAGAATGTGCTTGCCGGAATGGCATCAAATACCCCCTTGAAACGTCTTGGAAAACCCGAAGAAATTGCCAACGTTTACGCCTGGTTGGCAAGTGATGAGGCTTCTTACATTCACGGGGCGGTCATCAGCGTGGACGGCGGCATTGTTTTAGGTACATAGTTGAACCTTCATAATCTATGAAGAGCAACTATTAACTGAAAGGAAAGAAAACATGACTCGTTACGCAACGATTTTAGGAACCGGGATGTACCTTCCCGAAATTGAGATTACCAACGAAATCTTTGCTCAATGGATGGGTGAGGTCAGCCCAAAACTGGCAGAGGTTGTTTTCAAGTTTGAGAATAACAGCGGCATCAAAACCCGCTTTTATGCCCCGGATGACTGGGCGACATCGGACCTGGCTACAGAGGCAGGCAAAGCGGCTATAGCAGACGCTGGTTTGACCCCTGAGGATATCGACCTGGTGATTGTGGGCACTGATTGTCCGGATTACATCACACCGGCAACTTCAGTAGTAACGCAATACAAACTTGGCTGCGTCAATGCCGGCACCTGGGATGTTGGATGCGCCTGCGCATCTTTCCCTACCTCATTGGCACAGGCGGGCGGCTTGATTGCCACTAACCCGCATTTAAAATACATTCTCGTTATCGGTGCTTATATGATGCACAAACTTTCCGACTATAAGCACGATGTTGCTGCCTTTTTCTACGGAGATGGGGCGGGCGCAGCAGTTGTTGGCGCCTCTGACAAACCCGGTTATGTCTCCTGTTCGATCAAAGCGGATGGCTCTTACCATAAGAACTGGGGGATTTACTCCGGCGGGACCTACGAACCAGCCACAGTCGAGAGCGTTGAAGCTGGCCGTACCAAGGTAAAGCTGATTACACCCTTCCCAGCGACTGTTAATCTCGAAGGCTGGCCTGCTCGCGTGCGCGAATGCGCGGCTAATGGCGGATTCGAAGTGAGCGAGATTGACCACATCATCTTCACCCAGGTGAACGTGAACAGCATCAAGCAGGTAATGGAAGAACTCGGACTGCCTGTTGAAAAGGCGCATTACGTGATGGATAAATGGGGCTATATGGGCTCCGCGTGTCTGCCGGTGGCTTTCCATGACGCGATCAAACTGGGCAAGATTACTTCTGGTATGCGCGTAGTATTTTGCGGTTCTGGTGTCGGTTATAACCAGGCTGCAACCTGTTTCATCATGCCTTAATGGAGGCTGGGTCGTGAGCTGGCAAGAAGAATATAAACAAAAAACAATAACTATTTCTGAAGCAATTAGCAAAGTCAGCTCCGGTATGACTATCCAGATTGGCATTGCAGCCTCTGAACCCGTTGGTTTGCTGGAGGAGCTGGCAAGGCAGGCCGACCGGTTGTGGAATATCACCACCTGGACTTGTTTACCCATGCGTCCTTACGACATCTTCATGAAACCGGAGATGGAAGGACGCTTTTTCAACGATAACTGGTTTTATGGCGCACCTGACCGGGCTGTGCACGGAGAGGGGAGGGTTTCGTACACGCCCAACAACCTGCACCAAGCCGGCATTGATAAGCTGGTGGGGAACGGTGGACGGCTCGACATGATGCTCGGTACCTGCACACCACCGAACGCGGAAGGTCTGATCTCCCTCTCGATGGGCGCAGTTGTGGAACGCGAAATGATCGACGCGGCAGACCTGGTAATCATGGAAGTAAATGAAAACCTGCCCTGGACAGATGGCGATGTGGTCATCCCGATTTCGCTGGTGGATCACTTCGTGAAATACAATAGCCCGCTGGTACAGGTTCCTTCCGCTGAGCCAAACGAAACTGATGAGCTCATCGGACGCCACGTGGCGGAGTTCATTGAAGATGGCTGCACCATCCAGCTTGGCATCGGCGGCACGCCGACAGCCCTGGCGGAGTTCATCAGTGACCGCCGCAATCTTGGCGTCCACTCGGAACTACTTGTCGACGGCATTTACAAGCTCTGGAAAACCGGCGCTGCAGATAACAGCCGCAAGACCCTGCATCCTGGCAAGTTTGTGGCGACGTTCGCGATAGGCACGCAGCCCCTTTACGATTTCATGAACGACAGCCCGGACGTGCTGCTCTTGCGGGGAAGTTACGTGAATAACCCTTACGTCATCGCCCAAAACTACAAGATGATCAGCATCAATACCGCCATCCAGGTGGATGTGCTTGGGCAGGTTTGTTCTCAAAGCCTCGGCACGCGCCAGTTCAGCGGCACAGGCGGTCAGCTCGACACGCACCGGGGAGCGCAAATGTCGCAAGGCGGCAAAGGCATCATCGCTCTGCGTTCCACGGCAAAGAACGGCACCATCTCGACCATTGTGCCGACCCTGGCGCCAGGCGCGGGCGTAACAGTCCCAAGCCAGGATGTGGACACGATCGTGACCGAGTACGGCAGTGCTCAACTGCGCGGTTTGTCGGTGAAGAAGCGCATGGAAGCCCTGATCAGGATCGCGCATCCTGATTTCCGGGAGTCGATTCGGGAAGAGTGCCACCGACTGGGCATTGTACCCGACAAACAATTCTTTTAACAGGAGTTTAGATGGATAAATCATTACTTGGCAAATGGACCCAGACTGACGATCAGTCTTACCCCGGTTTGTTCTTCCTGTTTCTTGCGGACGGCAATTTTGAAGCACGTTATGACGCCTTGGGGATTGTCTCAAGCGGCACCTGGCAGGCAGATGGGGGTCTGATTGATATGGATCAGCAGAAACACACCTTTGGTTTAGTCGGGAAATACGAAGGCCGCTATGAGATAGAAAACAATTTGCTCAGGATGAGCCTGGTAGCGGCTGGCGAGCATGCCAGACCGACAGACCTCCGGGGAGCCGTAACTTATTTAAAGGAAGAAGAATAGGTATGGCAAAGAAATTATCGCGCGGCGTTGCGGTTGTTGGCGTAGGGATGAGCAAATTTGGCGTATTCCCGGAGAAAACCTCGCGGGATCTGTTCGTGGAAGCTTTTCAAGAGCTTCGGCAAAGCGTTCAGAAGGGTTTTGACCCTAAAGATATCGAAGCTTTCTACATGGGCAACTTTAGCTCTGATCATTTTGAGAATCAAGCTCACCTGGCGCCGATAGTGGCCAGTTGGATAGGGATCTCACCGGTGGAAAGCACCCGCATTGAGGATGCCTGCGCCAGCAGTGGTGTGGCTTTGCGGCAAGGTGTGCTGGCAATCGCCTCGGGAAATGTGGATATAGTGCTGGTGGGCGGCTTGGAAAAGATGACCGATCTACCGATAGCCAAGGTGACTGATGCCCTGGCACTGGCAGCCGACTCGCTGTTTGAGATACCGGCTGGTTTCACCTTCCCGGGTTTTTATGCCGCAATGGCAACCGCCTACATTGATCAATACAAAGCCGACCCCGATGCGCTATTGCGTGTAGGCATTAAGAACCACGACAACGGAGCTTTGAACGATAAAGCCCAGTTCAACCAGACAATTAAAAACGTAATGGCCGGCAAGCAGCGCAAAGCCGAGCAAAAAGGTTTGCCAATTCCCCAGTGGGAAGACGAAATGGCGTTCCTCAAGGATCCGAAAGCGAACCCGATGATCGCCTGGCCGTTGCGCCTGTTTGATTGCTCGCCTGTATCGGATGGGGCTGCAGCCGTGCTTTTGGTGAGCGAGGAGTTGGCTGCGAAATTCACGGATGAACCAATCTTTGTCGTGGGTTCGGGTCAGGCAAGCGATGGTGCTTTGGCTGAGAGGGCTTCTCTGAGTGAAATCCCCGCAGCAGCGAAAGCGGCAGAACGTGCCTATGAGATGGCGGGCTTGACGCCAGACGACATCGATTTCGCGGATGTGCACGACTGCTTTACGATCGCTGAAATCATGGCGACTGAAGATCTGGGTTTTTTCCCTCGCGGAGAAGGTTGGAAGGCGGCAATGGATGGCCGAACCGCACGCGATGGCAGCCACCCGATCAATACCAGCGGCGGCTTGAAGTCCAAGGGTCATCCTGTTGGCGCCTCTGGAGCAGGGCAGGTGGTGGAAATTTGGAAGCAGATGCATGGTTTGGCTGGGGAACGCCAGCTGCGAGGTAACCTCAAGCATGCTCTGACCCACAATGTGGGCGGAACCGGGCAGACCTGCGTGGTGCACATTTTTGAGAAGAGGAATTAAGATGACAGACCAGGCCTTGCATTCCAAAGCTTTTAACCAGGCAATTGAAGAAGACGTCTTGATCGGTTCTCACTGCCTTGCCTGCGGTCATATCTCGATTCCCCAACGACAAATTTGCCCCAAGTGCCATTCCGATCAGGCGGAACGTATCCAGACGAATGGGAAAGGTACGCTGGCGGCGTTTACTGTGATTTACGTTCCCCCCACAAGTATGGCGGATGCCGGCTACAACGCCAAAAACCCTTATTGTGTCGGGATTGTGGCCTTTGGGGAAGGTCCGCGTATCAGCGCACAGATCGTTGGTCTGGACCTGGGCGACCCGTCAAGCATCAAGATCGGCATGCCCCTCAAGCAAACCTTCGTCGTTCGTGGTGAAGGCGAAGCTGCCAAAAAATTCCTTGCATTTGAGCCTGCGCAGGAGATCTGAAAATGCCCAGGATTGCCGTCAACGACATCAACCTCTACTATGAGCTTCATGGACCCGAAGATGGGGAAGTGATCGTGCTTTCCAATGGTATTATGATGAGCACGTCCAGCTGGTTTTTCCAGACGCAGGCGCTTGCCAGGCACTTCCGGGTTTTGTTGTATGATTGTAGAGGGATGTGGCAGTCCGATCATCCTGAAGGTCCTTACTCGATGGAATTACATGCCGACGATCTGGCGGGTTTGCTGGACGTGCTCGGAATTGAAAAGGCACACATCGCGGGCATTTCGTACGGTTCAGAAGTAAGCCTGGTTTTTGCCCTGCGGTATCCTGAGAAAACCAAAAGCCTGATGGTGATTGATGGGGTGTCCGAGGTGCCGCTGATGTTGAAACTGCAATCTTATCCGTGGAAGCTTGCAGGAGAACGCAACGATGCCGATTTGCTCTTCCACACTTCGGTTTTCCTGAATTTTGGAGAGGAGTATCTGAAGAAAAATGAGGCTCTGCTGCCTGCGGCGCACGCAAATTTCGCCAAACTGAACCTGGAATCTTTTGTGAAACTGATGGACGCCTTTACTTTTTACGATATCACCGATCAATTAGGTCAGATAACCTGCCCGACCTTGATCGTTGTGGGGGAGGAAGACCAGATCAAAGGTCGGAAAATGGCTGAAATGATGGTGGCGCGCATTCCTCAGGCTGAATATGTGGTTGTCCCCGGTGCAGGGCACGCGCTCTGCCTGGATAAACCCGAACCACTCAACACACTGCTCCTGGGCTTTGTGTTGAAGCATAGTGGACGGGAATTACTTAATTGAGAAAGTCTGCGACAAAAATTGTCGCTGGCAATCATTAAACGACTAATTACAAGGAGAAAAAATGAAAAAGTCGATATTTTTTGTAGTAGCCATGTTGCTTGTCGCAAGCATGGTCCTGGGCGCCTGCGCCCAACCCACTGAAGCTCCGGTCATCACCGAACCCCCTGTGGCAACCGAAGAACCCGTGGTAACTGAAGAGCCTGTGGCAACCGAAGAACCCGCTACGGGTCTGACCTGCGCCGAACCCATCAAAGTCGGTCTAATCACTGACATCACCGGGCCTCTGGCGATCTACGGTGCCATGATCCAGCGTTCGTTCATGCTCGGTATGGAATACGCGACTGGTTCTGAAGGATCAGCTGGTCCGGTCTTCAGTTTTGCTGAAGCCCAGGAAAGCACCTTCAAGATTGACAACTGCGAAATCCAGGTTTTCGTGCGTGATGATGCTGGCGTTCCTGAAAACACCACCACTATTGCGAATGAACTGATTGACATCCAGGATGTTGATATCCTGGTCGGCACTGCTTCATCCGGCGCAACCGCTGTTCTGCAGGGGATCGCCCTTGCCAATGAAATTCCGCTGATTGTTGCGCCTGCTGCAGCCAACGACATCACCGGCAAGGATTTCAACGAGTTCACCTTCCGTACCTCCCGCAATAACTACCAGGATGCCATCAATGAGTGTAAAGCTCTGACCTCCAAATACACATCCTTCATCCAGATCGCCGCTGATTACGCCTTCGGGCGCGGCTCAGCTGAGGCTTTCCGCGATGCCTGCACCCTGGACGGTGGCACATTTGTTGCCGATGATATTTTCGCTCCTGCCACCACCACCGAATTCACTCCTTACATGGAGCAGATCGCTGCCTCCGGCGCAGAAGCCTACATTGTTTCCTGGGCTGGCGCGGGCTTCATCTCCCTCGTCCAGGCGGCCAAGGACCAGGGCGTCACTGACACCATGGAACTCGGTACAACTTTCATCGATAACGCCTTAACCCCGGTCTTCTACGGCAATGCTGTTGGCACTACTGCTGGAATTCTTTACCACTGGTCTGCCCCCAAGAACGCCGCCAATGATTTCCTCGTGGCTGAAGCCAGCGGTCGCTATGGCGTATATCCTGACCTCTTCGATGCTGACGGTATGAATGCCGCTATTATGATCATCGAGACCCTCAAGAAGACCAATGGCGATGTAACCCCCGCGACTTTAGTTGCCGCTATGGAAGGTCTTGAGTTCGAAGGCCCCAAGGGCACCATCTACATCCGCCCCGAAGACCATGTTGCCATCCAGGATATGTATATTCTCAAGCTCGAGAATGTCACCGATCCCACCGGAAATTACTACTCTTACGTCGACACCACCCGCCCCGAGCCTCCCTGCTTGCTTCCGGAAGCGCTCCAGAACCGCTGTGGTGATCTGCCGATCGGCAGTTTGTCCGGCAACTAGTTAGTTTACTTTATTTGTGTCCCTGGAGGTCTTGCGGGCTTCCAGGGACACTAGTGAATCCCAGCATCATCCGCAAACCAAGTAAAGAATTGAGACGTTATGACGGTACGAGAGACTATCATTGAAACGAAGAACCTGACCAAGTATTTTGGCGCTCTTGCAGCGGTGAACGACGTCAGCATCAAGATTGAAGCCGGTACTTTACACGCGATTATTGGGCCAAACGGCGCAGGTAAGACTACCTTTTTTAACCTGTTGAGTGGAAATCTAAAGCCGACCAGCGGCAAGGTGTTCTATAAAGGCATAGATCTGACGGGAAAGCCAATTCACCGCATGATCCATCTTGGGATGGGTCGATCATTTCAGATCACCAACATCTTCCCCAACCTGACGGTGTATGAGAACATCCGCCTGGCTTCGCAGGCGATGGAGGATAAGAACTTTCACCTCCTGATGGATACCGCAAAAATGGCTCGCTGTGAAGAACGCACCGCCGAAGTTGTCGAAAAGGTTGGCTTGAAAAGCCAGGCATTGCTGCCCGCCAGGGTACTCTCGCATGGAGATCAGCGTAAGCTGGAACTTGGCATGATCCTGGCGCCAGATCCGGAGCTGCTGCTCCTGGATGAACCCACAGCAGGCATGGCCACCGACCAGGTGCCGGAGCTGATCACCCTGATACAGGAAGTCCAACAATCCGGAACAAAAACCGTCATCCTGGTGGAACATAACATGAACGTAGTGATGAGTGTATCCGACAGGATCACGGTCATGCACCAGGGAATGGTGCTCGCGGAAGGCACCCCGGCTGAAATCGCAGCAAATCATGAAGTGCAAACCGCTTACCTGGGAGGGCTCTATGAACTTAACTTATAGGAGCATTCCCTTGCTGCAAGTTAAAAGAAATCATTGGGAATGGAGATAGCATGAGCAATATTCTCGAGGTTCAACACATCCATTCCTTTATCAACCAGTATCACATCCTGCAGGACGTCGATTTTTTGGTTCCCGGGGGCTCCATCACAGCGCTTCTTGGTCGTAATGGCGCTGGCAAGACGACGACTTTGAAATCCATTTTGGGATTGGCATCTGTACGCCAGGGAAAAATCATTTTTGACGGCAAGGAGGTCCAGGGCAAGCCGCCCTTTGAAGTCGCCGCGCTTGGCATTGGGTTTGTTCCAGAACATCGCGCGATCTTCAGAGACTTGTCGGTTGAGGAAAACCTGAAAATCGCCGAGCGGAACAAAGGCGATCTGGATAGAAAGCGCGCCTTTATTTTTGATCTCTTCCCTGACCTGAAGAAATTCCTCAACCTGAGAGGTACTGAGCTTTCCGGCGGGCAACAGCAAATGCTGGCGATAGCCAGAGCCTTGGTGGCTGATAACAGCCTGCTCCTGATCGACGAGCCCAGTGAGGGCTTGGCTCCAGTTATCATTGAACACATGATTAACGTCATTCGCCAGTTATCCGAGCAAAGCACGGTGGTATTGGTTGAACAAAATTTCCTCGTGGCGAGTAAATTGGCTGAATACTTCGTGATCATCGAAGAAGGAAAGTCTGTTGCCTCCGGGCTGATGAAAGACCTGGAAGCAGACAAAGCCATGATCCATCGTTACCTTGGGGCTGCATAGGTCTGACTATGAAAACGAATTTACGCAATAACTACAAAGCAATCCTCTTGCTCAGCATTATCGCAGGATTCCTGTTTGTGGCTGCCAGGGGTATGTCTGGCAAGGATGTGCTTATCACGGTCCTAAGAGGCTTTTCTGTCGGCTCGGTAACTTTCCTGGTGGCAGCCGGCTTCTCGCTAATTTTTGGTTTGCTGGATGTGCTCAACCTTGCCCAGGGTACGCTCTACATGATTGGCGCCTACGTGGGCTGGACTGTGTACGTGCGCCCTGACACCTTTATCGATGTTCTGACCCCGGTTCTCTTGATCCTTGCCGGTTTCTCGTTGTCAGCCCTCTGGGGTCGCGTGGCGGGGTTGGTCAAATTAGCGCAGGGACCCCGAAAAATTAGCGCCTGGATTTTGATTCTTGCAGGTTTTGGGTTGCTTGCACTGGTACTGACACGCTATCCCATTGCAATTTGGGACCTGAACAATTATTCTCAGAGCCCGATCACTTACTCTTACATGGCTGACCAAGGCTTGCGGATCATCCCGGCTGAGGCTACATTTGTAGAAATCTCCCCATTCCTGGCACTTGCAGGTCTTTTGTTAAGCAGCGCGATTTCAGCCTTTGGCATCGCCCTGTTAAACCGGGAGGAGGGTCGTTCGCAGGCGATCAACTGGCGCAAGATCTTAGTTCCTGCATTTCTATTACTTGTGGGCATCCTGGCCGTGGTGTTTAATGCTCAGCTCACAAGCTGGTTGTACGCTATGAGCACCAACTGGCTCTTTGTTATTGCCATTTTGATTGCGATATTGAGTGGGGTAGGCTTGGGGGCGTTGATGGAGACCACCCTGATTCGTCCGCTTTATAACCGCCCAATTTACCAACTCATGCTAACACTTGGACTTGGAACGATCGGTGTCCAGATTGTGCAGGCTGTTTGGGGACGTCCTGAATTTGTCTGGCCAAAACCCGAATTTTTCACTGGCAGCGGCGGAGCTTGTCCCGCTACCAATCTCACGGATTTACTTGAGAACCAATGCTCTACCATCATGCTTTTAGGCGGTCGGGTGAGAGTTTATGATGAAATCTTTATTCCGATTGTCGGCGTCATTGTGCTGATTTTAGTCTGGATCCTGCTTAAACGCTCGCGCATCGGTATGATTATTCGAGCTGGTGTGCAAGACCGGCAAATGGTCGAAGCGCTTGGTATCAATGTTCGGCGGGTATTCACCCTGGTATTTGCTCTGGGTGTTGGTCTGGCGGCGTTTGGCGGCGCACTGGCAGCTCCATCGGCAGGTCTGACCCCTGTAATGGGAGAGAGGCTGCTTCTGAGCGCGCTGATTGCCCTGGCAATTGGCGGCCTTACAAGCTTCCCGGGCGCGGCATTGGGTTCACTATTGGTGGGCTTGATCCAACAGTTCATGATCAAATACGGTCAAATTGGCATTCCCCTGCCTTTTACGGATGCCGTGTTTAAACCTTCCCCGCCGCTTGTGCCCGCTTCCACGGTGTTGCTGATGGTGGTTGTTTTACTGATTTTGCCGCACGGCTTGTTGGGAACCAAGGAGTAGTAATGAAAAATAACTCTAGTTTTCTCACAAAGAACCGCGGTATTCTGATTTTCTTTGCAGTCATGTTGCTCACGCCGTTTTTGGTTGGACTGCTTGAGGGCTCAACGCCGGCAATGATTTGGGGCAACCAGGGGAGTTTGTCGAAATTTATTGAGGGTTTGGGAATTGAGATTTTCATCCTGGCTCTTTTTGCCCTTAGTTTTGACCTGCTGTTCGGCATCACAGGTTTGTTATCTTTTGGTCATTCCATGTTCTTTGCTGTCGCGGCTTACCTGACTGGAATCGCGCTGAAGACCCTGACCATGCCATTTTGGGGAGTTGTTTTGTTGGTATTGTTCGCGGCGATTATCCAGGCGCTGCTTTTCAGCCTGGTGCTGCCGCGGGTTAAGGGCATCACTTTTACCCTGGTCAGCCTGGGATTGGCATCAGTTTTTCACATCATTGTCATGTCCAGTGACATGATCAATCTGACTGGCGCGGATGTGGGCTTGCAGGGTGTGCTTGTGCCGGCATTTCTCAGCCCGGTGACGGAGCGTCTGCGTTTCTACGCCATCGCCCTGACATTGTTGGTCGCGACTTATCTTTTCTACCGTCGGTTCGTTGCCTCCCCAACTGGCAGGGTCTGTGTTGCTATTCGTGAGAACGAAGGACGCGCGAAGATGCTTGGCTACAACACGACCATGTTCAAAGTTGTGGCAATGATCATTTCTTCGCTCACCGCAGCAACAGCGGGAATGCTGCACGCGCTTTACCAGCCGATCATCAGTCCAGCTGTGGCCGATCTTGGGTACACCGTCACAGGTCTTCTGATCGTGCTGATCGGCGGTGTAGGGACTCTCAGCGGCGCGATCGTTGGCGCGTTTGCGCTGCGCCTGCTGGATTTCACCCTGAGGAGGTTCATCGGTGAATCGGCCAGCTTTATTACCGGCGCAATCTACGTCATCTTTGTGCTTTTTGTCCCTTACGGGATTGTTGGGACGATTCGCTTGCGCCAGTTACGAACCAAACCGGGCTGGCAACGGCTTTGGGGACTGCTGAAGCCTAAGAGTTAAGTCAGCTTTGACAACAATAAGCCCGGGATCACCCGGGCTTATTGTTATTTTGCCCAATCGAACCAGATTGGGTTGGTAACCAGCGCGGGCATCGGAGGCAGAAAGCTGAAGAAGGTTCGCCAGACCTCCAAACGCCAGTACCCGGGGCTTGTCACTGGCAGCGAGGTCTCAAAATTTCCCTTTTCGGGGGCGGTGAAGATGTCCTGGGTGCTTTCCCGCGTGACGAGTCGGATGACGTCGCCTTTCTCCAGCGCTACCCCCTTCAGGGAGGCTTGCAAGCCTTCCCGCCAGGCAAGGCTGGAGCCATAGGTCTGCCCATCCACATCCAGCAGCAGCTGAAGTTTGGTAGGGCTGAAGGTGAAATAACTTCTGCCCGCTTTGACGGCCTTTAGGATGTCGGAATCGCTGTTGGAATCAGCCAGAACATAGGCGCAGGGGCTTGCCAGGCGCTGGAAGAAGGTGTCTTCGTGATAATCGCTGCCGCAGATGGCCACCTGCTTGCGGCCAGCCTTGAGCATCCCATCCCATCGGGCGATTGCTTCCAGGTTGGCGGGGCGTATCGGTCCATTCCAGACTTCGATCAGGTCGTAATCCAGCAAGTCCAGATCATAGCGAAAACCAAAATTTGCTTCATACGGGTGATTGATGCTGATCAGAGCGCCAATTTGGCGGGCTTCCCTAAAAATTGCCTGCACTTCTTCCAAGGAATTGGCAATAAAACTTCCCTGGTAGGGCTGCTCAAGCCCCAGGAGGTTGCTGTGACCCTTGTAGTGCGTCCACTCCTGCCCAGGAATGATCGTAAGCTCCTCCACTTTTGGAAAAGACGCGCGTTTGACCGGCTGATTGTGGTCTGTGACGGCAATGAAATCCAGCCCATGGATGCGGGCGTGTCTTGCCAGATGTTCCAGTGGCAAGCTGCCGTCCGAAGCCAGGGTGTGGACATGCAGGTCGCCGCAGAGCCAGCGAGGAACCTTGGGAGTGAATTCAAGCTTGATGCTCACATCAACCCCTTCCGGGGCGATCACATACGCGCCAAGAATGATTTGCCAGCTTCCCGGGCTAAGTGGGTGCGGTTGGTAGCCAGGTGTCGCGCTGATTTCGGAGACCATGATCTCCGAGCGACTTGAGCCGCTGGCACCTACCTGTGTACCGTCCGGCGCGATCAGGCCAATGTCTACGATGTTTAATCGACTGGTTTTGGCAAATTCGCCTCCAGTCACAGCTATAGGTTCACTGGAGTGGGTCTGATATGCATAGCTCATGTCCAGGCGGGCAGTACTGTCGGGCATCTCAAATGGCAACAGGAGGTAGAGCCCTTGTTCGGCAGGTGTGATGTGGCGCTGGAGGTTCATCTCGTTCATCTGGCATCCTTAAGCAAAGTTGATGGATTGATTGTAAGCTGTTTTGATGCTTGGGGGAATTAATTCCAGAAATTCCTAAAAGATCAATCGAGCTTGGTAGGTTATTCACAATGCCCTTATTCAGGTGATTGAATAAAAACACGAAGGGCTGACCCAACGTTGCAGGGGCAGCCCTCCTTCTATTAAAAAGGGTTTCTTCTCTTTTAGGCTGGCTTAGAACTTATGGCATGCACTCGCCTGTGACCGGGTCAGCATCGCCGATAACGAGACCAGCGCCAAAGCTCGAGCCAAAGATCGGGCTGAGATCACCAAGGTTAAGTCCGAAAGCCTTGTCAATCACGCTCAAGCCACCTTGATATAGGGTCGCCTGCGGAAGTGCCTGGCCATTGACTGCCAAATCGATTACGCCCTTGTTCCAGCACAGCTTGAGATTCCCGATATTTGCCGCATCCAGCAGCTGTAACGTCTCAGGAGTGAGCGACATGCCTGTGGGGAAGCCTTCCACGCTCAACTCACCGTTCTTTTTTACCTGCACTTGGACAAGCGTCGCGAGCTCAATCCTCAGTGGCTTACTGAGTTCCTTGGATTTGCTCAGGGTGATCTCTATGTCGGCTTTGTCGAGCCAGGCTTCAGCCCGCTCAATGTCAAGTTCACCAAGTTCAATGTAGGCGTCCAAAAGCGAATAGAGAATCTCTCGTGAGGGTTCATCCCATGCGAGAGAGATCAATTGCTGATCGTCCGTGTAGACGTCGATTGCGTCATTCTGGATCTTCAGGGTGGCATTATCGAGCATGCTCAGCACTTGCCAGATTTGGTCCTGGAATTGAGGCGCGCCTACCTGGCGCAACTCTTCCGCTGAGAAACCACCCATGCTGTAGGTCTTGGTTCCGGGATCATAGGTGATATCTATGTGAACCAGGTTGGTTGGGTCTTCTTGTTTGATGATCTCAGCGGTTGCCATCGGGGGTCGCTGCATCATCACAATGCCGAGGACCAGGATTACTGCCAAAAGCAGTTTTATAAAAGTGGGTGTTTTGTTCATGTCTATTTCCTCTATTTCGTTGCTAAATGATTACTGAGTGATGCTCCTAAGGTAAAGCAGTTACTAAGACAGATAATTGAAAACGGATAACATGGTAGTAATAGGCGATGACCCAATTGATCAACTTCCGCGAAAAAGACGAACTTTCAGGGATATCTCCATCGCCTTGCACGATTCTTTGCGCAATAAGCAGCCTCTCACCCAGATCGAGAGTGTTTTCAAATGTATCCGGCGTATAGTTCAGTGCGACCACTGATTGATCCGATGAAGTAATCTCCACCACACCAGAAGTATTGAGTGTCAGTTTGAGCTGATCCGCTCCATCGGATGTTACGATGGCATGAAGTGGCTGACCGGGTGAAACTTTATAGGGGATTGTTGGCAGGGGGATTACAGGTCTGCCCAAGGCGAAGTAAATGCCATAAAGCAGAAGGACAATAACTAAGGATATCAATATTACTCGCCAGAATCGGGGCATTAACTTATCCTCTTCCGAAGCGACTGGTAGATTTCTCTATTTTCTTCTCCTCTGATATTGTAAGCGAAAAATTGAAATTAACCAACCCTTGTAGGGTGTTCTTCGGTGTTGTTAACAAGACCATACCGTTACACATCAAAGTCACGCGATACATTGACAAATCTTGATATGAGGTTTATAGTTGCATAAATCAAAAATATTTTATGTGAGGCAAGAGTGGAAAGCGACTATCAGAGCCAGGCACGTGTGTTCAAGGCTTTTTGCGACGAAACCCGTTTGAGGGTGCTCGAGATGCTGCGCGGCGGCGAAAAGTGCGCTTGCAAATTGCTGGAAAATCTCGAATGTGGGCAATCCGGACTTTCTTACCATATGAAAGTCCTGCTTGAATCAGGGATTGTCACCAGCCGACAGGAAGGCAAATGGACCTACTACCGCATTTGCCCCGAGGGCGCTCCCGCGGCTGTTTTGCTCGTCCAACAACTTACCGCCATTTCCGGTGATCCGGCTCAGTGCGATTGCTGCGAAAACTGAGCCTCTGCCTGAAAAAAAACTCACTCTTAGAAAGCAAACTTCATGACAACTTCCATTTGGGACTTTATTCAAAATCAAATCCTGGGAATGCAGTGGCTGAACGCCGTGGTGGGGAGGCTGCTTACGTCTTTTGGTCTCGACACAACCAATCGCTGGGTTGGCAGCCTGCAGTTCTTCATCTATGACGTCATCAAGATCACCCTCTTGCTGTGCGTCCTGATCTTCTTTATCAGCTACATCCAAAGCTTCTTCCCTCCGGAACGCAGTAAAAAAATTCTTAGCAGATTTCACGGACTGGGTGCCAACACCATCGCTGCCTTACTTGGTACGGTCACCCCGTTTTGCTCCTGTTCCTCCGTTCCGCTTTTTATTGGTTTCACTTCCGCCGGTCTGCCCTTGGGGGTCACGTTCTCCTTCCTAATTTCGTCTCCGATGGTCGATCTTGGCTCCCTGGTGCTCCTGACCAGCATCTTTGGTATAAGAATAGCCGTGCTCTATGTCATCCTCGGACTGGTGGTTGCCATTCTGGGGGGGACCCTTATAGAGAAATTGCACATGGAACCCCACATTGAAAAGTTTGTCCTGCGGGCGGGCAATGTGGATATCGAATCCCCTGACCTGAGCATGCAAGACCGTTTGATCTACGCCAAAGAACAGATGGTTTCGACGTTCAAAAAGGTGTTTCCCTACATATTAATAGGCGTTGGCATCGGCGCGTTCATCCACAACTGGATCCCCGAAAACTGGGTGGTCTCTTTGCTTGGGCGTAATAATCCCTTTGGCGTTCTCCTGGCTACGCTCTTGGGTTTGCCCTTTTACGCCGACATCTTCGGCACCATCCCGATCGCCGAGGCTCTGCTCTCCAAGGGGGCGCAGTTGGGTACTGTGTTAGCCTTCATGATGTCGGTCACCACGCTCTCCATCCCATCATTGGTCATGCTGCGCAAAGCGATCAAGCCCAAACTTTTGGCATTGTTCATCGCAATTTGCGTCATTGGGATCATCCTTGTGGGTTATCTGTTCAACGCTATTCAACCATTCATTTGATAAGAGAGAATCCATGCCGCTTGATCTGAGCCCTTTGAAAAAATACCGACCTGCGAGAATTGAGGGCATGAAGCCCAGACCCGTGCTGGTGGAGTACCTCTACCTGGACCTGCAAGTTTGCGATCGCTGCATCGGCACCGAACAGGTGCTGGAAGAGGTTCTTACCAAGCTCTCTCCCGCGCTGCAGCTTGCCGGCTATGAGCTGAAATATCACAAGACAAAAATGGAAACAGCAGAACTTGCCCGACAGTATCGGTTTGAGTCTTCCCCCACCGTCCGTGTGAACGGGCAAGATATTTGTTTCAATGTACAGGAGAATCCCTGCGACTGCTGCAGTGACATCAGCGGATCCATCGTGGATTGCCGAATCTTCGAATATGAAGGCCAAAGCTACGAAGTACCTCCCCAGGAGATGCTCGCTGAAGC
>DAISYV010000035.1:0-17976 GCA_036825115.1 Anaerolineaceae bacterium | reverse complement strand
GAGCACGGCATTTGTGCTCAATTTCAGGTTATTGTTTATACAGACTGTTCGTGTACTCGATCAGCAATATGAATATGGTAAAATTTAAGATTGTGGAAATACATAATAATCAAGATCGTTAGGAGGATCTATGTCAAAAAAATGGGTTTATTTATTCAATGAAGTTGATCAAGCTGAAGCTTATGCTGGTGATTGGGACGGCGTCCGCGGACTGCTGGGCGGCAAGGGTGCCAACCTTGGGGATATGACACGCGCTGGTGTGCCAGTGCCCCCCGGACTGACCATCACGACCGAAGCCTGCAATGCTTTTCAGGTTACCCGCGATTTCCCAGAAGGGATGTGGGATGAGGTTCTTGTTGCCCTCAAATCTGTTGAGGAACGGGCTGGCAAGAAATTCGGCGATGCCGAAAATCCTTTGCTGGTTTCCTGCCGCTCCGGTGCTAAATTCTCTATGCCCGGCATGATGGACACTGTCCTGAATATCGGCCTGAACGATGAAGTGGCAAAAGGTTTGGTGACTAAGAGTGGTGATGAACGTTTCGTAAACGATTCTTATCGCCGGCTCGTCCACATGCTTGGCACTGTGGTGATGGGCATCGATGATGAGCATTTCGAGGAACCTCTGAAAACCCTCAAAGAGCAAAAAGGCTACAAGAGCGACACCGAAATGACCGCTGCCGATTGGGCAGCCATCACCGAGGCTTACAAGCAGGTTGTTCACGAACAAATGGGCTTCGAATTCCCGCAGGACCCTTACAAGCAACTTGAACTGGCAGCAAAAGCCGTGTTCGACTCCTGGAATGCCAAGCGCGCCATCGACTATCGCCGCCGCGAAAACATTCCTGATGATCTTGGTACTGCTGTCAACATCCAGACCATGGTCTTCGGCAATATGGGCGGCGACTCCGGTACCGGCGTTGCCTTCACCCGCGATCCTCAGACTGGCGAAAATGTCATGTTTGGCGAGTACCTTATGAACGCCCAGGGCGAAGATGTTGTGGCTGGTATTCGCAATACCTCCAAGATTTTGGGCATGAAGGATGAACTGCCTGAAGTCTACGCACAATTCGCAGATATCACTGAACGCCTTGAGCAGCACTACAAGGACATGCAGGATGTCGAGTTCACCATTGAGCACAACAAACTCTGGATGCTCCAGACCCGCAACGGCAAACGTTCCGCGAAAGCCGCCATCAAGGTCGCTCACGACATGGTTTTGGAAGGTCTGATCGACAAGAAGACCGCCCTCAATCGCGTCACTCCTGAACAAATCGATCAAATGCTGCATCCTCAATTCTCAGTCACAGACATGGAAAAAGCGCGTACCGAAGGTCGCTATTACGCCAAGGGTGTCAATGCTTCTCCGGGCGCGGCTGTTGGACGGATTTACTTCGATGCCGACCTTGTTGAAAAGATGCACAATGTTGAAAAACAGGATGTCATCATGGTTCGCCCATTCACCAAGCCGGATGATGTGCACGGCATGCTCGCAGCCAAAGGCATCCTCACCAGTGAGGGTGGCGCCACCTCGCACGCCGCGGTGGTTGCCCGCCAGTTTGGTGTTCCCTGTGTGGTTGGTGCTGCGGACATTGCGATCGACATGAACAAGCGCCAGATGACCTGCCGTGGCATTACCGTCAAAGAGGGCGAATGGATTTCGCTTGATGGCACAACTGGTGAGGTCTTTGTTGGTCAGCTCGGTCTTACCACTCCGGACCTTTCAGAGCAGAAAGAACTCATGACCCTCCTCGCTTGGGCGGATGAAGTTTCGCGCCTGCAGGTTTGGGCAAACGCGGATTATCCCAAAGATGCCCAACGCGCTCGTTCTTATGGTGCCAAGGGTATTGGACTCTGCCGTACTGAGCATATGTTCTTTGAAGTCACCCGCCTGCCAGACGTGCAGAAGATGATCATGAACTCTGAAGCCACTCAGCACATGCTGAACAACCTCGAGCAACTTGAGAAGGCTTATGCTGCTGGTCGGCTTGAAGGCCGCACCCTGAATGACAAAGATAAGGCAGCTCTAAAGGCTGAGATCGATGCACTAAAAGCTGAAATCGAAAATTCACCCAAATCCAAGGCTTACTTTGGCGCTCTCGAGAAGATCCTGCCGCTTCAGCGCAGTGACTTCTACGGTCTCTTTGAGGCTATGACCGGTTTACCCGTGATCATCCGCCTGATCGATCCTCCACTGCACGAGTTCCTCCCCAGCATGGAAGACCTGCTGACTGAGGTTGCCACCCTGAAGGCCAAGGGGATCACCGAAGGTCTGGCAGAAAAACAGAACATGCTCGATGTTGTCATGGGACTGCACGAAAGCAACCCCATGATGGGTCTGCGCGGTATCCGCCTGGGCATCGTTTATCCTGACATCATGAAGATGCAGGTTCGCGCCATTTTTGAAGCCGCTTGCGACGCCAAGCTAAATGGCTTCGACCCACATCCCGAAGTGATGATCCCTCTGACCGGTCACGTGAACGAGCTCAAGGAAGTCCAGCCGACTTTAATCAAGATTGCCAAGGACGTCATGGCTGAGAAGGGTGTCGAAGTTGCTTACAAATTTGGCACCATGATCGAAATCCCGCGTGCGGCTGTGACGGCTGCTGAGATCGCAGAATATGCTGAATTCTTCTCCTTTGGCACCAACGATCTTACTCAGATGACCTTTGGCTACAGCCGCGACGACGCGGAACGTACCTTCCTGGGTGTGTATGTTGAGAAGGGCATCCTCGAAAAGAATCCCTTCCAGCAGCTTGACCGCGATGGTGTTGGTCGGTTGATGAAACGCGCTGTTGAAGATGGTCGCGCTGTTCGTCCTGAACTGGAAGTTGGTATTTGCGGTGAGCACGGCGGTGACCCAAGCTCGATCGAGTTCTGCCATATGATCGGCAACAACTACGTCAGCTGTTCGCCATTCCGTGTGCCTTTGGCTCGCCTGGCTGCTGCCCAGTCCGCGCTGAAGCATGGCTAAATCTTGTAAGTTCAAAACAAAACGGCTCCTTTCGGGGAGCCGTTTTTGATAAGAATTGTTTCCTAATTAATAACCTTATAGCAAGGTAGGTTTGATCGGTCGTAGGGCGAGATTGAGGACGCATTTACTTTGTAAAATGGAGAAAGTTACCCGTCCTCAATCCGCCGTCTCCTCGGCACCTTCTGAAAGTATGGCGGATTGATGGCACGATACATTTGTACATGACACTGTTTGTGGTGCCCTCATTCTCGCCCTACAAACAAATGATCTCCTCGACGAGCGACGCCATTACTGTGAACCCCCTTATTTTCTTGCTTTGGGTCGCAATCCCAACTATTGCCCATAAATCAGCGAGTAGCGGTGGAAAATCTCGACGATATTCCGAATGTAAACTCTTGTTTCCAGGTAGCGTATGGTGTTCAGGAAAACGTCCGGGTCCTCGCCGGTTAGCTTTGCCCAATTCATCGTGGTTCGCTGGCCAGCGTTATAGGCTGCCAGAGCTTTGTAATCATCTCCCTCAAACACATACAACATCCTGGCCAGGTTATTGCTTCCCAGCTCAAGGTTATAATAGGGCACGTCCAAGTCTGACGCTTCAAAACTGGTTAGAAATCCGGTTTCCGTTGCAATTTGCTCTGCGGTAGAAGGCAAAAGCTGCATGATCCCACGCGCGCCTGCTACTGAAGAAGCAAGCACTCCAAAGTGGCTCTCCTGGTAGATGACGCTCAGAATCAACAACTCAGACAGATCATATTTCTCCGCCACAGCCTGGATCCAGGGCAGGTAGTAAGCGCCGTATTCAATGTAGGTGAAGTAAGGTGGATATGCCGCAGAAAAAGGTGTTTCAGCGTATCCGGAAAGTCTGGCGATGAGCTTACTGGCTTCCAAAGCGGAGCGGTAGTAACCTCTTTCCAGGAAAACCTTGATCAGGCGGAAGATATCCAGAGCGTCACCTTCATTTTCACTAAGCAGTGTACTGAATTCAGTCGAAGCCCTGTCATACAGCCCAAGCCGGTCAAATTCCATAGCGCGAACGAACGTCGGGTGATTGAAAAGTTCTGAAGAGTAATCCAGATTGGTTCCCAAAGGGAGGTTGAACGCGGTCTTGAGCCATTCCCCTGCTGGAATTCGCAAATCAGGCAAATTGACAGCAAGATTTAACCGAGCTGGCTCTTGGAATGGCGCGCGACCTTCCATTAATTCCGCTGCACGGATGCCGTAGTACCCGTATGGCGCCTGGTTCATGGCAGCTTGCCAGTTGATCCTGGCTTCCTCACCGTTCCCTTGTGCCTGGTTGATCTTGCCCAGCCAGAAATATGCCGCCGAAAGTTCAAAAGGTTCGGCGCTCATCGGGATGATGCGGTTGAAGTTTTCCGCTGCTTTGTCGAACTGACCAAGTTCAAAATAAACCGAGCCTCCAAAAAATAACCCGTTGAAGGCTTTATCGGAGGCTGGAAATTCGAGCGCGATACGCGTCCAGGAATCTGCTGCGGCTTGCTTCTGATCGTCAAACAACTGGTAGCTTGCGGCAGTATCCAGCAGATCTGGGGCTTCCATCTCGGAGTGAAGCTCGGCTGCCAGGCTGAGGGCTGTGTCAATCGCCAGCTGGATTTGCCCCAGGTAGCGGTTTTGCGTATCAATAATGGCTTGGATTGCGTCCAGCCGGTAGGAGCTGGTTGGAAAACTCGTGATGAGTTCACTCCAAAGCTCAATGGCTGCCTTGTCCTCAGCTGTCCCTCCAGCGAAATTCGCCTCCTGGCGTTCGATGGATTCGAAACCCGCCAGCACCAAACCCTGAGCTCTGGTTGCCAGTCCTTTGTAGTAGAGAGCTTTGTCAATATCCGAATTGTTGTTTGCGATATAACGGTCGAAGGCTTCGATGGCAAGCAGGTATTGCCCTCTGTAGTAGTTGATCAACCCACGCTGAAGTTCACTGACTTCCTGTTCCGCGTCAAGTAGTGCCAGAAGGGCAATAAAACTGTCATAAGTATAGGGGAAGTTATTCACAGCATCTTGATAGTAACTATGAGCTTCTTCTACCTGTCCATCGCTAATGAGTAACTGACCAATCAGGTAGTCCATTTGAGCTTTCGTGTAATCGCTGTCAGTTTGGAAATAGATTTCTTTGTAGATATCGATCGCGGACTGCTTTTGGCCCAAACTTGCGTACCCGGATGCCACTTTTTGGGCAAGGGTCAGATTGTCTGTTGATGGGGCGGCCAGGTATGCAGTTTTGTAAGCTTCAAAAGCTGCTTCCGCCTGGCCATCTTCGCTCAACAAGTCGCCAATCTTTTCATAAACGGTATGATCGATCACACCGGGTCTGGCTTCTGCGTAAGCCTGGAACTCAATTAATGCGTCATCTTTTCGGTCTTCCACAAGAGCGGCCTCGCCAAGAATGAAGTGAGCTCTGGCTGCAGGCAATGTTGTGGGGTATTTTTCTACCAGATCTTCCAAAATGCGGTTTGACTGGTAATAATCTTCCTGTTTAAAGAAAGTCAAGCCCTGCCCATAGAGTGCCGCGGCTTTAAAATCGTCCGTGTCTTCTGGAGGCCTGCCTGTGTAGAGCTTGTAAGCCTCGCGATAATCCCCGAATGCCAGCGCCAGGTCAGCATCCGCCAGGCTTGCCTCTGGCGCAGGTGCAATCTCTTCAATTGCTACTGGCAGGTCGGTTGGTTCAGAAACCGGAACCGTGGGCGTGGGAACCGCTGTTTGAGTTGTCGTTGGCGGCGTTTTGACCGGACCACAGCCACTGGCTAGCAGAAGGCTGAAAATTACAAAAAGAAACAACCAACGGGAAGAGGATTTCATTCCTGACTTATAAACCAAAGAATAAGGCTTGTCAAATAGCCACCTTCTCAATATAAATACCGAAAAGCAGCCGGATGCTTTGATCTTTTTGCTCACAAACGGACTCAAACCAGACAAGCTGGATATAATCTCAGAAAACTAACCTGGAGGTTCTGATGGAAAGTTGGCAGCGATACTTTACAATCATGCAAGAAGTCGTGGAGGATGTGCTGAACACACAAGCTGAAAATATCACCAAGGCAGCTGAGATCCTGACAAACACGACCAAAAACAATGGCATCATTCACCTGTTCGGATCGGGGCACTCCAGCCTGATAGCTGAAGATGTGTTTTGGCGGGCAGCCACCCTGGCGAACGTTCACGCGATCTTTGAATCAGCGGTAGCCGGCATCAATGAGGTTACCAAGACCAGTAAGCTTGAGAAACTTGAGGGGATCGGCAAGGTGATCGTGGAGTACAACCGGGTGGCGCCCCCTGATGCCATGATCTGCATTTCCAACTCAGGCAATAACGCCGCTACGGTGGATGTGGCACTTGCGGCAAAGGAACGCGGGGTGCCCGTGATCGCGATTACCAACGTCACATACGCCGATCAACTCACCACGCACCACAGCAGCGGCAAGAAGCTGAAGGATGTGGCAGATGTCGTCATCGACAATTGCTCGCTATACGGCGATGCCGCGGTTGAACTTCCTGGATTTTCACAGAAAGTTGGAGGCTCCTCAACCATTCCTGTTGCTTTCATCGTGCCAGCTCTCTTGGTGCAAACCTGTGAGAACCTCCTGGAACTGGGGATTCAGCCGGACGTTTATTACAATGGTCACCTTGCGTACGAAGACCCCAGCATCAAACTCCATAATGATGCTCTGGTGGATAAGTACTTCTATCGAATTCGCAACTTATAGGACAAAAAAACTGCTCTGTTTTCAGAGCAGTTTTTGCATTATCTTCAAACTTCACTTCTGTTAAGCCGTGTATTTGCTGAGCACGGGTGGGATAGAAGCGCGTATGAGCTCGAAGGTCTTGCGAAAGACATCTAATTTTTCTTCATCACTGCCAACAAACGCGACGGGATCTTCAAAACCAATGTGGATTTTCTCACCCTGTTTGAGCCAAAGCGGGCAGGTCTCGTTGGCATGGTCACAGACAGTTACAACCAGGTCAAAGACCTGACCAGAAAACTCATCAGTCGATTTTGAATGCCCTTGATGATAGATACCCGCTTCCTCGATTACTTGTTCCGCGAAAGGATTGACTTTCCCGGTTGGTTCAGTACCAGCGCTAAACGCCACCCACGCGTCCCAGCAGTCGTTGTTTACGATTGCTTCTGCCATCTGGCTGCGGGCTGAGTTGCCCGTGCAAAGGAAAAGGACCCTTTTCCTGCCCTTCAGCTCTTCATCTTCAGTTTCGAGGGGTCCGATGTGCGGCGCGGTTGTGGCATTCTCATCTTCGACAAGGATCTCATTGGAAAAATCGCCTTCATCCATCGCGGCTAAAAGGGCTCTGGCTTTGTCAGCATCTTCCGGACGCACCTGGATGCCCACCGAGCCCAGATCCCCAACCGTAAAGCTGTAGATCAGCCCCAGGGTGTCTTGATCAATATAAACGGGGATACCTTGCGCCTCGAGGAAGGCCTTGATAGTCTCTGCATCCAATCGACCATGCGCGCTATAGACTGTTAAGTAGGAATCCAAACCTTCGTGTGTCATCAATAACTCCAGTCTTCGGTGCAGCGTTTCCAGTCAACCAGTTCCTCTGGTTTGAACCAAAGCGCGATCTCAACTTCAGCGTTTTCAGGGGAGTCAGAAGCATGGGTGAGGTTTTTCCGGTTCTGTAACCCGTAATCAGCGCGGATTGTGCCGGGGTCGGCTTCAGTGCCACGGGTTTTACCCATTGTCTGGCGGATGGCGGCAATCGCGTCCGGTCCAGTCCAGACCATCGCCATCACGGGGGAGGAGGTGATGAAAGTGATCAAGCCATCAAAAAATGGTTTTCCTTCGTGAACAGCATAATGCTGTTTTGCCAGCTCAGGACTGACTTGCAGGAATTTTGCGGCCTCAAGACGTAATCCGCGGTTTTCAAGCCGCGTGATAATCTCACCAATCAATCCACGCTGTACACCGTCAGGTTTAACCAACACTAATGAACGTTCCATGCCACACTCCAATCAGCGATCTCGTTAAAGCGATGAGCTATTCAGTTCATCATAAACGTCCCAAAGGTCGCTCGTATCAGGGGAAAGCGTCAGTTGGGAGCGTAAGGTTTTCTTTGCGGCTTCAGCCATCATAGGATCAGTTTTACTCTCGCGTATCATCGCAAGGGCCTGCTCATGTTGCCCTTGTTTGAGCAAATCGCGCACTTCCTGTTTGAAATTTTCTGCTGCTTCAACCTGTGGATCCACCAAAATTTCTGGTTCAGCCACTTCGTCCGGATTTGCATCCAAGTCGGATTCAGGAGCTTTGAAAGCTTCCACGTCTGAAGTGATAACCTCCGCTTCAAGGACTGGTTCTAAATCCAGTTCTTCCTGGTCCTCGAAATCAGCTATTTCCTGCCATTCATTTTCATCAATAATTTCTGGAGGTGTAAATTCCTGCCCCTCTTCCACGTCCTCGAGGAAAGGAACCTGGAAATCCAGGGTGGTGCCAGGTTCGTTTTCCTCAGCAGATTGCTCCTGACTTGCCGCGAATTTCAATAACCATTCCGGCAATTGTGTTTGAGCTGCATCATCCGCAACTTTCACAGGTTGCGTGCCTTCCTTAATGGGAGGCGAGGTAATTGATCCATTCACCACAACAGGCTGGGTTATTTCTTTTTCTTGCTCAGTCACAGCTAATCTCCGAGGTAATCGCGCAGTTTACGCCTGACGCTCGGATGACGCAAGCGGGTGAGTGCTTGGGCTTCGATCTGCCGTACACGTTCACGTGTGACGCCCATTTTGCGTCCGACCTCTTCGAGGGTGTATGCCTGTCCATCCAGCAACCCGTAACGCAGCTGCAGAATGCGCACTTCGCGTGGCGGGAGTGAATCCAGAACTTCCACGAGGTGCTCGCGCAGGAGGTTGAATGTTGCGGTTTCATCAGGTGGAGGAGCTTCGTCATCTTCAATGAAGTCGCCGAGCACCGAATCTTCCTCGTCATCCGTTGGCGTTTCCAGCGAAAGCGGTCGTCGGGCAACCTGGATCATGTTCTCGACCTTCTTTGGCAGCACTTCAAGTGTTTCCGCCAATTCTTCAACCGATGGTTCCCGGCCTAACTTCTGGGTGAGTTGGTGCTGCACGCGCAAAAGTTTGTTGATTTGGTCACCCATGTGTACTGGAACGCGGATAGTCCTGCCCTGGTCCGCAATGGCGCGGGTGACAGCCTGGCGGATCCACCATGTAGCGTAAGTGCTAAATTTGTGTCCGCGCTGGTATTCAAATTTTTTGGTAGCACGGATCAGGCCAATATTGCCTTCCTGGATCAGGTCGAGAAAAGGAACACCACGACCCATATATTTCTTTGCGACGCTAATCACCAGGCGCGAATTCGCGGTGATGAGGTGGTCCCGGGCGCTTGTGCCATCTTCAATCAGGCGCCGCAGTTCCTGGCGTTTTTTGCTGCTCAAGTTTCCTTGAGCAAGCTCGGAACGTGCCATACGACCGCGTTCGATCCGCTGAGCTAAAATGACTTCTTCCTCGATGTCATTCAGCAACGGCACACGGCTGACTTCTTTCAGGTAGAGCCCGATAGTGTCATCGGTGTCAATGTTTGCCAGATCGTCAATTGCTGGTTCTTCGTCAGCTGTGTCAGACAGCTCCTCGTCTGAGGGTTCTTCTCTTGGAATGTCATCTTCAGTGATGGCGATGCCCGCGTTGCCAAGGGCGCTGTAGACACCCTCAAGTTGGTCGATGTCTTGCTCGGCTTCGGGGAAGAAATGCAGGATGTCATCATTAGTCACAAAAGACTTTTTTCGAGCAAATTCCAAAAGGCGAGTTAGGGCTGATGAGGGGGAGTCTTCGTCTAATATAGGTTGGTTGTTCAATCTTGCCATAGATAGCAGTGGGCCTTTTCTGTGTTGTTGAATTACGTTTCAATAGAGTACGATATTTTAGGGTGAAATTCAAGAGCAAAACCCTAATTGCTAGCCACCAATTTGTAGGTATTATGCGTGTAGATAGTTTATTTTACACATTGTTGAGGCCAAATCCGATAAAAGCAATCTATTTTCTATATTTCTTTTTGAAGAGTATCCAGAAACCAGAGCTGTTGATTCTTTGTTTTTCCAATTTTTCTGGCAGGATAAGCAGTTGACCTCATTGGTCGATAAAGATAGAATGATTTCTTGAAAGGAAACTTCGTTTGTTCATAAAGAAAACCGCTAATATTTGGCTTCCAATTCTATTCGTCCTTGTCCTCGTTGGAGCGACATTTGCTAATCTGCGATTAGCTTCTGCTTTTCAATTGCAGGATGATTTTGCTCCAAGGTGGATGGCTGCCAGGGAATGGATGCGTTCCGGCGCGTCTCCATACAGCGAGTCTACTTTTAACGCAACCATTGATTTATTGAAAGCAAATGGCAACGAACCAAGCAGCATGAGTCAAGGTCGATTTTTTGATCCTGCCTGGTATGTGCTTTTTTATCTTCCTATTAGCTTTGTTCCATATACCATCGCCAGGGCAATTTGGATGACGTTCATCGAACTCAGTTTGGTACTCAGTGTTTTTATCTCAATCCGTCTGGCCGGCTTAAAGTTAAGTGTTTGGGAAATCCTTCTCATGTCCTTTCTGGCGTTGGTCTTCTATCCATTTTTCAAGACCATTTTGACTGTAAGTGTCAACACGCCCTACGTGTTCCTGACGCTGCTGGCAGTCTACCTGGCACGGAACAGACAAGGCACACTGGCAGGTCTGCTCTTCGCGATATCCATGTGGATGGTTCCACTAAGCGTTTTTCTGGTTATCTTGTTTTTGATTTGGCTCGGAGCACGCAGAGACACCTCCCTTGCAAAAATCTACTTTAGTTCTTTGGCCTTTTTCATGGTTGTATCTTTGATCCTGTTCCCAAACTGGACAGCTGATTGGTTCGCGACATATTTACGGTTGTTCCCGGATTTTTCTTGGGTTCGGACGCCACTGATGGTCGTAGGGGGGCTATTTCCGGGAGCAAGCACTCAAATTGCGATCTCTCTCAGCCTTGTAATGTTCATCATGATATTGGTCGAATGGTACGGCATCGGAGAACGGGAGGGTCGTGGGTTTCATTGGAAACTGATGCTGACTTTAAACCTGCTTTATGTCTTCAATCTAACTTCAGATGGTATCTACCTCGTTTGGCTACTTGCTCCATTATTTAGCGTTTACAAGTATTTAACAGAGAAATGGCATGTTTCTGGTAGAATTGTTGCTTGGGTAACATACCTTGCCTTGATTTTTATTCATTGGCGTCGTTTTCAATTAACTCAAAACTGGCTGCCTGAGGAAACATCTCTGGTCATTCTTTTGTTGCCCACAATAACATTCTTAGGCTTGCAGTGGTTTAGGTGGTGGGCGACCGTCAGTCCCAAAGCACTGATTGATTCTATAAAAGATTGAGAAGGAAAATAAAATGGCAAAGAAAAGAGTTGGAATCCTCACCGGAGGCGGAGACGTCCCGGGCTTGAATATCGCGATCAAATCGGTTGTGCAAAACAGCCTTGATGGTGATTATGAAATTGTAGGCATTCGTCGAGGATGGCTTGGGTTGTTGGGCTATAACATTGCTGATCCATCAACCTACGACCTTTACATCAGGGATTTGAACCCCACTGTTGTTCGCCGCGTGGATCGCACAGGCGGTACTTTCTTGCACACATCCCGAACCAATCCATCCAAAGTGCGTGCCAAGGATACCCCGGTATTTTTACGCGACAGCAAATGGGGCAAGGTAGTGGATGAGGTTTATGAGATTACAGACTATACCGACCACGTCCTCAACGTGATCGATCACCTCAATCTCGATTCTCTGATCACCATTGGCGGTGATGATACTCTCAGCTATTCCGCCCGCCTGGTCAGGGAAGGCGTTAAACTAAATGCGATTCCCAAAACAATGGATAATGATGTGCTTGGCACGGAGTACTGCATTGGCTTTTCTACAGCTGTAACACAAGCGGTCAACCTCATCACCAATTTCCGCACATCAATCGGCTCTCATGAACGCATTGGTGTCGTGGAGCTCTTCGGACGTAACTCAGGTGAAACAGCCCTGATTACTGGATATCTAAGCTATGCAGATCGCACGATCATCTGTGAAGTTCCTTACAATGTTCATGAATTAGCCGAACTTCTGGCATCGGATAAACGCAACAGCAAGTCTTACTATTCTTTGTGTGTCATTTCCGAAGGCGCTCACACCGATGGCGGCGAGATTGTGGAGTCAGGCGAAGCAGATGCTTATGGCCACCGCAAACTTGGCGGGATTGGTGAGGTACTTGCGGATCAAATCAAGACCCTTACCGGTTACAACACGATGTATCAAAAACTTGGCTACCTGGTTCGCAGCGGCGCTGCTGACATGCTTGACCGCATGGTTGCTATGAATTATGGCGCTTTGGCTATGCAGTTGACGATGAAGAATGATTTTGGTCATCTGGTGGGCATAACCGATGGTAACTACGCTATGGTTCCGGTTGAGACAGTCATCAGCGGGAAGCGTCATGTGGACGTGGATCTTTACTACGACAAGGATTCCTATCGTCCCAAGGTCAAGAATATCCTTGGTCTGCCGATGTTCCTTCACTAGGAATAGGATAAGAGCCTGCGGACTTACCGCAGGCTCTCAGAATTAAAATGAGTGTTGAATCACAAGTCGTTTCCAATAATCGTTATGCTCTGACACCCAGGGTCTTGATATTCCCTGTAAACGATACAGGTCAAATCCTTCTGCTTGAGGGAGCAAAGGATAAAAAAATCTGGGCTGGATATTGGAACGGGCTTGGCGGACATGTGGAACAGGGTGAGTCTATCCTGCATGCAGTAAAACGCGAACTAATCGAGGAAAGCGGTCTCGTTGCAGAAAAGTTAATCTATTGCGGGCAGGTTCTGGTGGATACCGGACAAGACCGGGGGATCACCTTTTTTGTCTTCAAGGCGAAGAAATTCAGCGGTGAGATAACTGCCTCATCAGAGGGCAGGCTGGCCTGGCATTCACTTCAAGCTGCGTTAAAACTGAACCTGGTCGAAGATCTCTACACACTCCTGCCGCTTGTGATGCGCCAGCGAGCTGGTGGCAAACCTTTTTGGGGGCACTATCAGTACGACGATGAAGGTCAGTTGGTGATGTCATTCACCAGTTGATTTTTCCAGAAAAACCAACAAAGTATCTCCATACTTCCTTGAATCGAAAACCTGAAGATTTGTGTAAATCTTGTCGACCCATTCCAATGGGTTAATTTGAACGATCACCTGTCCATCATCGCTTAACATTAAAGGATTTTGGTCTATCAGATCAACCGCTTTTTCCCACATCCCTTTGTATTGGGGCGGAGCAACATAAATCAGATCAAATTGAGTTTTGCTTTGGCTGGCAAGCCAGTTAAACGCATCCACCTGGAACACGCTGGCTTTGTCGCCAAAATGCGTTGTTGCCAAGTTCTCACGAATGGTTTTCACTGCCAGGCGGCTGGTATCCAGAAAAGTTACTTCCTTTGCGCCCCGGCTGAGTGCTTCGATCCCGACAGCCCCAGTTCCTCCAAAAAGGTCCAGCATGCGCACATCAAGGATCTCACCCCCAAGAATGTTGAATAGTGCTTCTTTTACCTTGTCGGTAATTGGACGGGTTGTATCCCCAGGCACGTGTTTGAGTCTTAGCCCTTTGGCTGTGCCTCCGACGACACGCAGCATACCCATCAGGCGCTCAATCCTGCCCGGCTGTCAAGCCAAATTTCTGACGCATGTAGTCGATCGTCTGGTTCAAACCATCGCGAAGGTTCACTTTTGGTTCCCAACCCAGGATGGTTCTGGCGCGCGTGATATCTGGCTGGCGGCGCTGCGGATCATCTCCGAGAGTGTCGGTAAAAATCGAGCTAATTCCGCCTGGATTCTGGCAAAGCTCGTTGATGATCAACGCGAAGTCTTTGATTGAGGTTTCGTTTGGATTGCCAATGTTGACTGGCAGGTGCTCGTCGGTCATCATCAGGCGGTAAATGCCTTCAATCAGGTCGCTAACATAACAAAAACTGCGGGTTTGTTCACCGGAACCGTAAATTGTCAGAGGCTCTCCCCGCAGGGCTTGTTGAAGGAAATTTGGCACAACCCGGCCGTCGTCCAGCCGCATCCTCGGACCAAAAGTGTTGAAAATGCGCACAATGTGCGTCCTGACTCCGTGCACGTTATGGTATGCCATAGTCAGGGCTTCTGCAAACCGCTTGGCTTCGTCGTAGACGGACCTGGGTCCGATTGGATCGCAATTACCCCAGTAATCTTCGCTTTGAGGGTGCACAGTGGGGTCGCCATAAACTTCGCTGGTTGAGGCCAGCAAGAAACGGGCTTTGTGCGCTTTAGCCAGACCCAGGCTGTTGTAAGTTCCAAGCGCGCCTGCTTTAAGCGTTTGGATTGGAAGGTTTGGGTAACCTAATGGTGAAGCGGGGTTTGGGCTGGCAGGCGAGGCGAAATGCAGGATGTAATCAAGGGGTTCGTCAACCTGGATAAATGCCGAAACATCCTGTTGCATCAGTCTGAAGTTAGGGTTGCCCTCAAGATGTTTCAGGTTAGCCGGGTCGCCCGTGACAAAATTGTCAAGGCCGATCACCTGGTGACCCTCAGCCAGCAGGCGGTCAGTAAGATGCGAGCCCAGAAATCCAGCAGCGCCAGTAAGCAAGATGAGCATAAGAACCCTTTCAGTGTTTGCCAGGGTTTCGGGTATAATCATGACCCTGAACAAGAGAGAATTATAGCATGCCAGAACAAGACGCCAACCAAATACTAAACCCAACCACAAAAGCACTGGAAGCTTTGCTTTTTGCGGCGCCTGGATTAAGCTCTATTGAGCAATTAAGCCAGGCGTTAACTGTTTCAAAGTCAGAAGTAGAGAAATCACTGGAAGCATTATCCATCCACCTTTCTCTGGAGCACGGTCTGCGCTTGCAAAAAATTAAGAATCAGTACCAATTGATCACCGCCCCCGAACATGCCGGCATGATTGAAAAGTTTCTCGGACTGGAAGTAACCTCCCGCCTGACCCAGGCAGCATTGGAAGTCTTGGCGATAGTGGCATATAAACAGCCTGCCACCCGGCCGGAAATTGACTCCATTCGCGGCGTCAACAGCGATGGTGTGGTAAAGAGTTTGCTCTCAAGGGGATTAATTGAGGAACTTGGTCGATCTGAAGCGATTGGTCGTCCGATTCTTTACGGCGTGACAAGCGAGTTTTTCCAACATTTTGGTCTTGAGTCACTTGATCAACTCCCGGTGGTGGACCTTGAAGGACTGCTCACACCCAAACCATTACAAGAAACCGAAGAAACGAGGCTTTTGAAAGACTGATGGAAGAACGCGTTCAAAAGATCATGGCTTCTGCGGGTTTGGGCTCGCGCCGTGCCTGCGAAAAGTTGATCGAGTCTGGTCATGTAAAGGTGAATGGAAAAGTTATCCACCTTGGCGACAAAGCCGATCCGTCTAAAGATACGATCACGGTCGATGGCAAACTGCTACGGGTTTCTGCCGAGCGGATTTATATCGCCCTGAACAAGCCCAAGGGTTACCTCTCTGATATCGACGAGAACCATCCCAGGCCCACCGTCAATGACCTAATTGGCATCTCTGAACCGCTTTTCGCGGTTGGGCGCCTGGATCTGGACAGCGAAGGTTTGATCCTGATGACTAACGATGGGGTGCTGGCAAACCGCCTGACCCATCCACGCTACCACCACGAAAAAGAGTATGAGGTCATGGTTATCAAAACCCCTGACCAGGAACAGTTGGAAATTTGGCGGCGCGGTGTGGTGCTGGAGGACGGCACCCGCACATTGCCCGCGCAGGTGGAGATCATGGGCAGTTACAGCAATGGTGCCTGGCTGCGGATCATCATGCACGAAGGCAAGAAGCGCCAGATCCGCAAGGTGGGTTCGCGCATTGGCCTGCCTGTTTCACAGATCAAACGTGTGCGCATAGCCAACCTTAGATTGGGTAAGCTCAAGTCTGGTGAGTGGCGTCATTTGACTCAGCGCGAGGTCTTCCAACTGAGAAAGTTCGCCGGGCTGATCAAAGACGAGGACAAATAACTCTTCGAAGGGATAATTTATTGAAACAGCGCGAAAATCGCGCTGTTTCTTTTTCTTATTTCTTGGTGAAAATCCTTGTTATGTTGTTGCTTAAGCAAGGAACTTTCTGTTATCCAAAAATGTTATTCTGCTCCGCCAGAAACAGTCATTTCAACTCCGTTAGCCAGTGCATCCTGTAGCTTGGCTGCCAATTCCGGGTTGATCGGATCCGAGCATTCTTCCCGATCCATACGGCGGATATAGCGCTTCAGGTCTTCCAGCTCCACAACTGGATAGGGCGGAATTGCTATCTCCCCAAGTTGGGTTTCCTTCAGGTAGACCACCATGATTGGCTTCAGTTCCGGATGCATTTCTACCGGGATCCCCTTTTCAATCAGGTGCTTGCTCAGTGAAGCAGATGCTTCCGCAATTTCTCTTTCGGGTTTGCCGATGCTGTCCTGTCCCATCATTTTCTGAATGCGGTTCCTTGTCTTGTGAATCCATTTCCCATCCACGTAGCTTAGCTCACCAGTCGCATTAATTGGGATTGGCATCCAAATCCGGCATGGACCCATCAAGAGCATTGGCAGTGGTGAACTGTAAACATAATAAGTATATTCATGGCGCAGTTTTTCGAAGACTGTGCCAAAAATTTCGTCATACCGTGGTGATCTTCCGTATCGGTTGACAAAATTTATACCAAATTGCGTCAGAAGAAAACCAACAATCAGGCAGGCATAGGAGTAAAAGATATATGCGCCGCCCTCCTTCTGGAAGGCGAAATAAAGACCAAGCCCCAGGACGCCGAGGCTCGCGAAAGTCAGGATCTTGCCAATAAGCTTATTTTTATTAATGTGTTTTTCGTTTCTGACTAATTTCATTTTAATTCTCCGTTTTTCGAGATAGTATTTTTTAATCCTTGCAACAAGCCGGCGTCAATTGCCTGTACTGCCCGGGCTATAGCACTTACCATGGCTTTCGCGTCTGAGCGACCGTGCCCCACAAACACCAACTCATTCAGCCCCAAAAGTGGCGCAGAGCCAGTTTCAGCGGGGTCAAGGAGTTGCCGTACCTTGTTGAAAGCAGGTTTTGCCAGCAAAGCGCCAACTTTTGTCCGTGTGCTGCTCATCAATTCTTCTTTGAGCGTACCCAGGATCAGTTTCGCAACTGCTTCGGTTGACTTAAGGATCACATTGCCAGTGAAACCATCCGTCACCGCTACGTCTACATCGCCGCCAAAAAGCTCCTTGCCTTCGATGTTGCCCACAAAACCTGGCACCTGTTCCTTGAGAAGAGGATGTGTTGCCTTGACAAGCTCGTTCCCCTTGCCTTCTTCTTCACCGTTGGCGATCAAACCAATGCGAGGTTCTGTCACACCAACCATCAAGCGCGAATAAACTGCCCCCATCTGCGCAAATTGCACCAAAAATTCCGGTCTGCAGTCCGCATTGGCGCCAATGTCCAGCAGGACGCTTTTTCCACCTTTTACGGGTATCGTGGAGCCCAGGCAAGGTCGGTTCAAGCCGGGGATCAGGCCAAAAATTTTTGTGCCAAAATACATTGCCATGCCGGTATTGCCTGCGGTCACAAAAGCCTGGGCTTCGCCATCTATCACCAACTGCATTCCGACCACCATGGTATTCTGCTTTTTGGCGCGGGCTTCCTGGATGTGGTCGCTCATCTCGAGCCACTCCGGTGCATGTACCACCCGCACCCCGGAGAGGTCCTGGTTCAGCTTTTTCAGTTCAGAAGTGAGTTGAACCTCATCGCCAACCAGGATCACATTAATGTCGAATTCCTTGCTGGCAGTTACAGCCGCTTCCACTTCCGGAAAGGGGCGGTTATCGCTGCCCATTGCGTCTAAAACAATTGTCTTCTTCAACCTTACCTCAGATTCTGGCTCCGCGTTCTTGACAAAGACAACGGAACCGGTATAATTCAATCTCACGTTTGCGCTGGTGCTGGAATTGGCAGACAG
>DAISYV010000034.1:0-18368 GCA_036825115.1 Anaerolineaceae bacterium | reverse complement strand
TCGGATTGAGACCAGCATAAGCAGCTAATTGTGGCGCATTCTCAAAGCGGCTGATATCCCCAATCTCACCCATTAATCTGGCAGAGGTTTTATTGCCAACTCCAGGAATGGAAACCAAAAGCTCCTGGTTTGCCTTCAGGCTGGGTGTCCCCTTGGTGAAGCTCTGGATCTCTTCTTCAGTGGCTTCTATGCGTGCTTTCAAGTACTCTGCATGGACGGATAGATCCTGGATAACCCAGTCATCCTTCTCGCCACTCGACAAACGGCTTTCTTCCTGTCGGTAATTAGCCTGCAAATCGATCAAACGCCTCACAAGTGCCCTTAGATGCTTCAAATCGGGGTTGAGAGGCTCCCAGAGAGCAGGTTTCTCCTTCAAACAAAACTCGGCAATCAAGTCAGCATCTGCCTTATCGGTCTTGTTGCGGTGCAGCTTGCTTTCCCCATAGCGTTTGATGCGAGTTGGATTGACCACGCTGACGTCATGGCCTTGTCCGTATAGATACTCGCTGACCGCGTCCCCATATTGTCCGGTGGCTTCCAGGCAAACGTGTACCTGGTCGATATGTCGGCTGATCAGCCATTGGTCCAGCGTTTTGAAACCAGCCAGATCGTTGCTGATTACCTTATGGAACTTACCCTCTTCATTGAGTAGAACCAGGTCAAGCTTATCCTTCGAGACGTCGATACCTAATATATTTGACATTATGTACCTCTTTTCTGTAAACTATGGTTAGCATCGGTCAGGCGCATTCATTGGATCATCCTTGTGAATGCAAGCTCATCTCGTACGAGTCATGGCTTAGAGAGGCTTCAGATACCGTCCGATCTTTGTGAAAAAAAGGTGAGGGGATCATATCTACGAAGCTGGATCTTGTCCAAAGGGCGAGCCCGGATTCACCCTCACCTTCCTGATCGATGTTATTTTATTATCATGCTTTTCTGAGTATTAATATACAAGGGCGAGATTGAGGGCACTGTGAACAATGTGATAGGTGGACTTGTCGTGCCCTCAATCCGCCGCTTATGCTCATCTGAGGTGCAAGGTTGATTAATTGCGAAGGATCGATGGTGTGATGGCGGATTGGAAGCACACCAAGGTCTCCAGCTGATAAAGGCTGCAGTGCTTCCAAACTCGCCCTACGAGTAGATGTTCCCGCAAAGCAGGATGCACCAACATCAGCAAGGAATGTCTGGATGATTATTCCGTAGGATTGATCTCTGGTTTTGGATCATTGACCTGGTTCTGGAAGTAATCAAGAAGCGCTTTATTGACTATTGGCGGCACCATGGTGCTCACATCTCCGCCTAAAGAGGCAATTTCTTTGACCGTCGACGAAGATAGGAAGGTGTTTTCTTCAGTTGTGATCAGGGCTATTGTGTCAATGTCAGAATCCAGCCGGTTATTTGCCAGCGCCATGCGGAATTCGTACTCAAAATCCGAGAACACCCGCAGCCCCCTGACGATTGCCTTCGCCCCAATTTCACGAGCGAAATTGACCGTCAGACCGGAATAACCAAGCACAGTGATCCGGCTCTCATGTTTCAGCACTTCCCGCACCAGGTTAATGCGCTGGTCGGGAGAAAAGAGCAGGTTTTTGAGCGGCTTATTATAGACAGCTACAACCACTTCATCAAACAGGCTTGCGGCTCGCATGGCAACATCCACATGCCCATAATGAATTGGGTCGAATGTACCGGGAAAAACGACTTTTGTCATCAGCTCACATCTCCTTCACCGTCATCAGATGGCAAGATTTTTTCAACAGCCTGCTTTAACGGCAAGTGTTCTGTAGATTCCAGACCCGGATCGGCTTCCAGCACTTCTTCCGCGACTTCACGGGCAAGGTGGATCAGGCGCACATCCGCCAAAGAGGCCATCTTGAATTCGTTGAAACCTGCCTGGCGAGTACCCAGAAAGTCACCGGGACCCCGGTCTCTCAGGTCCTGTTCTGCCAGTACAAAGCCATCGTTCGTCTGGGTCATGATCAGGAGCCGATTATTTTCAGCCGCATCTTCCGTGTCCGGAATCAGGAAACAATAGGATGGCGCGTCGCCACGTCCCACCCGACCCCTAAACTGGTGAAGTTGTGCCAGGCCAAAGCGGTTAGCCCCTTCAATGATCATGATCGAAGCGTTGGGAATATCCACGCCGACTTCAACTACCGATGTTGACACAAGGATGTCGAAAACACCTTTGCGGAAACTCAGCATCACGGCGTCTTTCTCCGCAGGTTTGAGCCTGCCGTGGACGAGCCCCACCCGCAGCTCGGTGAAGACCTCCTTCTGGAGGCGTTCCTGCTCTTCCACCGCTGCCTTGACCTCATCATTCTCGCCAGCTTCAACCAGCGGGTAAATGATGAAAGCCTGGTGTCCAAGCTCCACTTCATCCCGGATGCGGTCGTACACTCTTTCACGTTCAGTCGGAAAAGCGATGCTTGTGGTGATGGGGAGACGCCCCTTGGGCATTTCATCCATCACACTCACATCCAGCCCGCCAAAAACCGTTAGCTGTAGTGAACGTGGGATCGGTGTGGCGGTCATGACCAACAGGTGGGGGTTATCGCCTTTGTTTCGTAAAGCTGCCCGTTGGGCAACACCAAAGCGGTGCTGCTCATCCACCACTGCCATTTGCAGGTTCTGGAACTTCACCGGGTCTTCGATCAGCGCGTGCGTGCCAATCAGGAGTTTGATGTAGCCATTCTTCAATCCTGCCGCGATTTCCTTGCGATCTGCTGTTGAGGTATCCCCGGTCAACAATCGCACCTGGCCAGGCTCAAGGAAGGCTGCTTGTTTTCCCTTGGATTCAGTCATCAACTTTAGCGAGGTTTGATAGTGTTGCTCTGCCAGGATGCCAGTGGGCGCCATAAAAGCTGCCTGGGCGCCATGAGAAATGATCATGGCCATCCCAACCAGCGCCACAATGGTCTTGCCAGAGCCCACGTCTCCCTGAAGGAGGCGGTTCATCGGATGCGCGCTCGAAACATCCTTGCGGATCTCATCAATCGTGCGCAACTGGGCACTGGTTAGTTCATAAGGAAGCGAGTCAATGCGTGCTTGCAGCCACGTGTCTGTGACTGGATAGGGTTTGCCGCTCATCTCCAGCCATTGGCGCTTCTGCAGGATGATTCCGAGCTGTTGAATGAAAAGCTCATCGAAGGCCAAACGCCTTTGCGCGGCTGTAAGGGCTTGCATGTCGTCAGGGAAATGTACCTGGTTGAGGGCTTGCCGCAGTCCAATTACCCTTGCATGCTGCTGGATCTGGTCGGTTAGGGTTTCACTGATCCGCGGAATCCAATACTTCAAGGTCGAAAAAATCGTCCGACGCAGCCACTTTTGGGTGACTTTGGCTGTCAGCGGATAAACAGGCACGATGCGGTTGGTGTTCAGCTGTTGTTGGTCAATGGGTTCGTACTCCGGGTGCCAGATTACAGGACGACCCAGATAGAGATCGATCCTTCCTGAAATAGAAATCATCATATCCTGGCGCAAACTGCGCATGTGCCATTCCTGGTTAAACCAAAGCAGTCGCATACTGCCTGTGGCATCGGAAACAACTGCCTCGATCAGGGTTTTGCCTTTGCGCGTCGGGATCCTGACAATGTTGTTCACACTGGCAACGATGGTCGCTTCCTCCCCAACGCGCAGTTGATTGATGGTTTTGAGTTTTGAGTAATCATCGTATCGGCGTGGGAAGTGGTAGAGCAAGTCACGGATGGTGAAAATTTCAAGTTTGGCAAGGTTCTTAACCTGGTTTTCCCCAACGCCCCGAATGACCTCCACGGAGGCGTCAAGTCCGATTTGAGGTTGGCTCGGCTTTGCTGGAGTTTCGGACTTTTTTGTCCTTCCGGGAGGGTTGGATTGCCCTGTTTTTCTTGCCGCAGGAGTGGATGTTACCGGTTTTGTATCTGGTTGAGACACCGGTTTTGGAGCAGGATTGCCGTCAGGGGCAGGAGGAAAGCTGCCTATCTCGCTCAAGCCCAGCCAGGAGGTCAGTTCAATCAGATCTTTCCTGCGATCTTCGGGAGATTTGGATTCATACTTCTTCAGGAGTTGTGAAACCTTGCTGATCAGCGATTCCGATAAACCAGACTCCCGTGCTTCAGAAGGCCATGTGTTTGCGAGCGCGCCAAAACCGCCCATTATCGCAGTATTTTGATAACCTTTGCTGCGTTCAAGCTTGATGAAATTCCCGTACTTTTCTGTAACTTTCAGCATACCAGGACCCATTTTCCTCGTCTAATAATAATCGATTTACCAAGGAATTCCTATTGAGTACCGATGGTTACTGCCTTCCCAGACCACAAATCCCATAGGGTCGATGTACTTAGCCGACGACAAAACCCGTAGGGCAACGCCCGCGTCGACCAAACAGCAACAAGCAACAACCAGGTTTGGTGTCTACATCAACCATTTTGGTCATGAGAAAAAATAGGAAAAGGCAGGCCTTTTCCCTACGGTGACCTGACGATAATGCCACGTAGGGCAACGCCCGCGTCGACCGGATCAAAGCGAGGTGCAAGTCTTTTTCCTACAATGACCTAAAATGATGCCCCGTAGGGTCGACGCCTGCGTCGACCAAAAAACAACGGGCAACAACCAGATCTGGTTCTTGCATCAACCATTTTAGTGATAAGAAAAAAAAGATTAGGAAAAGGCAGGCTGTATGCTGCCAAGAGATTGGTAACCCATTCAGCCGTAGGTCAGGTTGCGCAGTTCAACCTGACGTCAGGAACCTGGATTTTTTGAGGGATTTATTTGTCAACATTCGTGATGTCAACTTCAACCCCATTCGCGTCGCTCAAGGGCAGGCAGAAGAACCTGACCTAGGTGCCGATTAAACCTCGCCTGAAGCCGCATGAAAGCGCAAATACTTATATATTCTACGCGCAACAAGCTTTTTATTTAAAACATTATATTAAGTTTTTAGATGGATGTGATGAACAAATCGATGAATAGTATAAAAAAAACGGTCTTGCGACCGTTTTTGTATTCCCTGCTATTCTATTCAAACGCGATGATCAGCTGATAATGCGGCTGACCGCCTTCGTGAATCTCGATTTCTTTATCCGGGTATCCCTCGCGAACGCGATCACCAAGCTTGTTGACCTGCTGCTGAGTGATTCCCTCTCCATAAAAGAATGTGATGCGTTCAATTTCGTCGAGATGGGCTTTCTGGAACAACTCATCAAGTGCTTCTTCAATTGTCGGTGCTGAGGAAACCAATTTGCCGTCATGCAACGCAATGACCTGACCCTTTTCCACTTGCACACCCTCAATCTCAACCGAACGCGTCGAAATGGTGATCTCTCCGGTATGCACTTCGGTAATCGCCTCGCGCATGGATTCTTCATTTTCCTCGAGCGTGCCTTCCGGGTACAAACGCAGCATGGCAGCGAAACCCTGGGGGGCGTTGCGGGTTGGGATGATGGCAATCTTTTTAACGCTAACCTTGGCCGCGTTCTGAGCAGCCAGGATGATATTCTTGTTGTTTGGCAGAATGATGATCTTGTCTGTTGGCAGGTTCTCAAAGGCTCCTACAAGTTCTTTGACACTGGGATTCATAGTCTGTCCACCCTGCACAATAGCTGCCACACCAAGACTGGCGAAAATGCGTGAAAGTCCGTCTCCTGGAGAAACCGCCACAACGGCCACTTCGCCTGGATTCACCGTAGCCAGGGTCAGCTTGTCTGCTTCTTTGTTGCGACCGTTCATCTGATCCTGGAGGTTTTCCATCATGATTTTCTTGACAACACCCAGGCTTTCGGTGTAAGCAATCGGTTCATAACGTTTATCGAGAGCAGTGTGGATGTGCATGCGATAAATACCATCACCCTCACCCACCTGGATACTGGTGCCTATGTCACTTAGTCCATCGTAGTATTGTTCCAACATAAAATTGCCGTTGGGAGCAAAATCAATCACGACTTCGTAATCCTGTCCCTCTTCAACTGTCTCCAGGGCATGGCTCAGGTCAAGCTCCGCAAGCGGTTTTAAAACTGCGCCGGACGCATCCAGCGAGAGCCCTTGCAACATGCGCAGCATGCCTTCAAAGATGTAGAACAATCCCATACCCCCTGAGTCGACCACGCCGGCTTGCTTTAGGATTGGCAGCAGTTCCGGGGTGTGTTTCACGCTCTCATCGCCGGCTTCCACGATCGAGACAAGCATTTGGCTCAGGCTGGAATCATCCTTTAAAGCTTCTTCTGCCGCAGTGGTCATATCCTTGATAACGGTCAGGATCGTACCTTCCACAGGGCGAACAACGCCTTTATAGGCGGTGTTGCGGCCTTCCTGCATGGCGCGCATCAGCAAACCGGTATCCATCGTTTCGTAATGGTCGAGCGCGCGTGAAAAACCACGCCAGATCTGCGAGAGGATCACGCCGCTGTTGCCCCTGGCGCCCATCAGGGCGCCCTGGGCAAAATGGCGACCGGTTTCGCCGACGTTGGTTGAGCGATTTTGATCAGCTTCAGCAAACGCCGCCTGCATGGTGAGGACCATGTTGGTTCCGGTATCGCCATCTGGCACCGGAAAGACGTTTAAGGAGTTGACATACTGCTGGTTGGTTGTCAGCCAGAGCAGACCAGCCTCAAAAAGCAGCATAAGCCCATCGCCGTTGATAGGAGACTGCAACAGCCGGTGGCGTTCAGCCTCATCGGGCAGGGTTCGAGAGATATCATTCATTCAGCACCTATTGATTCATTAATCCGGGTTACTTATTCTTAAGCCCCTGACATGGACATCTACCCGCTTTACCGGGATTCCCATGGTTTTTTCGACACTATATTTGACGCTTTCCACAACCGAATCCGCCACCGACTTGATACGCAGACCGTATTCGATGATCAGGTTAAGTTCCAGACTGACACCATCTTCCTCCGTGTTCACCAAAATCCCAACATCCGCTTCCTTCTTGAAAAAGCGTGAGACAGTCTCGGCGGGATTCGCAGGCGCCAGGCTGATTACGCCATAAGATTGCAGGGCGGCATTGCGGGCAACCGTTTTGATTGCCTGCGGGAGGATGAAGATGCTGCCCTGTTGATTACTTTGAGTTGTCATAGAAATCCTCTTTCTCCGCTTAAATTACTTGATTCTTTTCTCGTTATCTGGTATTATAATTTCTTGCGTGTGTAGTAACGAGTTCACATGCAGCCTGAAATTATAATGCATAAGAGGTAACAAGATGGCAAAGTGCAGTCAATGTGGTAAAACCACAACATTCGGTCATAATCGCAGTCACTCGCTGGTGGCAACACGGCGTAAATTCCTGCCCAATCTTCAGCGCGTTTCTGTGATGGAGAATGGCAAGATGGTTCGTAGAGTTCTTTGCGCACGCTGCATCAAGACTTTGACCAAAAATTACAACTAGTTTGTTAACCCACAAACGATCAAAAAGTCGCGCAAGCGGCTTTTTTGATTTAAATAAGTGCCGCCCGCAAGGCACGAACCCCACCTGATATACCTTCCGGATGTTTGAAAACAGCGTTACCTGCCACGAAATTTCGCGCGCCTGCTTCGTAATTGGCGCGGATCGTGGTTGCTGAGATTCCGCCATCCACCTGGACAATCGCTTTTGATCCATGGGCATCAAGAATTTCCCGGGTTTGGCGAATCTTATCGATCGCTTGCGGAATGAACTTCTGTCCGCTAAAGCCAGGGTTGACCGACATGATCAGGACCAACTCCACCATGTCTGTCAGCAGCTGAAGCGGCTCCACAGGTGTGCCGGGGTTGAAAGTGAGACCGGGTTTGACGCCAAGTTCACGGATAGTTTGCAACGTGCGGTGGATATGTGGGCAGGTTTCGTAATGCACGGTCAGATAATCCGCGCCAGCATCGGCAAAAGCCTTCAGGTGCCTTTCCGGTTCAACGATCATCAGATGCACGTCCAAAGGCAGCGACGTTTCTTTCTTGCAGGCCGCGACAATGTCCGGACCAAATGTAATATTCGGGACAAAACTTCCATCCATGACATCGATGTGGATGGCATCCGCGCCAGCCGCTTCACAGGCTCGCAACTCATCGCCAAGACTTGATAGATTAGCAGAAAGGATGGAAGGAGAGATCAAAGCAGCCATTTTACCTCTTGTCAGGGTTTGAGTAACAGGTAGACATAAAACCAGAATGGGATCAAGCCAAGCAGCAGCATTGCCGCCAGTAAACCCAATGACCAAGTCTTCCAATCAATTGGTGCTTTCTCGTGACCCACCTGCTGTTTTTGCGCAACGCGCGCCTCAGCTGGATAAGTTGAAACAGGAGTGACTTCAGTCTGGGGTGCTCTTACTGGATTCGGTGAAGTAGTAACTTTCGCTGGAACTGGCGTTGGGGTGTGAGCCGGAGGTTGCTCGATGGGTGTAGGATTAGGCTTGACCTGTTCCAATTTTGGCATCTGCTGCAAGTTCTCATTTGGGAAAGGAACCGATCGTTCGGTTTCATACAAGCCCATCAACAGTCGGCCGAGTTGGTCGGCAGTTCGGTAGCGGGCAGAGGGCTCCTTGGAGAGCACCTTTATAATGATTTCTTCAAGTTTGGCAGGGATGCTGGTGTTGTAGTAACGGGGAGCGACTGGCAGATCCTCGCGATGCATACGCGCAAGTTCACTGGAATTCGAGGCGATAAAAGGCAATCTCCCGGCAAGCATCTCATAGAGAATGACTCCCAGAGAGTAGACGTCCGACGCCGGAGAAGGTGGCATGCCACTGGCTTGTTCAGGCGAGAAATAGTGCGGTGAGCCCCAAACGACTTCGCTGCGTTCGTCGGGAGAAATGGTGGACAAGGCACGCGCAATGCCAAAATCTGTTACTTTAAGGCGGTTTTCCGGTGTGACAAGCATGTTATGGGGCTTAATGTCACAATGCACCAATCCTGCCCGATGTGCGTACCCCACCCCACCGCACGCCTGGATCATCAGTTCCAACGCCTCTGTAAGACTAAATCGCTCTTTTTGTTTGATAAGCGTTTTCAGGTCCGTGCCTGGCATGTATTCCATCACGATAAAAAGATGCTTTTGATCCAGACCGAAGTCATGGACTGTAACGATGTTTGGATGGGAGAGATTTGCGGCGGCTTTGGCTTCCTGGCGGAAGCGTTCACGAAAGGCAACGTCCTGTGAAAAATCTTCACGCAGGGCTTTGACGGCAACATAACGCTCGAGCATCAGGTCTTTGGCTTTGTAGACAATAGCCATGCCGCCTGTGCCAAGCGTTTGTTCGAGTTGGTAGCGGTCATTGAGTATACCCAGCGTGCTCATACGGTGTCATTATAATGCAAATCAGAGGGCGGTCATCGCAATACCTGGCATACAAACAAGCATCTACTAAGCCTTGATCGCTTTTTCCATCAACCAGAAATGCTGGTTAGCTCAGCCTTGTACACATGACAAAAAGGACTGGCATAAACGGCATCAAACCGCCTTTTGGCAGCACGCCTCCTTGGCTTTATAACCAGCTTGACTATGTGGCTACGCGCAATATGAATCAAGCTTTCAACCTGAGCCCCCTGAAAATGTGAAAAATCCATATTTCCATGCAAATTGCATGCCCAATCGCTTGCATTTTTGGGATTTGGGGTCTATAATGTGTGCAAGATTGTCATAAAGTGTTAGAAAGTGTCACAAAATTGATGGAAGCGCTGGTTATCCGGCGCTTCGGTAATTAAAGGGAGATTAGAACAAATGTTTTACGGAAGGTTTGAGCACAATATTGACAAGAAAGGTCGGATGACTGTCCCCTCCAATTATCGGGAACAAACTGTCGGCGATCTTGTCTGCGTGACCAAAGGGCTTGACGGAAACTTGATGGCCTATTCCAAAGACAAGTTCGACATCATTGCTGACTCAATCAACAGCCAATCCATCACGGATCCCCTTCTGCGCTCCATGCGCCGTGAGATCCTGGGTGGCTCGGCTGAACTCGCTTATGACACTGTTGGCCGTATCCTCATTCCGACACACCTGCGGAAGTTTGCCGGCATCGAGGAAAAGGTGGTCATCATTGGCGTTGGAGACAGTTTTGAGATCTGGGCTCCTGAACGGCTGGATGCGGAAGAGAACGCGACCAGCGACCCTAAAGCCAATGCTGAACGCTGGGCAATGTTCAACATCAATACCAGAGGAAATTGAGGAAAGCGGTGAGCGAAGTCCCCTTCCCGCACCGCCCGGTACTTTACAAAGAAACAATTCAATATCTGGCTCCCTCGAGCCCGAAGCGTTACCTGGATTGCACTGCCGGTGCTGGCGGTCATTCTGAAGGCATCCTGACCGAGAGTTACCCTGATGGTGAACTCCTCGCGTTGGACCTCGACCCCCTGGCAATCGAACTCACCAGGCAGCGCCTCAATCCCTTCGGCCGTCGCGCACAGGTGATGCATGCGTCTTACCTGCGAAGCGCCGACATCCTGCAAAAAATTGGTTGGCAGGCTGTTGATGGGATTGTGATGGACCTTGGCGTGTCCTCCATGCAGCTCGACCAGAGCGAACGCGGCTTTTCCTTCAGACATGACGGTCTGTTGGATATGCGCTTCGACCCCACCCAGGGTCAGACTGCCGCCGATCTGGTGAACAAACTGGAGGAAGCTGACCTGGCGGACATCATCTGGCGCTACGGCGAGGAACGCTACTCCAGGCGTATCGCGCGGGCAATCCTGAGAGCCAGACCCTTAAAGACTACGGGGGAATTGGCAGAGGTTGTGCGGAACGCGATCGGCAGAAGCAAAGAAAAGCAGGATCCCGCCACCAGAACCTTTCAAGCACTGCGAATTGCGGTCAATGATGAACTCAAGACCGTTGAACAGGCAATACCAAGCCTGATCGCACTTTTAAACCAACACGGACGCCTTGCGGTCATCAGTTTCCACTCTTTGGAAGACCGACTGGTAAAGCAGGCTTTCAAACGCGAAAGCACCGACTGCATTTGCCCTCCCGAGCAGCCTGTCTGCACCTGCGGGCACAAAGCTAGCGTCCGGATATTGACCTCCAAGCCGGTTATTGCGTCAGCGGAAGAGGTCGAAATCAACCCGCGTTCTCGCAGCGCGAAATTGCGGGTCGTTGAGAAGTTATAGAGGAATGGCACGGAAACTGCATGGAAAAGGCTATGAAAAAGAATCTCTTACAAGCCTATAAACAAGCCCCATGGCGAACTCAGATCCAGTGGATCGGTATCTTCCTGCTTGTCCTGGTCGGGATTGCGGTGGTCGCGGGTGTTTACTTGATGGTCAGCGGTCGAGCTGCGGCAGCTGGCAGGCGCATTCAGAGCCTTGAAGCCGAGATCAGCGCCCTGGAAATGGAAATCAACGACCTCAAAACACAGTACGCCCAAGTTTCTTCCGCCAAATCATTAAGCGAACGGGCGGATGCGCTGAATATGACGCTTCTGGACCCGCTTGAGGCGATGTATATCGAGGTTCCAGGTTATGTTCCCCCATCGCAACCAGCCCTGGCACCTCCTCCCGTCGTTGAAGAGATCAGCACTCCCGTGCTTTTGCCTGAATTTACCGCTTCTTTGTGGGATTGGCTACGGCTAAAAGTTTTTATTGAACCAAGCCTGCCCGCAGACCCAACTGAAAGCATGACCACAGAGGTGGCTCCATGAAAACCACAAATTGGAATCGTTTCTTTATTATTTGCGTGCTTGCGAGTGTGGTGGCTGGCGTAGCGGGTGTTCAACTTATCCGCATCCAGAACATCGAAGGCGCTAAACAGATCCTGGCGGATAGCGAAGCCTACCAGGGTATCAACCGTATGATCTATCCTGAACGCGGCAGCATCTACGACTCAGATGGCCGACTTCTGGCTGGTAATGAAGTGATTTACGAGGTTGGTCTGGATTTGCAGGCTATCGACCAGTCTGAAACCGTTGCCTCTGTTGCCTCAAGTATCCTTGGGTTGGATTATGCCCGCGTACTTGGCTATACGCAGATGACTCCAGGCAACGGAAACCCCTACTTTATAGTGCTGGATGGCTTTGTAAGCAAGGACAAAATCGCGCAATTAGAATCAATTAAAGAAGATTATGCCAATCGCACTAGCAAACGCGGCGAGGTTCGCCCAAATCTGAACGGTTTGGTCTGGACCGCTAATAACAAACGCAGCTACCCGGAAGGCACGTTAGCTTCCAACATCCTGGGCTTTTATAGCTTCCTGGACCGAACAGACGGCATCGGCTATTTTGGTGTGGAAGAAGCTTACGATGACCTGATGGCTGGCGAGCCCGAGCAAGTTTACTCCGCCATCGATCCCAACTTGTTGACCTCCATTGAGGAAGTTCCACCGGGTGTCACAGTGCAATTGACCTTTAACCGCGAGATCCAGGCAATGACTGAAGCCAAACTGGATGAAGCAATCGATTGGTCTGGTGCTGAAAATGGAACCATCATTGTCTATGACCCCGAAACTGGTGAAATCATCGCGATGGCAACAACCCCCCGGTTGGATCCCAATGAATACTGGAACTATTCCGAGATATTCCCAAATCCAAAACCATACAACGCCGCCATCAGCAGCACCTACGAACCTGGTTCTGTTTTCAAAGTAATCACGATGGCAGCCGGCTTGGATTCTGGCAGGGTCACACCTCAAACCACTTTTAATGACACAGGCTCCCTCTATGTTGGTGGCGCAACCATCTACAACTGGAACATGGGCGGTTGGGGGGAAGTGGATATGACCGGGTGTATGCAGCATTCGCTCAACGTTTGCCTCGCCTGGGTTGGCATGGAGCTCGGACCAGACACTTTTTACTCATACCTGAAATCCTTCGGGTTTGATCGGAACACCGGGATCGATATGGGCGGTGAAAGCCACTGGCCTCTGAAGCTACCCGGCGACGGGCTGTGGTACGAAGTGGACCTGGCAACCAATTCGTTTGGTCAGGGTATTTCTGTGACACCCATTCAGATGGTGACGGCTATTGGCGCAATCGCAAACGACGGCAGAATGATGGCACCCCATGTAGTCAAGGCGATGGTCATTGACGGCAAACAGTACAACATCGATCCAGTCGTCGTTGGCACACCCATTTCTGCAGATACAGCGCACACCCTAACCAACATGCTGGTAACCTCCCTGGAGAATGAAGCCTCAAACGCGCTGGTCGAAGGTTATAGCGTTGCGGGAAAAACCGGCACCGGAGAAATTGCTACGCCGCTGGGCTACACCAATACCTCCACTAACACCTCCTTCGTAGGCTGGGGTCCAGCTGAGGATCCAAAATTCCTGGTTTATATCTGGTTGGAAAAACCTGAGATCTCCATCTGGGGTTCCGAAGTTGCAGCGCCTGTATTTTCGGATCTTGTCAGCGACCTGGTAGTCCTGATGAACATCCCCCCCGACAATGTGCGCCTGGCTGAGAAGCCTGGTGATTACAGCTTTGCGATATTGGAGTAAGAAAAATGTTGACCCTGAGCCACATATTGAAAGCCCTCGCACCAGCTGCTCAATACCAAATTCAGCAGGATTTTGAAATTGCCTGCGGATGTGTTGATTCGCGCTGTGTCACTGAAAAAGGGCTCTTTGTGGCTTTGAAGGGTGAGAACACTGATGGACACCAATTTGTTGACCAGGCTTTCGCAAATGGGGCAGTTTTAGCTTTAATCGACCATGCTATAGACAGCAAGTTCCCTGTGATCGATCTTAGCCAGGATAGTTTCGTGTTACCCAAAAACACTCCCTTCAGCCTGCAAACAACTGACGCGCTGACATCTTTACAGACGCTGGCGAAATACTGGCGCCAACAGCACAACCTGGTCGTGATTGGTATTACTGGCAGCGTCGGAAAATCCTCAACCAAGGAGCTCACCGCTTCAGTCCTGAGAAGTCAAATGAAAACCCTGAGAAACCCGGGCAACATGAACAATGAAATCGGTTTGCCCCTGACACTAATCTCATTAACTGAAGAGCATAAAGTGGCAGTACTTGAGATGGGTTTCTACGTGGCAGGCGAGATCAAACTGTTGTGCGAAATTGCCCAGCCCCAGGTTGGAGTTGTGACCAATGTTGGGACCGTTCACGCTGAACGTGCCGGCAGCATCGAAGCGATCGCGCGAGGAAAAGCCGAGTTGGTTGAATCCCTGCCAGCAGCCCCAGATGGGCTGGTAATCCTTAATTTCGATGATCCTTTGGTAAAAGACATGGCGAAACAAACTCAATCGCGCGTCTTCTACTACGGACTCGATCCTGAAGCAGACCTCTGGGCTGATGAAGTTGAAAGCCGTGGATTGGACGGCATCCGTTGCCGAATGCACTACCAGGATGAGAGCCTGTATGTCACTGCACCCCTGATTGGACGCCACTCGGTCTACACGATGCTGCGTGCCGCTGCGGTGGCACTGAACCTGGGGATGGACTGGGGGTCGATCTTTGAAGCCTTCAAGGACAATCGCGTTCAGTTGCGCATTGTGACTGTTCAAACCGCATCTGGAGCACTTTTGATCGACGACACTTACAACGCCTCGCCTGATTCAACCATGGCTGCTTTGAACTTGCTTGACGATCTGAAGGGTCGCAAAGTGGCTGTTCTCGGAGACATGCTGGAACTGGGGCGCTATGAAGAAGCCGGACACAACAAGATTGGCATGCGCGCTTCGGAAGTGGCGGATGAGATCGTTCTGGTGGGCACCCGCAGCCTGATGACGCGGGACGCTGCCATCGAAAATGGCTTCCCGGCCGAGATGGTCCATTGGTTCAGCGATCACAGGGGAGCAACCGCCTACCTGCTTGAAAACCTTAAATCCGGTGACATTGCCCTGGTCAAAGGTTCACACAGTATGCATATGGAAAAAATCGTATCAGCCCTGGAGGATGGTAACTAATGCGTGGTTCATCACTGGCAATCGCAATCAGTAGCATCAGCTTTTTACTGACCGTTATCTGGGGCAGTCCTTTCATCCGCCTGCTGCGTAAGCTGAACATTGGCAAGATCATCCGGATCGATGTGCCTGAATCGCACATGTCCAAGATGAACACCCCCACCATGGGTGGGTTTATGTTCCTGATCCCGGTCACACTGTTGACTGTTATCCTCAATGCTGTCTCCCTTTTCGGCTCACGCCTGATCGGTTCCTCAATTTTGGTGCCTCTGGCTACCATGTGGGGTTACGCGTTGATCGGCGCGGTTGATGACTGGGAAGGCATCCGCGGACCCAGGCGCGGCCTCGGTATGCGCGGCAAAACCAAGTTCTTGCTTCAATGCCTGGTAGCGTTGGTGATCGCCTACGCGCTGAAGGAAATCTTGCTGGTCCCACATTTGCTTTGGCCAACTTCGCCAGTACCACTCAACCTTGGCTGGTTCTATATTGTTGTTGCGTCTTTCTTTATCGTCGCCTACTCCAACGCCATCAACCTCACCGATGGGATTGACGGTCTGGCTGGCATGATATCCATCGCCGCGTTTGGCGCGTACGGCATCATCGCCCTGATGCAAGGTCAGGTCTATCTCGGACGCTTTTGCTTTAGCATTGTTGGTGCCCTGGCTGGCTTTCTGTGGTTCAATGGCAAACCTGCCGCCCTCTATATGGGTGACACCGGCTCACAGGCTCTGGGCGCAACCCTGGCAGTGATCGCGCTGATGACCGGGCGTTGGCTGTTCCTGCCTTTGATCGCAATCATCCCCACCGCTGAAGTCCTGAGCGTGATCATCCAGGTGCTCTATTTCAAAGCAACTGGTGGAAAACGAATTTTTAAGAAAACCCCCATCCATCATCATTTTGAGATGATCGGTTGGGAAGAGAACCAGATCGTGATGCGCTTTTGGCTCATTGAGCTGATCGGCGCCATGCTGGGACTTAGTTTGGCATTTATGAGCTGATGAAAACAAATTATTCTGGTAAAAAAGTAATTGTAATTGGGGCAGCCCGCCAAGGTCTGGCAATCTCACGTTTCCTCTCGAATAGAGGAGCCCAGGTTGTGCTGACGGACTCACGTCCGGCTTCTGACCTTGCGGCCGAAAGCGCTGCTTTGGCTGACCTGCCAGTGGAATTTGCCTTTGGTGGTCACCCTGAAGGTCTTCTGGAAGGTGCCGATCTGGTTTGCGTCTCCGGGGGTGTCCCCCTGACCATTCCATTCCTGGTTTCTGCGCGAAATCAGGGGGTAAAACTCAGCAATGACTCGCAGATCTTCCTCGAGGAATGCCCCGCAACCGTTGTTGGCATTACGGGATCTGCCGGCAAGAGCACCACCACCGCTTTGGTCGGTTTGATGGCGCAAAAGCACTTCGAGATGAAGAGCAGCAAACACCGCGCGTGGGTCGGCGGCAATATTGGCAATCCCCTGATCGAAGACCTCGATCAGATGGGCGAAGATGATCTGGTAGTCATGGAACTTTCGAGCTTCCAATTGGAACTGATGACAAGTTCACCACAGGTCGCTGCGGTTTTGAACATCACCCCCAATCACCTTGACAGGCACAGTTCCATGCACGCGTATATCGAAGCAAAATCCCGCATCCTGCGCTACCAGCACCAGGGTGATGTGGCAGGGCTGAACCGCGACGACGAGGGTTCCTGGAATCTGCTCGACCAAACCCGCGCCGATGTGATCAGCTTCGGCATGAAAACTCCTGGATACCGTCAGAACGGCACCTATGTGGACAAAGGTCAGATCATGTTGCAGATTGGGAATGACAAGCTCAAAATGCTGCCCGTAGAGTGGATCAACCTGCGAGGAGAACATAATCTTTATAACGCCCTGGCTGCTTGCGCGATCGCGGCAGGCGCAACGATTGGTCTGCCAGGCATCCAACTGGGAATTGAAACCTTCGACGGTGTCCCCCACCGGCTGGAGCTGGTGCGAGAGTTGAACGGTGTGCGTTGGTATAACGACTCGATCGCCACCGCCCCGGAACGCGCGATCGCCGCAATCAATTCATTTGAGGAACCCATCGTTTTGCTGCTTGGCGGGCGCGACAAGAACCTGCCCTGGGATAAACTCGCCCAACTGATCCGCAGACGCGTTTCACGCGTGGTGATCTTTGGTGAGGCCGGGGATTTGATTGCAGAAGCCATCGGACCTAAAAAACCCGGTCAGGCAATGCATTCAGTCGTCCGCTGTGCCACCTTGCAGGAAGCCATCAAAACCGCACACAACCAGGCAGAAGCGGGTGATGTCGTCTTACTTTCGCCTGGCTGCACAAGCTATGACGCCTTTAAGGACTTTGAAGAAAGAGGTCAAGCCTTCAGAAAATGGGTGAACGAACTATGACAAACGCAACCACTCCCAAATCCCATCGCCGCACGAATGTGCAATCCCTTACCTTCGATGTCGGGCTGCTTTTGATTGTCGCCAGCCTGTTGGTGATTGGTTTACTGATGGTCTACTCCGCCAGTTGGGACGTTTCGATGACCATCAGCAACAGTCAAAATTCCATTTTCCTGAGACAGGTAATCTGGGTTGCGCTGGGAATTATTGGAGCAACAGCATTAAGTTACTTTGACTACCACCACTACCGCAGATGGGTCGTTCCTATGATGCTTGTCATTATCGGCCTGCTTTTTGCGGTCTTAATTGTTCGGGAAGTTCGTTACAACTCAGCCCGTTCTTTGTTTGAAGGATCGATCCAGCCTGCGGAGTTCGCGAAACTGGTATCCATCCTGTACCTTTCGGTCTGGCTCACAAACAAAAAAGATATGCTCAAGGATTTTAAAAATTACCTGCTGCCGTTATCTTTTGGCATCGGCTTCATTGTGGCTTTAATTCTCGCGCAGCCTGACCTGAGTGCAGGTCTGACCGTGCTGATGCTCGGTATCATGCTGCTTTTCCTGGCAGGTGGCGATTGGAAACACATCGCCATCGTCATATTGGTGGGTCTGTTGGGATCTATTTTCCTGATCAACGTGATGCCCACCGGGCGCATTCGCTTTGCCCAGTATTTGACTGGACTTGAGAATCCCACCCAGAGTTCTTATCACATCCGCCGGACTTATGAAGCGATCATCAAAGGCGGCTTCTTCGGCGTCGGCCTTGGCAAGGCGAACACCAAGTTTACCGGTCTGCCTCTGCCCCACACTGACAGTATTTTTGCTGTCCTGGCTGAAGAAACCGGGATTATTGGCTCGATGATCGTGATTGCTCTATACATCATGCTCATCTGGCGCGGCTTCAAAATCGCCCGCAACGCTCCAGATCAATTGGGATCGTTACTGGCATTTGGTCTGACAAGTTGGATCGTGATAGAGGCATTGATCAACGTATCCGTTATTGTTGGACTACTGCCGTTTGCTGGGAACGCTCTGCCCTTTATCAGTGCAGGTGGATCCAGCATGGCTGCCACGATGGCTGCGGTTGGGATCGTGATGAATGTGGCACGCCAGGGAACGACAAAAACAGCCTCTGAAAGGAGTACTACCAGTGCGACTGTTGATTTGCGCAGGCGGGACTG
>DAISYV010000033.1:13213-18582 GCA_036825115.1 Anaerolineaceae bacterium | reverse complement strand
TGCTGCCGGCGAAAAAGAGATGACCGAAGCCTGCAACGCGATCGGTTGGTGCGAAACTGGCAATGCGGTGATCACGCCTGGGTTTAAATTACCAGCAAAGTATGTGATCCACACTGTCGGGCCTGTTTGGCAAGGTGGAGATAAAGGGGAGGAGAAGATTCTTCGCAGTGCATACCGCTCCAGCCTGGAGCTGGCAACCCGCCACAACCTTGAGAGTATCGCTTTTCCATTGATCTCATCGGGTATTTATGGATACCCTTACGACCAAGCGCTGGCAGTCGCTCTTGACGAAATCAATCGTTACCTCTTCCAACATGACCTTGATGTAACCCTGGTCATGTTCCACCAAACCGCTACTGCTCTTGGTTTCATGCTTCGTCATGACCTTGTAAGTTATATTGATGACCATTATGTGGATGAGCATCTGGATCACGATCGGCGGCGAAGAGACCTTAACAGACCGCGTCCATCCGCCCACAAGGTTTTTGAGGAACCCACGCAAGTGGATGAAGTGCGACCCTATTATGGTCCTGCGCTTTGCCAGCCTGCAGATGAGATCCAGGGATTTGAGTTTCCTAAAGAAAAGACATTTTCAGAGGAACTGCTTACGCTTGTTGATGCCAAGGGTATGACCGACGCTGAGGTATACAGGAGATCAAATATTGATCGCCGCCATTTCAGCAAAATCCGCAGCAATCCCGGCTACGCCCCCAGTAAATCCACCGTGTTGGCGCTGACCATTGGTCTGCGGCTTTCGGTTCAGGACGCGCAGGACCTGCTGGCACGCGCGGGTTTTGCCTTTAGCCCGTGCGACAAGCGCGACCTGATCGTGCGCTATTACCTGGAACGAGGCGATCACGACATTGCGAAGGTGAATGGAGCTCTTTACGACTTCGATCAAAGTTTGCTCGGCGCCTAAAATGTCGCCTGCCAGGCGACCACAACGAAAGCCAGGGGGAATATCATAGACCTCAGATCAAAAAGGAGGTCTACATGAACAAAACAGAATTAATTTTTATCCTCGACCGCAGCGGTTCAATGGGTGGCCTGGAAAGCGACACCATTGGAGGGTTCAACGCTACCATCAGCGATCAAAAGAAGATCGACGGGGAAACCCGCGTGACCACCATCCTGTTCGACAATTTCTTTGAAGTCCTGCATGACCGCATCAATCTCCAGGATATCGCGCCTCTGACCGAAAAGGATTACTTCGTCCGCGGCAGCACCGCGCTTTATGACGCCGTGGCGCTGGGCATTCGTAAGATTGTGAACGTCCAGAAACAGACCATGCCGGACGGACGGGCGGACAAGGTCATCATGGTCATCACCACTGACGGCTACGAGAACAGCTCACGCGAAACCAACGCTGCAATGCTGCACAAGATGATCGATGATTGCAAGAAGGACGGCTGGGAATTCCTCTTCCTGGGCGCTGATATCGACGCACAGGCAGCTGCGGGAAACATTGGCATTGAGAGCCATCGGGCTTCGAACTATGTCAAGGACTCGCAGGGGGTGCGGGTGCAGTACGACTCGCTCAATGTCGCCATCGGCGCGATGCGCTCCGGCGCTCCGCTACCGGCGGATTGGAAAGACAAGCTCGACAAGGACAACAAACGCGCCAAATAGTGGGGGTTATGAGGGGGTCGAGGGGATGGGCTGGGGCAGCTAACTGCCCCAGCCCTTTTTGATAAATTTATAGAACATCCAATTGCCTGATAGAATTAGTTTGTCTTTTTCCAAACCATTTCGATTTCTTATTCTTTTTTTCGCAAAATGACGGAGGACAGTGTAATGAAAAAAACAACCCTTATCCTAGTATTGTTTCTTATCATTAGTTTAATTTATGTCGGTTGCACACCGATGCCAGTAACCTTTCCAACTATAGCGCCAACAGCCACGCCTCAACCTACACCCATTCCTCCCACAGCTACAACCCAGCCAACTGAAGTTGTCCTGGAGGGTGAGAGATATTATGAGCCAGAGGGTGGTTTTTCTTATATCATTCCCGATGGGTGGGAAATTTTTGAGATACCAGGATTAAAATATCTAGGTCTAACTGAATCGAATCCAAAGGGTTTGTTTCCATCAAACGTAGTATTTGCTGACGAAAGATATGATGGATCGCTTGAGGATTATGTTGACTTGACATTAATAAATGTTAAACAGGTTTATCCAAATCTGGAAGTTATGAATATTGATAAAGTTGACACAGATTCGGGTATTCGTGGAATTTCGGTAATAGTAAAAAATGAGTTTAACAGCGTCCAAATGATCCAGATACTGTTCATGTTTGACCTGGAAGGAAAGGTGTTGGTCATGACGTACACCATGAATATTGATGAGGCTTCGGAAAATATTCTTGCTATAGGGTATCTTATCAATAGCCTCCAAGTGGATGATTGACTAAATATTTGTTAGATGCTAATGAAACATTATGATCAAATCGCATACTCAGCTAGGACGCCGGTACGATCGTAATTAATAAAAACAACCGCCTATTCGGCGGTTGTTGTACTTGCTTTTGCGGGTTCTTTTGCAGAGCCTTCTGTTTTACTCTCAGAGGGCGATTTGGAGCCATTGCCGCCTTCCCCTTCCGACTTATGGCTGTACTTCTGCCCTGAGGGTGAGCGGTTATCGGTGGCGTAAAACCCTTTACCCTTGAACACAATACCTACCGGCTGGTAGACCTTGCGCAGAGAAACCGTGTTGCAACTGGGGCAAACGGTGAGGGGGTCATCGGTGAAATGCTGGAATTGATCGAAATGATAACCGCAACTCTCGCATTTGTAACTGTAAATTGGCATGTTCTACTTACTTCTCCTGGTCAAGAGTCATTATAGTACCACAAAATGACCTGAAAATATCTTACTGATTGTGCATTAGATTTATGTCAGAAGGTGCTGCTGAAAAAAGATTTGCGAAAAACGTGAGACTGATTAAAAGTGGACACGCCGAATTCACCTCACCTGTCTTGCGATATAATCGAACTCTGTATGGCTGAAAAAAGCAAAAAGACTAAAGCGCCTTCAAAGCGTAAACGCCCGGTTTGGCTGATCATCCTTGGCATCCTGCTCGTTGGAGTAGTGGTGCTGTTCGCGCTTTACCAGGTTCCCGCGATCCACGACCGCGCGTATTTTTACGTGACTTCGCTACGTTCCCGCATCTATTATTTCTTCAGACCCCCTGCAGCATCGACCTTCAACCCTTCGGAAAACGCCACCCTGGATATGAGCGTTGCCGCAACCCTTACGGCGCTGATGCCCACACCTACGGCTACTTACACTCCCGAACCCACTAAGGGGACCTCCCCTGAACCAACAATCGTTGCCACCCCAACGCCGATCCCCACCATCATCCCTGCCGCGGTGCAGCTTGAGGGTGTTGTGCAGGAGTATCAACGCTTGAACAGCTGCGGTCCAACCAACCTGGCTTTGATACTGCGTTATTGGGGTTGGGTGGGTGAACAGATCGACATCGAAAAGGTGGTCAAGCCCCGCCTTGAGGACCTCAACGTCACACCACAGGAAATGCTTACCTACATCCAGGAGCACACCGAGCAGGATGCCGTCCTGCGCCTTGGCGGCACGGTCGACCTGCTCAAACGTCTGGTGGCAGCCGGTTACCCTGTGCTGGTTGAGCGAGGTTATGTAAACATTGATGATGAATGGAAGGGTTGGATGGGGCATTATGGCGTGGTTGATGGCTATGATGACGCGAAAAATGCGGTCCACATCCCCGATACCGTCAATGGCAACATTTGGATCGATTACGACACGCTTCAGAAGTTCTGGGATGAATTTTCCGGCACCTATTTGGTCGTTTTCCCCCCGGAGGAACGCGAAATCGTATTGGCGCTGTTGGGTGAGCATGCTGACCCTGAGTACAACCTGGATTACACCCTCGAACTCTTTCGCCAGCGGTCTGAAAGCGCCGATCGTTCTGAGCAGTATTTCGCATATTACAGCTTGGGTGAACTATTGGTCATGAAGAAAGACTATGTCAACGCAGCTGCGGCTTTTGATAACGCTTTCAAGGTTTACGGCTGGATTCTGGAAGATGATCGACCATGGCGCATGCTTTGGTACCAGGTGGGTCCTTATGAAGCCTATTACTACACCGGCAGATACGATGACGTTGTCAGACTCACCTATATGACGTACACAGTTGCCAGCACACCGGCTCTGCCCGAAACTTTTTTGTGGAGTGGTCGCGCGAACGTGGCTCTGGGCAACACCCAGACCGCTATTTTCGATTTCAGACGCGCCTTGCAGTGGCATCCAGGCTGGCCGCCCGCCCTGGCTGAGCTCAAAGCTCTGGGCGTTGAACCCTAATCTTGCAACTATAAAAAACTGAAGAGACATTATGTCAGCATCAAAAAAACACCTCAAAAAATCCCTCGGAAAGCGCTCGCTTTGGCGCAAGCCCTGGGCTTATCTCGCGATCCTGGTGGCGTTTGGCTTGCTTGGATTTGTCGCGATGCAAGTCCCAGCAGTGGAGATTCGCGTGCAAAATCTATATTCAGATATTTACTATCGGTTCAATCCGCCGTCTGAGAACGTCTTTGATCCATCTCAGCAGGGCACGCTAGACGCGAGCGTGTTGGCTTCGCTGACCGCCATGGCGCCCACCCAGATGCCTGTGCCTGAGCAAACACCGACCCCTGAAGGGGATCCTGCCCAGCCAACTGCCACCTCCGAACCCACCCCCACGCTTGCACCTGTGCCCGCTGCTTTTGAATTGGATGGCATGGGGTTGGAGTATCAAACCTTCAATAACTGCGGACCCGCCAACCTCTCGATGAACCTCACCTTTTGGGGCTGGCCGACCACGCAGGCTGTTACCAAAGCCGGCCTCAGAACCCATGAGGACGACCGCAACGTGATGCTCAGCGAGATGCGCGATTTCGTGATCGAAAAGACCAGTCTGTCCGCTCTTTTCCGCTATGGCGGCACGCTTGACACTGTAAAACGCCTGGTCTCAAATGGTTACCCGATCCTGTTGGAGCGTGGTCACACAGATCCTGACAATGGCTGGATGGGGCATTACAGTATTGTGACGGCCTATGACAATGCCCGGCAAACAGTCCGCATCCCCGACACGCTTCTGGGGGTCATGACACTTGGATATGATGAGCTTATGCTTGATTGGGCGCATTTTGACGGGATCTACCTGGTCATATACCCGCCTGAGCGTGAGGCTGAGGTGCTGGCGCTGCTCGGACCGGACGCTGATCCTGCCAGGAACTTGCAGAACACGCTTGACCAGGTCACCGCGCGTATTCCGCAGGTGAGCGGGCGGGAACTGTTTTTTGCCTGGTACTCCCGCGGCAGCATCCTGGTCGAAATGCAAAACTACATCGAGGCAGC
>DAISYV010000033.1:0-13113 GCA_036825115.1 Anaerolineaceae bacterium | reverse complement strand
TTCTTATTACCGCAAAGCGCTCGAGTATCACCCCGGTTGGGCTTTACCCCTCGAAGGTTTGGCTGAGCTGGGTGTTCAGCCCTGAGCCGAAAACTGCTCGTTTGGTGCACTGTTATAATCCCAGGCAGTTATGAGAAAAAACGCTAAACAAGTTTTTCGCCGGCGTCTGACGCCGCGCCCTGCCTGGCGCAAGCCATGGATTTTCCCGGTGCTCATACTGGTTGGGTTTCTGGTGCTTGCAGGTCTCTATCAAATTCCTGCCATCCACGATCGCGCCTACTTCTATCTTGCAAGCGCGCGAGCCAGGATCTACTATTTCTTCAAACCTCCAGCTGCGGAGGTTTTTGAGCCCACTCAGCAAGGCACCCTCGATGCCAGCGTTTTTGCCACGCTGACTGCCATGGCGCCAACAGCTACGCTTACTCCCTTGCCCACCAACACCCCAACCATCGCGCCTACGGCTGAATTCACTTCCACCCCTACCATTACTCCAACGCCAACCCTCACCCCCACGCCGCTTCCGCCGCTGCCCCCCTCGGCGATGATCGAAGGCATCGAGCCGGAATACCAGGGCTTCAACAACTGCGGACCGACTAATCTGGCGATGGCTTTGCGCTTCTGGGGCTGGGAAGGCACTCAGAAAACTACTGAAGAAGAACTTAAGCCCTTCTCCAGAGACCGCAACGTCATGCCATACGAAATGCTTGGGTACGTGCAGGAACACACCGAGCTCAATGGCATTGTGCGTTATGGCGGTGACCTTGAATTGATCAAACGGCTGGTTGCTTCTGGATTCCCGGTGGTCATTGAGCGTGGTTATGATGACCGGCATGAAGGCTGGATGGGTCATTACGGTTTAATTGTCGGTTATGACGACAAGCTCCAGGAAGTAACCATCCCCGACACCTACCTGGGTATGATCAAAATGAGTTACGCTGACATCACCCGTTATTGGGAACAGTTTGACCGGATCTATTTAGTCATCTTCCCTTATGAACGTCAGCAGGAAGTTTATGACATTCTGGGCGCTCAGATGGATGCTCAATACAACAAAGAATACACCCTCAATCTGATTAACAGCCAGCTTTATGAACGCGAGGGATTGGATCAGTTCTTTATCTGGTACAGTCGCGGCTCGATCTGCGTGGAACTGAATGATTTCCTGTGTGCAGGAGAGTCCTTTGATGAGGCTTTCCGCATTAACAAGACACTCAAGGAAGAAGAACGTCCGTGGCGAATGCTCTGGTATCAGACCGGTCCTTATTACGCCTATTACTATTTACAGCGCTACCAGGACCTGTATGACCTGACGAAACAAACCCTAGATAAATCGGTCGAACCCGCCATTCCTGAAACCTGGGTCTGGAAGGGTCGGGCGGAAGTAAAAATGGGGTTTCGCGATGAGGCGATCAAAAGCTTCAAACAGGCGTTGTTCTGGCACCCCGGCTGGTGGGTGGCAGAAGACGAATTGATTGCTCTGGGCGAAGTAGTAGACTGAGTGAAAAAGGACGCGATTATGCAGAATTACGTTGCCTACAACTCCCGCCTGTGGGACGCCTGGAGCGAAGATCAAAACACGTGGTCCATTCCTCTGACCCCCGAACAGTTCCAACAGGCAAAAGACGGTTCGATCGAGTTCGTTCTCACCCCCACGAGGACCGTTCCTCTCAGCTGGTTCGAAGGGTTGGGTAAGGACGTGTTGGGCTTGGCAAGTGGCGGCGGGCAGCAGGGGCCTGTCATGGCGGCGCACGGCTACCGCGTGACCATCCTGGATAACTCCATGCGCCAATTGCAATCCGAGAGAATGGTGGCAGAGCGTGAAGACTACGAGGTTTTGGTGCTGCAAGCCGATATGACCCTGCCCTTCCCGTTCAAAGATGAGAGCTTTGACATGATCATCCACCCGGTTTCGAATTGCTACATAGAGGACTTGCAGCCGACTTGGAATGAGTGTTACCGCGTGCTCAGGCACGGCGGGGTGCTGATGGCGGGCTGGACCAACCCGATTTTGTATATGTTTGATGATGAAGCGCTTGATAACCCAGAGATCCCGTTAATTGTGCGCCATAAGTTGCCTTATAACGGCAGAGTGGAAGTTGAAAAGGGCGCGGAATTGTCACTGGATACAGGCTATCAGTTCAGTCACACGCTCGAAGCGCAAATTGGCGGGCAGCTTAAGGCGGGCTTCCTTCTCAAGGATTTCTACGAGGACTCCGACCCCGGGATCCACTTGGGGGCATACACCAGCCTGTTTGCCGCGAGCCTGGCAGTAAAACTGTAAGAACAACCCAGGATTAAGCTCTTTGGGAGCTTTCTTTGATTTGTCTTTAATCTGTCATTGCGAACCTCTGTTGTGAAGCAATCTGAAACATTAATTGTCAAAGAATGCTGATTACAGGCTTAGGTTCTTCCGAACAAGGTAAAAATGTTTGGCACCTTTGTGAACTGCTAGTAGCCCAACCAGTTGAGAGTTTAGATTGCTTTGTCCCTCGCAATAACATTTTTTCTGTCATTGCGAACCTCTGTTGTGACACGTAGTGTACTATTTCGTAAGCAATCTAAAGTAGTAATAGTCCAAGAATGCTGATTGCAAACTCAGGTCCTTACGAACAATATATAAATGTTTGGTACCTTTATAAACTGCTAGTAGCCCAACCAGTTGAGAATTTAGATCGCTTCGTCCCTCGCAATAACATTTTTTCTGTCATTGCGAACCTCTGTTGTGACACGTAGTGTACTATTTCGTAAGCAATCTAAAGTAGTAATAGTCCAAGAATGCTGATTGCAAACTCAGGTCCTTACGAACAATATATAAATGTTTGGTACCTTTATAAACTGCTAGTAGCCCAACCAGTTGAGAATTTAGATCGCTTCGTTCCTCGCGATGACAGACTCAAATTCTGACTCATATTGCATCAAGGTGTCACCAATAGGTACATCCGCCAGTTTATCGGTTCTTATCTCATCTTTTCGGGATAATTCTTGAGCAATTCCTGCCCAGGCATCAAGATCGCCTTAGGTTCGCAGACGCTCTTGCAGAAGCAGCAACCCACCATGCACAAAAACGGCTCCGCCACCCAGATCTTTCCATTCTCATCGCGCTCGTAGACCTCCCGTGCGCAAAGATCCAGGCACGCCCCGCAGTCGTCACACAAAACCTCCGAAATGGTGGGAAACCAGGGGATCTGCTCCCGTGGGTAACCTCGCCAGCTGCCGTATTCACGCGCGACGATCGCTTTGCCGGTTCGCCGGCGTTGATAGTAGCGATGATATTCAAGCATAAGCGCGTTGGCGTATTCCTGCGCCGCCGGTTTGGGAATAAAGTTGTTCTGCTTTACCCCGTTATACAGGCGCTCTGCGATCTCCGGTTGGCTTGGGGTCAACCCCTCATCATACAATGCTGAAAACAGCTCTTCAAGTCCGAGCAAACCGGCAGGTTGCCCCCCGATTTGAAGCATTCTATAACTTAGTGCCATTTTGAAACCAATCAGTCCTATTTTGCCAGGCAATCCGCGGCTTCGGCTTTGAGGTGTGCCACCATGGCGGTCAGCCCGTTGCTGCGCTGCGAAGAGATGTGGCGCCAGAGGCCAAGCTCCTCGAACACGCTCAATTCCGCATCGAGCACGTCTTTGGCGGGCTGGTTATTGAGCAGTTTGTGAAGCATTGCCACCATGCCCTTCACCACCAGCGAATCGCTGTCCGCTTCGAAAACTATCATACCGTCCTGGCAGTTCACGTCAAACCAGACGCTCGACTGGCAGCCCCTCACCAGGTTTTCATCCACCTTGCTCTCCGGCTTCATCGCGGGCATTTCCATGCCCATTTCTATCAGGTACTCATATTTTTCTTCCCAGTTTGCCAGCAGGGAAAAATCGTCGCTGAGATTTTTTTGGATGTCATGGATACCCGACATATTTACCTCTTCAGCATTTTGATGGCACGCTTAATGCCATAAGCCAATCTGTCCATATCCGACCGGTCGTTATACAGCGCCAGTGAAGCCCGCACCGTACCGCTGACGCGCAGGGCGTCCATGATTGGCTGGGTGCAATGCTGCCCTGTCCGCACAGCGATGCCCATCGTGTCGAGAAGCACGCCCATGTCGTAGTGTTGGATGCCATTCACGTTGAAGGGCAGTATGCCAGAACGATGCTTCGGATCGCCGTAAATGACCAAATCAGGGATCTCCGCCAGCAGGCTCAAGCCGTAAGCGAGCAAATCCTCTTCATATTTTTGCAATTCAAGCGAATCAAACTGCTGCAGGTAATCAACCGCGACGCCCAGCCCAATTGCCTGAGCCACGTTGGGCGTTCCGGCTTCGAATTTGAAGGGCAGCACGTTGAAAGTAACCTTTTCGGGGGTCACTGTGTCGATCATCTCGCCGCCGCTCAGGAATGGTGGCAAAACTTCCAACCACTTCTCTTTTCCATAAAATATGCCAATACCCATCGGTCCATACATTTTGTGCCCGGAGAAGACGTAAAAATCGGCATCCATGCTCTGCACATCATGCGCAACGTGTTGCACGGATTGGGCAGCATCCACCAACACGGGGATCTCACGGGCGTGCGCAAGCCGGATGATTTCCGCAACCGGATTGACTGTGCCAAGCGAGTTGGAGACATGGTTAATGGCTACCAAACGGGTTTTCTCGTTGAGCATCCGCTCAAACAGCGCCAGATCGAGCTCGCCGTGTTCATCGAAGGGCAAAACGCGGAAGGTGGCGCCGCGCCTCTGGCACATCAATTTCCAGGGAACGTAATTGCTGTGGTGCTCGAGTTGCGAAACAATGATCTCATCGCCAGGCTGCACAAATTTCTCGCCGTAGGTGAATGCCACGAGGTTGATTGACTCGGTCGTACCGCGGGTGAAGATCACCTCGTGGTTGTATTCCGCGTTGATGTAGCCTGCCACTTTTCGCCTGGCGCCCTCGTAGGCTTCGGTAGCCTGTACTGCCAGGGAATGATTGCCGCGATGGATATTGGCATTTAAGCGGCTGTAATAATCGACAAGCGAGTCAATAACCACTTGTGGCTTCTGCGTGGTGGCGGCGTTGTCGAGGTAGACCAGCGGATGGTCATTGATGGTTTGCTTCAGAAGAGGAAAATCCGCTTTTGCGCTGAGAATGTCTTTACTCATATTTGTTCCTTAAAGTAGTTTGATTTTACCATTTCAACAGGTTGAGGTGGCGGCTTGTATTGTCCCGGCAAGGCGGAACTGCGGGGTCATCTTGAAAGCAAACATTAAAAATCCGTAAAGATCAGGTTATCACTTAGCCAGAGCCATATTGCCTGCCAGCTTTGGGATACAATTGTTAACAAGTTGGACATTGTTGCTTACTTGTTTGACGCAGTGGAGAGAGTATGGCTGAAAAAATCCTGGTTGTTGACGACGAGATTTCCTTACAGGAAACCGTAACCTATAATCTCAAAAAAGAAGGTTACCTTGTTGAAGTAGCTGGAAATGGGATTACCGCGCTGGAACTTTTCAGGTCCTCTAAACCGGATCTGGTTATCCTGGATGTGATGCTGCCCGGGATGGATGGTTTCGAAATTTGCCGCACCTTGCGCCAGGAATCCAACACTCCCGTGCTGATGCTGACTGCCCGTGACGATGAAATTGATCGGGTGGTTGGGTTGGAGGTCGGCGCTGACGATTACCTCCCCAAACCATTCAGCATGCGCGAGCTGATTGCGCGTGTCAAGGCGCTGCTGCGCCGCGTGCGCCTGATTCGCGAGGAAGTCGGCACTGCAGCACAGGAAGCCAATCTACCCAAGACCCTTGTCTTCGGGAACATGGAAATTGATCTCAACCGGCGGGAAGTACGCCTGGATGGTAAGGTGTTGCCTTGTAAACCCAAGGAATTCGAACTGCTAACTTTTATGGGTCAGCATAAAGGTCGCGTGCTCACCCGCGAGCTGATCCTTGAGCGGGTATGGGGTTGGGGATACGTGGGTGACTCGCGTACCGTGGACGTACATATTCGCTGGTTGCGTGAAAAAATTGAAACCGTACCTGAGACCCCGCAGAGAATTATTACTGTCCGTGGGGCAGGATACCGCTTCGAAGGATAATGTTGCTTATGAAAATGCGCATCCATTGGCGCATTGCCTGGCCTTTCATTCTGACACTGGTACTAACGCTGGTAATCTGGCTGATTGCATTGCCATTGCTTGAACAAAGTGCCAACCAGGAAGCGCTCATTCATAACGAACCTGTAGATCACTCTTTGGTTCACAATATTGCATTTCTGATTTCACTGGCTGGTTTGATGGTCGGTTTGGGTATCAGCCTGATCCACACTAACCGTTACGTTGATGATCTAAAGACGCTCACAGAAGCCGCCAAAGAGCTTGGTGAGGGCAATTATCAGGAGAATAACCTGGCACCGATGCAGAATTCACTGCCAGAGATCCGCGATTTGAGTGAAGCTCTGCAAAAAACCGCCCTGCAAATTGAAGATCAAATCACAGCCCTGTCCAAGGAGCGGGCTATGCTTTCAGCGGTGTTGGCTCAAATGACGGATGGCGTCCTGATCGCTGACAAAAGCGGCAGGGTGCAGCTGCTAAACAAAGAGGCTGAAAAGCTATTCATGGTCAATGAGAAAGAGGCACTTGAGCGTTCAGTCGTGGAAGTAATGCGCCATCACCGGTTGGTTGAACTTTGGGAAGAAACGCGCAACGGTCCCGCAAAAACCATCACCATGGAAATGGGCGCGATGCACAAGTACCTGCAGGTGGTTGGCATTCCTCTTGGAGAGGAATTACCCGGACGATCCATGTTGCTCTTCCAGGACCTTACCCAGACCCACCGCCTCGAAACAGTCCGGCGGGACTTTGTCTCGAACATCTCCCATGAACTTCGTACGCCGATGGCAGGCTTGAAAGCAATTAGTGAAACTTTGCTGGACGGTGCTTTGGAAGATCCTGCTGTCGCTCGTAACTTTGTTTTGCGGATGGACAGTGAGGTGGATAACCTCATCCAGATGGTCAATGAGCTGCTTGAGCTCTCTCGCATCGAATCAGGGCGTTCCAATTTTGATTTTCAACACATTGACCCCTGTCTGTTGATCCAAAAACCTGCTGACCGTATGATTTTGCAAGCAGAGAGAGTTGGAGTCACTCTCAGCTACGATTGCCCAGCTGACCTGCCGCTGGTTTTTGCTGACCCGGACCGCATTTCACAAGTTTTCATCAACCTGATCCATAACGCCATCAAATTTACTCCCAACGGCGGACGAATTCATGTGACTGCCTACCAGAATGGGCAAATGGTGGTCTTTAAAGTCAGCGATAACGGTGTTGGCATTGCGCAAAAAGATATTACCCGTATCTTTGAGCGCTTTTATAAAGCTGACCGGGCAAGAGCGGGGGGTGGAACAGGATTGGGTCTTTCGATTTGCAGGCATACCGTCGAAACCCATGGTGGAAAAATCTGGGCTGAAAGCGTTGAGAATTCGGGCGCTGATTTCTACTTTTCCATACCCGTTGTGTATCCTGAAAAGCAGAATTAACAGTTCTTTTACAGATTAGCAAACAGACCTTAACCGGCTCTTTGAGATTAAAGCAAAAGCGCATGTTATAGTAAATCTGGCGGATAGTTGGATGGCTCAAGTTGCTATATAATCTCAATAGAACTCAATTAGCTTTGGAGGCATTATGTCTCGTTTTACCTTAGACCAGGAAATAAAACTCGTTCAGGATGAAATGCTCTTGCTGGGCAGCCTGGCTGAACAGGCAATCTTGAATGCGGTTGATGCCTTGCGTCGCAGAGATGTCGCCGCGGCAAGGGACATCAGCCTTGAAGATAAAAAAATCAACGACAAGCATTTTGCCATCGAGAATCACATCCTGATCATTTTCGCCACACAGTCCCCGCTGGCTCGTGATCTGCGTATTTTGGCGGCCATGCTTGAGATCATTACTGAACTGGAACGCATTGGCGATTATGCCAAGGGCATCGCAAAAGTGGCTGCGCGCCTGGCGGATGACGAAACACCAATTCCAATTCGCGAAATCTCGACCATGGCGGATAAAGCCACTTCCATGCTCCACCGCGCTTTGGGCGCTTTTGTTTCCGAAGATCTTGCGGCCGCGTACGCCATCCCCAGGGAAGACGATGAGGTGGATGAGCTGTACATCACCATCTATCGCAAGATCGTCCAGAACATGATTAAGCACCCGGAAACCATCGACCATACCAACCAAATACTCTGGGTCATCCATAACCTTGAGCGCACGGCTGATCGTGTGACGAATATCTGTGAGCGCATTGTTTTTATCGTATCAGGTGAGCTGCTCGAATTGGATTCTTCGGACGATGAAGACAGGGATGACTGACTTTTACCTTTTTTGAGTAAAGAGACGCGCCAACGGCGCGTTTTTTATATACGCAACATCGCAAAAAGTAACGGAGTAAACTATAATTCCCACATCCCTCCCTTTGGGATAATGTGTTGATTAGTGCCAGCTGCAAGATAAAAGGAGGCAAAGCTTGTGTTAAGAAAAAACGATACCAAAGGAAAATTGATTGTTGTGGAGGGAATCGACGGTTCCGGCAAATCCACACAAATAGACCTGCTTTACAAGTGGCTCCTGAGAGCTGGTTATTCAACCTACTTCAGCGAATGGAATAGCTCTGCCCTGGTAAAAAGCACCACTCGTACCGCAAAAAAATCCAAATCTTTTACCCCAACCACTTTCAGCATTCTGCACTGTACCGATTTCGCAGATCGGTGGGAAAACAGCATCTATCCGCTGCTCAAGGCGGGCGTCATCGTGCTGGCAGATCGTTATGCCTTTACGGCTTTCGCGCGGGACGTTGCCCGCGGTGTCGATCCGGAATGGGTGCGCAACATGTATTCATTTGCCATTCAGCCTGACGCGGCACTTTACTTCCGCGTACCGCTGGATGTTGCTGTGGGGCGCATCACCGGCGCCCGAGCCAGCCTGAAGTATTACGAGGCAGGTATGGATCTGGGACTGTCTGAGAATATCAATGAGAGTTTTGAGCTCTTCCAGGGCAAGATCCTGGGTGAATATGACAAAATGGTGGACGAATTTGGTTTGACCATGATTGATGGCACCAAACCCGTCAAGGACCAGCAGAAGAAAGTGCGTTCGATTATCAAAAAGATCCTGGTAGGCTTTGAGGGGCTGCCTAATCCCAACAAGACGCCGATTTCTGTCACGAACATCCAGGCAGCCAAGGCCAAAAAAGGAGGCTCAAAATGAACAAAGGAACCTTCTATGGAGCAGGTTTCCCCTATCGGGATTTCGGCAAACTCCCTGGCAAATTGATTGTGCTTGAAGGAGCTGATGGCGTTGGACGCTCGACGCAGATCAAAAAACTGCGCAATTGGCTCGAAGAAGAGGGTTATGCCGTCTCGGATACCGGGCTGACACGCTCTGAACTGACTGCTGCCGGGCTTGAGTTTGCCAAAAGCGGGCACACGCTCGGTCCGATCACGATGAGCCTCTTCTATGCCGCGGACTTTGCTGACCGCCTTGAAAACCAGATCATCCCTGCCCTGCAGGCTGGTTTTGTGGTGCTTTCAGACCGATATTTCTACTCGGTGATTGCCCGCGATAGTATTCGCGGGATCAACCGTGCCTGGTCAAAACTGTTGTATGGCATCGCGCTCAAACCGGATCTGATTCTCTACATGAAAGCCAGCGTACCCTCACTGGTAACAAGGCTGATACATGGGCGCGGTTTGAACTATTGGGAAGCTGGGATGGACCTGCACTTAGCGGATAATTTTTATGACAGCTTTGTGCAGTACCAGGGTTTGATCCTTGAACAGTTCGATATCATGTCGGAAGAATATAACTTTGTGAGCATTAATGCTGACCAAACTCCCGATGAAATCTTTGAGAATCTGAAGAGGCCAATTCTTGAGTTGCTACACAACCGGCTGACAAAAGGCGACAAACCAAAGTAGTTAGTAACTTACCCCAGCCTGCCTGGGGTAAGTATTTTAAGGAGAAGCGATGGGCAAGATCCGATCCGAAGCTGTCTGTGTCTACGGAGCTAAGGTCATTAACGCGCATGTTCTGGCGATGTATGCTGAGATCCAGGGCGTGTTGGAAGCCAGGGATATTGAATACATCCATCGCATGCGGGTTGCTTCGCGGCGGCTGCGCAGCGCGCTGGCGATCTTTGAGGATTGTTTCTCGCGGAAAGAATTCAAGGGCTACTCCCGTGATGTGCGTGATGTTACCCGTTCCCTTGGCGCTGCCCGCGATTTGGACGTCCAGCTTGCGGTGCTCGAGGGCGTCATGCCCGGCTTTGCTGACCCCAAGCTGGCTCCGGGGTTGCGCCGGCTGCAGTTGCGCCTCAAGCAGCAGCGGGCTGAAGCGCAAAAAGACGTCATTACTGCCATAAAGACTCTCCAGGCGGATGATACTTTGGTGAATCTAGCCAAATGGGCGGTGACTTTCAGGGAGATGTCGGAAGGGGTCTACCTGTTTTCTCCCGCGCTCTATGAGCTGGCATTTAGCGGCATCAATGCCCGCTTAAAAGAATTACTGGATCACGCTGCTTATATCCAGGATGAACGCAACGTAGCCGAACTGCACAATATGCGCATCAGCGCCAAACGCTTGCGCTACACCATGGAAGCGTTTGCTGACCTGTATGGCGCAAACTTGAAACCTTTTATCAATCAGACACGCAAATTTCAGGATGTTCTGGGAGACATCCACGACGCGGATGTCTGGGTCGAGATAATTCCTCGCTTCATCCAGGAAGAAGCGGAGAGGATTTCAGTCTACTTTGGCAATAACCGCCCACTCAAACGTCTGCTGCCTGGTTTGGAGGCTTTCCAGGCTAACCGCTCTGAAAAACGCAAGGCAGATTATCAGCGATTTCTTGAGATGTGGGGTAAAGCGGAGGAGGAAGGTCTTTGGGATGAGCTTCTCAAACTGATCAACGCGCCGCTCAACCTCGAAGTCGCGCTGCGTGCCCTGCAGCAACTTGAAGATCCGCAAGTGGTGAAAGAGCAAGGATCCGAGGATATTTCCCCCGAGGATTAGCCCAACCCGCTTATCTACTCGTCTTTTGTCAAATTGCGTTCCATGCGCCGCAACAGCAGAAAATTGATGATCGCCACGATCACCATCAGGACCAGTAAAACAATGTAGCCGATCCTCCAATTTTCCTGCCCGATCATCATAGTATATTCCGACATGCCCCCAATACCTGAGATCAGAGTGAGTGGCATGAAAATGCTGCTGATCAGCGTCAGGCGCCGCATAATGGCATTCGTGCGGTTTGAAGTGGCGGCCATGCGGTTGCTGGCAAGTGAGAGGTGTATCTCCATCAGGCTCGTAACCTGGTCGCGCGCGGTCTCTGAAATTTCATAGTATCGAGAGAGATGGTCGTACACATCCCGGAAGAAAACCAGGGATTTCTCAACGACGAAAGGACTGTCCTGGCGGATCAGTTTGCTGAGCACTTCGCGTTCATAGAAAACAGATTTTCGGATGGTCATCAAATCCCGCCGGGAGTCCAGCAGCCGCGAAAGATCATAATCGGGCGAACCTTTCAGGATCTCGTCCTCATCGCTGTCCAACTTTGTTTCAATCCGGTCAATTGCCTGGAATTTTCGATCCACCACTGTGTCGATCACCAGGTGGAGCAGGAAAGCCGCTCCGTGTTTCACTTTTTGACTCTCACGTTCAACCAAGCGTTCCATGCCATGCAGCAATGAATGGTTTTGCTTATCAGAATGAGTAATGCTTATGACAAAATTCTTACCGATCGCCAGATCAAGTTCATGTGCCAGTAATTCTTCAGGAGTGCTCTCGAAGATGTTAAAGACCATGAAAGAATAGTTAGGGAACAAGTCCAGCTTGGGCAGCTGTTCCTCGTTGAGGCTGTCCTCGATGCTCAGAGGGTGAAGGTTGAGCTCGGTGATCAGTGGTTCCAGATCTTCCAATTTAGGGTCGCAGTAATCAAGCCACAGATACCCCCCATCCTGTACTGCCTTCAAGGCGTCATGAACGGAAGAGACATGCGACAGTTCTCCAGCTTGATCGATAAAGAAGAAACGCGACGAAGAATCTTTTGTGGTGTTTGCGTGGGGGATGGGTTCAGTCATGGTGATCCTTTGGTGAGGTCTTGCGCGCAAAGATTTTTACCATCGGAGAGAGTGGATTCCAATCCAGCAACCGGGCAAACTGAAAAGGAGTGATCTTGCGTTTAGACTGGATGGTATGGCGTTTCTTAAGCATAGCCTTTAGTCCCTTTACGGCGTCCTTTTTTCCTCTCAAAAGAGCTTTCCCAGAGGGCATGAAGAAACTCGCAAGGATATAGAGAAGATTAAAGAATATGTGGGCAGGCAACAACAAGTAGAAAAGGAAGCCCGGCATGTTTTTGACGAATGCCCAGATCAGATTGCGCTGCCCGTAATAGGTCGCGAAATCGCTGCGGTAGCCTGTGCTGCCGGAGCCAACGTGCCTGACGGTAGCTTCTGGCAGGTAGAGAAAAGGATACCCAGCCAGCTGCAGGCGCATGTCGAGGTCGAGGTCTTCCATGTAGGCAAAGAACTCCTCGTCGAATCCTCCCACCTGCTCAAAGGCGCTCCGCGGGTATGCTGAGGCTGCCGCGCAGGCACTCATCACGTAACGGGGGCTGGATTCGCTTTTGGTGGAGGGCTGGTTGTGATTTTTGCGCCATGCCAGTCCGCTGGCGTGATAAACATTCCATTCACCGTCAAGGTGATCAGGATTTTCTGCTTGTAAGAGACGTGAGGCAAAACAAACTCCGGGGTGGGTAAGCGCGGCTTGGTGGAGGGTTGCAAGCCAATCTGGCTCGGGGAAAGCATCACCATTCAAAAGCACCAGGTACTCTCCTGATGCCGACCTGGCAGCCAGGTTGTTCCCGCCGGCAAAACCCAGGTTAGTTTCAGAATGAACTTGCTGGATTGTAAGGTTCTGAAAAAATGCCAAAACCGCGGGGTCTGGCGGCTGGCTGGCGCCATTGTTAAGCAGGATCACTTCAAAATCCTGAAAAGTTTGCGCCTTGAGGGACTGCAAACAGCGCTGCAGGTATTGTTCACTCTGCCAGAACAGGATTACGATCGAGAAGAAAGGTTGGCTCATGTTCACT
>DAISYV010000032.1:6545-19089 GCA_036825115.1 Anaerolineaceae bacterium | reverse complement strand
GGGACGGTCATGTGGCCGATCCGCACCGCCCTTTCCGGGCAGGAAACCTCTCCTGGCGGCGCGACCGAGCTGGCTGCCTTGCTTGGTAAAGAGGAGTCCATGCGGAGAATCAAGCTTGGTTTGAGCAAGTTGGGGTAGGTTGACATTTTCATTGTAAGACCTCGGGGGGGGTGGTAGCCTATAGTTCTTGTGGTTGAAAAAGATAAAAGGCAGATCGCCATGCTTCGCTCGCGATGACAAAACCGATTGTGCCGGTCTCTGACTGCGCACACGAATTGACCGAAGGTCTCCAGCCGATAACGGTGATTTAGGTTCCAAGGCGCGTTTATTGCGAATGATTGATGTTGCTATGGCGGATTGGAAGCACATCAAGATCTCTGCATAATGACGTGTGCAGTGCTTCCAATCACGCCCTACGCATACTCAACTGACATTTGTGATCCATCAGCGGTACAATTCTTGCACCAAGCAATAGCTGGAAGGCAACGAGTTATGATACCCATCCTCGACATTCTGCCAGTTCTATCGGTGTATCCCTACGCACTGCTCTATTACGCTGTCTTGCTTGCTTCCGCGGGACTGGCGCTGTTTGCTTTCCGGCGTGCCAATCCTGCCAACAATCCCGCTTTGCGCAGTAGTTTATTGGTCATTTTCTTCAGCCAACTGATCCTGCTCACGCTTAGCCTGATGATCTACCAGGGTTTTACGCAACTCAGCCAGATTTTCCCGATCGCTTTTCGGGCACTGACACTCGTTTGCATCCTATGGTTCCTGCACGCGTTATTCTGGCAGCCTGAGGAACGCCACGGCTGGCTGGTTTGGGTTCTGACAGTTATCATCCTGACCGCTGCCAGCATCCTCATCCCGCTACGGTTGAGCCTTGCTGGAGAGCAAAGCTTCAATGGTTCCTGGCAGGATCTCATCTGGGTTGGATTCACCCTGCTCATCATCACCCTCGGGGCGATTGTTTACTTGCAGCAAGACCGTATAGATAGGGCTGAGGGGATCATTATCCTGGTGCTGGCAGCCTTGGGATACCTGTTTTACCTTGCTTTGCCCAACGCGGGGAGTCTGCCCGCCTCGGTGATGGTCAGCCAATTGATCTATTACCCGCTGTTGATCAGCCTGGCATGGCAGCGAAAAAAGCCTGCTCCCGCCCCCCAGCCTGCCTCAGCGTACTCTGAGAGGCGTGAACTCTCAGGTGAGGTCGCTGTCCGGATGCTGGATGTGAGCCTGCAGCAGACCAACACCCAAATCCAGCGCAGTCTGACCCACAGTCTCGGACTCCACCTGCTGGCTGACCTGTGCGGATTTCTGGTCACTGACAAAGAAAACAATAATCTCACGCTGTTTAACATGTATGACCTGATCCGTGAGGAGTTCCTCGGAACGTTTGAGCTCCCATACAAGGATTTCCCTGTTTTGACTGCCCGTCTTGAAGATCGGGAGTCTTTGATCTCGAATTCGCCCGCGGAATATGCCCAGGAAAAAAATAGCCTGATGACGTTGATAGGCTACAACCAAATTGGCAATTTGCTGTTTTACCCGCTGAATCCGATAGACGCCCCAACAGGGCGGGGGCTGCTCTGCCTGAGTCCTTTCACGGAGCGAGTCTGGAGCCCCAAAGATTGTGACCAGCTCAGCGTGATCGCTCCCAAAGTAAACGAAATTCTGGATGAAGCCGCAGACATTGAGCAAAAAGCCACCTCATCCCAACGCTTGCAAGCCTTGGTGAACCGTATCCAGCGTGACCGGACAGAGACGGAAGAACAATTCCTGCAGTCACAGAATCTATTGGCGCAATTGCAGCAGGAGTTTCACATCAACAGCCAGACTCACGATTCGGAAGTGGAAATGTGGCTTATCCGCCAGGAAACACTCGAAGATCAACTCGAAGAACTGCAAAACACCCTGCGCCAGAATGAGGCAACCATCGCCCAGGCAGAAAGCTTGCGGCTCGAAAAAGAGAGCCTGGAGAAGGCTATGGCACAAAACGCCCAGCAGGTTGAGGGGCTTCGTACCGCGCTTGATCAGGCGCGAACCATGCTTGAGCAGATGGATCCCAAGATCAGCACTGCTTTACCCGGTGATGCTATCGCCGGCATTGATGACCTACTACAGGCTTTGATTAATGACTTGCAACTGGAAGCCGATCAAAAACAAATCCATTTACGGGCAGAGAACAGCTTACAGACAGATCCAGACCCTCAAACCAAGGCTCAATTACGCCAACTAAGCCGCTCCTTGCTGCAAAATGCTCTTGGCGTTAGCAAAACCGGCAGCGAAGTTCTGCTGGAGATCCTGCCCTCCCAGGATCACCTGGGTTATGTTGAGCTTCGTGTCAATGATGCTGGTCCCGGATTGAGACCTGAAGATCAAACTGAATTCCTCAGAAACATAAAAGCAGACAGCTTTCCGTCCGAGCAAAACTGGGGGGATGTGGGTCCCCTTCGCGAGGCTGTTGAACTAACGCAAAACCTGGGCGGTCATTGGTGGATCCACTCCGTGCCGGACACGCTTACCATCCATCGCCTGGCAATCCCTGTTCATAGTGGGGCTGAAACTCCTGGCAATAATCTTGCCACGACTACCCCGGAAAAGTAATGATCTTATGCGCCTAAAAAAACACCAGTCCATTACACTCGCGGTTTTGTTCGTCATAACCCTGACTTTTATCGGGGTCATTTTTGCTGGCGTTATTGTTGCCGCAATGGCCAATTCGGACACTTCTCCATACCACATCAGTTTTAGGGATTATCAAATCACAGCCACCCCTTACCAGCCAAATTCGTTTGCGAACATTCTCGAAGACGGTACGATTGAGCTTATTCCTCAGCCTGTGCTGACGCCAACCCCTGTGCCTGTCATTCCGGTTGGCGAACTCCCTGAAAACCAATTGAACATCCTCATGCTGGGTGTGGACGACTTTGGAGCCAACAACTTCCGCACGGATGTGATCATCCTGGCATCGATCAATCCCAAACAGAAAACGGTCAGCCTGATCTCCTTCCCGCGCGATCTCTACGTTACCATCCCTGGCTATTGGTCAAACCGTATCAACACCGCCTGGGCTCTGGGTGGGTTTGAGCTGCTGGCGCAGACCTTCGAGGTCAACTTTGGCATCCGGCCAGATAAATATATGATGGTCAACTACAACGGATTCAAGGACGTTGTCAACAGCATTGATGGGATCGATGTGAACGTAACCGAGGAATTGCAGGATGCCTGCCAGACAGATCCATCAGGTTGGTGCATCCTTGAACCCGGTGAAACGCACATGGATGGCGGGCAAGCGCTCTGGTACGCGCGATCTCGCAAAACCACCAGCGACTTTGACCGCAACCGACGCGCGCAGGATGTGGTGATGGCCATTTTCCGCAAGGCAGTCCAGCTTAATCTGCTCATCAAGGCGCCTGAGCTATATGGTCTATACCGCGAATATGTGGACACGAATGTGCAATTGCTGGACATTCTGCCGTTGCTGCCTATAGCTTCGTCGCTGATGGACTCTGATAACTTTCACAGATACGCGGTTACACCTCAGATGGTTTACAACTGGATCACAGCTGAGGGGGCGATGGTGCTGATGCCAGATTACTACGCGATTTCGAATATGCTGAACGAAGCGCTGTATCGTAACGAATAAGACTGCTGAAAAATAATAGCCCGGGTTCTCCGGGCTTTTTGTTTAGGGCAGGTTTTCCGCCATGATGACGTTCTGGACTGCCTCACTGATCTTGTAGGCAGTTTCAACGTTATTCATGGTGTAGAGGTGGATGCCGCGGATGTCGTTATCGATCAGGTCCATGATCTGCTCAATGGCATAAAAAATACCGGCATCGCGCAGTGCCTCGGGTTTGTTGGCATATTTGTTGAACAATCTGGACAGTTTCGCCGGCACGCTCGCCCCGGAAAGCGCCACGGTGCGTTCGATCTGCCTGAGGCTGGTGATGGGCATGATGCCAGCCACGATCGGCACGTCAATCCCCTGGGCTGTTGCCAGATCCCGGAAGCGATAAAAAGCCTCGTTATCAAAGAAAAGTTGAGTCACCAGGTGGGTGACACCGTTGGCAATTTTGTGATGCAGATTTTGCACATCTTCTTCCAATGAAGGTGATTGGTAGTGCCCTTCGGGGTAGCAAGCTCCCATCAGGTTGAATTCAGGCTCACGCTTCTTGATAAAATCAGCCAGGTCACTGGCAAAACGAAAGTCATCCTTGGGGGGCACATCCGGGCTGATATCCCCGCGCAATACCATCAGGTTCATCACCTGGTTTTGCTTGAGTTTTTCAAGTATCTCGACCACATCCTGCTCACTCGAATTGACGCAGGTGATGTGCGCCACTGGTTCGATGTGGTAGTTCGTGCGGATCAGCGAAGCGATCTCCACCGTTTTCTCGCGTTGAGCCAGGCTGCCACCAGCGCCATAGGTCACGCTGATGTAATCTGCTGGTAAACCACGCAGGCGGAGCAAGGTGTTGTAGATCACGTTGTAGGAACTATCCTTTTTGGGAGGGAAGATCTCCAGCGAGTAGCTGATCTTTTTGTGTTTGAAAATATCAGAAATGTTCATGTTTGGCCTGTTAATCAGTTAGTATTTTCGCAATTTTCCCGTTAATTATACATGCAATAAAGGCATGATTATGGAATGATATCGATCAGGAAAGTGGGGGGCAGTTCGTTTTCGCCTCCGTAAGGTGGTTGATCGTGCCCGAAGTGGATGGCGTCACGGTATTTTGCCCTGTCGTGACATCAAATTAGCCAAACCACCCTACGCCTTATGTTGTGTAATCCAGCATTATGATGTCAGGTTCAAAAGCGGAACCTGACCTACGCAGACGGGATAAAAGAGAAGGAAATTATGTGGGCTGAGATTTGTGACGTCAGGTTGAAATGCGCATACTCTTCAAGCACGATCACCTGACCTACGCTGACTTCAGTTGGTGGGTTGGCTTTAAAACCACCACCTAATTTCCCATATTTCCTGACGCCAAACCACCCTACGCCTTATGTTGTGTAAGCCAGCATTGTGATGTCAGGTTTTACCCCATTCGCTTTGCTCAGGGGCAGGCAGCGGAACATGACCTACGAAGACGGGATAAAAGAGAAGGAAATTATGTGGGCTGAGATTTGTGACGTCAGGTTGAAATGCGCATACTCTTCGAGCACGATGACCTGACCTACGAGAACACCGTGTGTTTTCAAAATTAAACTATGAACCTGAGATACGAAAACATCTTTTTGTGTCAAAATTACATTAGAAACCTGATCTACGCAAATCAATCGCCAATTACATACCACTTGTCCAGGTTGACAAACCCGCGGATGGGGATTAAACTAAAATTTCAATTAATTGACTATACGAAACGATGGAGTCATCATGAACGCACAATCTGAGGTCGTTAGCGCACACATCCAGGAGAGCACCCTTCTCCAGCCCGCCATTCAAGCCTGGAAAATTTACCTGCGCGATCAGGGCAGATCGCATCATACGCTCAAAGCATTCACAGCCGACCTGGCGCTGCTTGAAAGCTTTCTACCAACTGATCAGACCATTGGAAAAATCACAACCAAAGACCTTGAGGATTATCTTGGCTGGCTCGAGAAGGACCGCGACGTTCCCTGCAGCCCCAAGACCCTTTCACGGCGTATTACTTCGATCAAGTCATTTTTTCGCTGGCTGGTGAAGGGCGGCGTGCTCAATTCTGACCCAGCCGAGAAAGTTCTCCAAAAAACGGTTATCAGCCCGCTCCCCACGGTGCTTACCCAGTCTGAATACAGCCTGGCTCTGGATGCCGCTGACGGAATGCGAACAGGAGCAAATTCTGACCCACGTCATTACCCGCTGATGCTGCTTGTGCTTGAAACCGCCATGAAAAAGGGTGAATGCCTGAGCCTGATGACCAACCATCTTGAAATTGAGAATCCCGACCAGGCTTACATCCACATTCGTTATGGGAATTCGCGCTATCGCTACAAGGAACGTAAAGTTGATGTTTCGGCAAATTGGGTTGCAGCTTACCGCGAATATGCCGAAAAGTACCAGATCAAGGACCAGGTTTTTCCCTGGTCACAGCGGCGCCTGGAATACTTGCTTGAAGATGTCACCAAAGTTGCAAAAATGGAAAAACACATCTCCTTCGACATGCTGCGCTGGACAAGCGCTCTGATTGATCTTACCAACGGAGTTGAGAAGGACCGAATTCGGCAGAAACTTGGCATTTCCAAGGTGCAATGGCGTGAAGTAAGCAACAAACTGCACAGCCTTGCAGAAGAAAATGGTTATCCCATTCCGGAAGAAGCGGCTGAAGACGAATCTATATAAGTTACCTTTTTGAATTGAAGGATATATGAATTACACCGTTAAAAACCAACGGAAACACAGGTTTCCATGGGGGATCTTGCTTGTTCTGGCTGCCTTGCTTTTTATTTTTATGGCAGTTCGGAGCGTGAACGAGATGCGTGATGGCAATCCCGGCTTCATCACCAACCTTTGGCGCACGCCAGAGAAATACGCGGATGATCCCTGGCTTGCTAATAATCCGGATGCCATCCCGGTCCCCAACGAGGTAAAAACAATCCTGCTGCTTGGCTCGGATTTTCGCCCTGAACTCGGCTACCGCACGGATGTGATGCTGCTGCTTGGACTGAACACCCGAACCCACGAGGTGCATCTGATCTCCTTCCCACGCGATTTGTGGGTCAATATTCCCGGGTTGGGCGAGCAGCGCCTTAATACCGCCTTTCCTTTTGGTGACTGGCAGGGTCTGAGCGACACTTTCGCTGCCAATTTCGGCTTCAGACCTGATCACTACGCCATGGTGGACTTCCAGGGTTTTAAGCACTTGATCGATGTCTTGGATGGAATCGTCGTTACCGTGGGCGAACACATGGAAGACGAATGCCACATGAACGTTTCGGGCTGGTGCGTGGTGGAGCCAGGCGAAGTACCGATGAACTCGGACGAAGCGCTCTGGTACGTACGCGCGCGTCTGAACTCTTCGGATTTTGACAGAACCCGGCGGGCACAAGAAGTGATCCAGGCCATGGCAAAGAAAGCGTTCACACCCTCTGAGATCCTGAACCTGGACAATGTCGTCCGGGCAATCTTCAGAACCGTTCAGACAGATATGGATGTCTCAGACACCTTTCTTTATGCTTTTCCATTGAGGAAGTTCTCGAACATGGAGTTCACGACATTTCGCCTGACCCCTGATGACGCAGTTCCAGGCACTACTTATGGCGGGGCGTCTGTACTCTTCCCCAACTACGCCGCCATCCGGGAAAAATTACTCCAGTTTTACTGGATCAATTAATCTGACGCGTGCAATTGGAGATGCAGGATTTCACTTTCATCTCCCTGCAAGCGCCACGCCTGGGCGATACGCAGACCTGCCACCCAAAGAATTGATCCTCCACTCAGCACCAGAGGCCACCTCGACCGTGCTGTTTGGGGGATTTTTTGGTTTACGAAGAAGTCACTCAACTTTTGATGCTTCAGTGCCATCCCCAAAGGTGACCAGCGTTCTCCAGTGCGCATGGGGCGCACTTCCAAGGGCCATTCAAGGTCCAGCGGATTGAGCCAGGCGTGCAGCGAATGATTTTTAAGTTCCTCAGGCAGGGTTTTGTATTTACGGGCGTCCACCAGCTCAGCAGTCAGATACCAACCCGGGTTTAGTGCAAACCTTGCGCCGCGCTTCAGCCTTGATTCAGAGAGGTTTGGCAGTTGAGGGTAATCCGCATGCTGATGTTGGTACGATCGCGGTGCAATCACAAATTCATTCTCAAAGCAGAAGACCCACAACCCGCCAGCCAAGGGTGTCCACGAAACGCCTCGCCCAACGGCTTCGAGTGCTCTTTCCACCGCCTCAAAACCAAGGTCCCGGGATTCAGGCATGAGCCTCGCGAACGCCTGCCTGATGACCATTCTCTTAAGGCTGAGGTGCAAGCCTAAAAAGATATCTCTGCCAAAAACCAGCCCGTCTTTCACAGTTCGCACAAACGCGTGCTCAACAGCATCCTCAGCCAACGAATTAAGCAAGTGCCTGTCGGCGGAGAGGGTTTCAGCGGTGCGGATGAGCACTTGTTTGATGCCTGAATTGTATTGTTCCAACTGGGGAATCAAATCGTGTCGCAAGCGGTTGCGGAAGTAACTGGGGTCAGCATTGCTCTCGTCCTCAAGCACCACGAGTCCACGGGTCTGGCAGTACTCCTGGATTTCGCGCCGGTAGATGCGGAGCATCGGGCGGAAAAGTGGCAACTCCGGATCGACGCCGCGCAAGACACTGCGGGGCTGCATGCCCGCAAGCCCGCTTAGACCACTGCCACGCAGGAAATGCATCAAGACCGTCTCCACCTGGTCATCCGCATGGTGCCCCACCACCACACCCTGGGCTTGGTGTTCGCGGGCGAGATCAAACAAAAAGCGATATCGGCACAAACGTGCCGCTTCTTCTATCCCAAGTTTATTTTGCAGCGCAAAAAGCCCGACATCCTGCCGCTGGCTAAAAAAAGGCAATCCCAATTCAGCCATAAATACACCCAGGGCATCTGCCTGTGCGGCAGAACGCTCGCGCAGAGCGTGATCCAGATGCCCGACGACAAGTTTGAAACCGCCCTCTTTCAGGCAATGGACCAGGCAAAGGCTATCCGCCCCACCTGAAACTCCCACTACCAGGGGGAGGTCGGGGTTGACGCCGCAATCCGCTATTAATGCCTGGGTGATCTGTTCTGATAACATAATCAAATTATAGCATTCGCCCGGTTTTTCTCGACAAAGCAATGTTTTGATATACTTATGGAATGGAAGCCGAACCCTTTGTCATCGGTCTCACGGGCAACATTGCCTCTGGCAAGAGTGTTGTGCTCCAGTGCCTGGCGAACCTTGGGGTGCTGACAATCGATGCCGACCTGGTGGCGCAAGAAACGTATCTCCCAGGGAACCCTGCTTATGAACCCATCCTGTCACGTTTTGGTTCTGATCTCGCGCTTAGTGATGGGCAAATAAACCGCAGCAAACTTGGTCGAATCGTTTTCAGAGATCCTTCCGCGTTGGGCGAATTGGAAGCGATCATCCACCCCCTGGTCACCCTCAAGATTCTTGAGATCATTGCCAAGTCCCAACGCAGGGTTGTCGCAATCGAAGCGATCAAACTTTTCGAGTCAGGGCTGGATAAGCATTGTGACACAGTTTGGGCTATTGCCGCCAATGATGCCTTACGGCTCGAGCGGTTGATGGAAGACCGTGGGTTGGATGAAGCCGCGGCGTTGCAGCGCATCAAATCCCAGTCTCCTCAATCTGAGAAGATCCAGCTGGCAAACCATGTCATTTATACTGATGTCAATTTCACCCACACCTACGATCAAACCTGTGAGCAGTTCAGTGCTTTAGGGTTGTTGCCTGTTGAAGTTATTTGCGCGAATGGGGACATCCGGCTCGGGCATTTAAAACCAAAAGACTTCTGGACAGCCGCGACTTTCTTGCAGGAAAAGATGGAACAATCCTGGGAGTCCGAGGATGTTTATCGTTTGCTTGGTCAGCGCACAGTCGTGGCTTTTTATCATGGCGAAGAGCTGCTCCAGCTGATGATCTTCCGCATCGAGCAGGGTATGGCTGTGCACATGGCGCACGCGCCTTTCCGTTCGGAGCAATTGCCCTCCAAGGTTAGCTTTCTACTGCTAAAGAAGTACCTGGCGGGTTTGGTCGATATGCTGATTGTGACCAAAGAATTCTTCTCACCCGAAGAAGCAAAAATGTTGGCATTCACTTATGGCGACGATCAACCGTCAGTGCATCCCCTGCTATATAACAACTTCCTGCGCAAGCATGGTTTGATGCCTGGCGAAGTCTATTTCACAAAAATACAGGGATAAAGCGAGAAAAAGATAGCTTTACAGGGTATACTTTAACACAGGGAAGGCTTTGCGAGTATGCAAGAACTGTGGAGTAATCTATTATTCATTCTGGAGCGTTTTACATGGTCCAGTTTGTTGGACATTGTGCTTGTCACAATCGTTTTTGCGTTCATACTCTACCTTTTGCGTGATACCGAAGCCCAAACCTTGCTTCGCGGAATTTTCCTGATCATAATTCTTGTCACGCTGCTGATCTCGTTGCTCGATCTGCCTGGTTTTTCGTGGTTGGTCGACACGATCTCTCCCGCCTTGATCTTTGCGATCCCTGTCGTTCTCGCTCCAGAGATTCGGCGCGGACTTGAACGCATGGGGAACGTCAGCGACCTGGGATTGTTCAAGCATCGCAGCGCAAAAGCCAGTGAACACCTGGAACAGACGCTGCAGGCCATCACCGCCGCGGTTCTGCAACTCGCTCAACGCCGGCATGGCGCCTTGATCATCCTGCGGCGCAAGCAATTTCTGGACAGCTACTACAAAAATGGCGTGCTGCTGGATGCCATGGTCACCCCCCAGTTGCTAATGCAAATCTTCTATCCAAACACTCCATTGCATGACGGGGCTGTTATCATCGACGACAACAAGATAAAAGCTGCCGCCTGCGTGATGCCGCTTTCCAGCAGTGGTGTGCTGAACGCGACGGTTGAGCGTTCGATGGGTCTGCGGCATCGGGCGGCGCTTGGCATCAGCGAGGTCAGCGATGCCATCGCGGTTGTCGTCTCCGAGGAGACTGGCACGATCTCAATCGCTCACCGCGGGCGTTTGATCCGCCGATTGGACAGCGAACGTCTGCTGAACAATATGCGCGCCTTCATGACCTCCAACGAGGTGCTTGGCCGGCAAAAGTCGTGGCTTTCCTATTTCAAACTTCGCAAATCCGGGCAAGAGGAGGGATCCGATGAAACTAATTCGTAAATTCCTAAGCTTCCTGCCCACTTTGCTGACCGCATTGATACTGGCAATCATTGTCTGGGTCTCATCGGTTACTGCCAGTGATCCGAACCAGGTGATCACTTACGAGACTCCTGTGAAACTGGAAATCCTGGGACAGAACCCAGACCTGGTGATCACATACCAGGAAGTGGAAGGTGTCACGGTCACACTGAAGGCTCCCCGATCGGTCCACACCAGACTGGCAAACGATCCAGGCCTGATCAGCGCCAACATCAACCTTTCGGGCTTGGAAGCAGGCGACCATAACCTCATACCTGAGGTGCTTGTTGATCTGAGGCCGGTCCAGGTGGTGGAGGTCTCACCAGCCTCTGTGGACCTATCCCTTGAAAAGGTAGCCTCCAAAACGTTGCCCATCGGCCTGATCCAGACGGGGACTTTACCTGTGGGATACCAGACCCGCAACGCAAAGTTGAGTCAGTCTGAAGCCAAGTTGGTGGGGCCTGAATCACTGGTGCAAACCGTGGTGGAGATAGCTGCCACCATCAACATCTCTGAACTGACAACCAATATCAACCGCACGATTGACCTGAAGCCTCTTGATGAAGCCGGGGTCGTGGTGAATGGAGTGGTGCTCAGCCCCAACCGTGTGGATGTAAGCATCGACGTGGAGCAGTTGGTCGGGTATCGCAACGTTTTTGTAAAGATTGTTACCAGTGGATCTGTAGCGCAAGGCTATCACCTGACCGGTATTGTAGTGAACCCACCCACCCTGACGGTCTATGCCTCAGATCCTGATCTGATTAGCGTGATGCCTGCCTTTATTGAGACTGAGCCGGTCAATTTGAACGGGGCACAGCAGAGTTTTGAGTCGCGGGTGGGCTTTCAACTGCCAGAGGGCATCGTGGTAATCGGCGAACAATCCGTTTTGGTATCCGTAGGTGTTGAGGCGATTTACAACTCCACTCAGATCCTCGGAGTGCCCGTCAGTGCTATCAATCTTGCGGAAGGACTTCAGGTGACACTCTCGCCGCTAACGGTGGATGTCTACATCTCCGGCCCGATGAACCTGCTTGAAAATATTGGAACGACTTCGGTCTTTGTTACCCTGGATCTCACAGGGTTGACTGAAGGCACTTACCAGTTATCGCCAAAAGTTGAGCTCGACCGTCCTGAATTGCGGCTTGACTCTACTCTGCCAGGCTTGATAGAAGTCGTAATCACGAGATAAAAATAACAAGTAAATAGGATTTTTAATGGATAAACCTGTCATTGTGCTCGTCGGAAGACCCAACGTGGGTAAAAGTACCCTTTTCAACCGCCTGGTGGAGCAGCGCCTCGCCATCATTGATGACGTCCCCGGCACCACGCGCGACCGCTTGGTGGCAGAAGGTAACTGGGCTGGACACAACTTTTTCGTGGTTGACACGGGCGGTCTTGACCCCAGCAAGCAACGCGAGCAAGCACCGCTTTCGATTGGCTCCGCGGATTTTATCAACGAGATCCGCGCCCAGGTGGAGGTTGCGATCGAGGAAGCCGACGTGGTGGTGTTGGTGGTGGACGCGATCAGTGGGCTTACCCAGGCAGATCAAGAAGTGGCGACCATGCTGCGCAAGCGCCAACAGAAGCAAGATGGCAAATTGTTGCCGCCGATCGTGCTGGCAGTCAATAAAGCCGACAGTGAAACTGCCCGGCTGAACGCGATGGACTTTTACACACTGGGGATTGGCGAGCCCTTTGC
>DAISYV010000032.1:4820-6445 GCA_036825115.1 Anaerolineaceae bacterium | reverse complement strand
ATCGACACCGCCGGCATTCGCAAACGCGGCTCGATCATCCCGGGTGTCGAAAAGTACTCCGTGCTGCGGGCGATGCAAGCGATCGAACGCTGCGATGTGGCGGTGCTGGTGGTGGACGCTACAACGGGTATCACAGCCCAGGACACTCACATTGCCGGGTATATCAATGAAGCCTGGAAGAGTGTTATTTTGGTGGTCAACAAGTGGGACCTGATCGAAAAAGACACCAACACCAGCATGGAATTTGAACGCCAGATTCGCCAGCAGTTAAACTTCCTGCCGTACATCCCGATAATTTTCCTCTCTGCTCTGAGCGGTCAGCGCGTGCAGCAGGTGTTGCCGTTGGTGAAGCAGATACAACAGGAGCGTCTGCACAAAGTGCCAACTTCCCAGCTAAACCGCATCCTGATCAACGCGCAGGACATGCACCAGTCCACTTCCGGCACGGGCAAACCCTTCCGGATTTATTATGGCACGCAGGTGAAGATGGATCCACCCACGTTCTTGTTGTACTGCAATGACCCAACCCTGGGTCACTTCACGTACACGCGCTTCCTGGAGAACCAGATACGCAAAGAAGTTCCTTTCACCGGTACGCCCATCCAACTCGTGTTGAAGAAACGCGAACGTAAAAGCTCTGAAGATTAGCCTGGCAGGTTTGATTTATAATAGCCGGAGTTCAAGCTGTGCGATAGCGTGATAGAATGGATGCTTGTGGAACAAAACGAAATTGAAACAAACTTGGTTGAGCCAACACCTCAACTTGCCCCCGAGAAGAAAGCCCGCGGATTCTGGCGGGATCTAATTGAGACCATCCTGATGGCGGTTGTACTATTCCTGGTACTGAATGCTGTCACCTCGCGTGTGCGGGTTTATAACATCAGCATGCAGCCCACGCTGTATGAAGGCAATCTGCTGGTGGTTAACAAAATCGCTTACAAACTCGGCGAGCCCAAACGCGGCGATATCATTGTCTTTCATTACCAGGGCGCAGTCACAGAAGATTACATCAAACGCGTGATTGGTTTACCAGGGGACACCATCAATGTTGCCAGCGGCGTTGTAAAGGTCAACGGTCAGGCGATCACCGAACCTTACATTGCTGAACTGCCTGGATATACGGGAACATGGACGGTGCCTGACGGGGAATTATTCGTCCTGGGAGACAACCGCAATCACTCTTCTGATTCACACGACTGGGGTTTTGTGCAGAAGGAATGGGTGGTTGGAAAAGCAATCGTCGTATACTGGCCGCTTGACCGCATCCGCGTCCTTCTTTCCCCCGACCTGGTTCATGCTGCTCCGTGAAAGCTCACTGACTGAATGAGGCGAATCTCCAAATCTCTCACTGAAATACCAGAAGTATGCCCGCATTGCTACTTCGGCAGGATCAAAGCTGGGAAACGCAGCTTTTCCGCGCGTACCAATGGCAAGCCAGTGATCGTACCGGATTTCCCGTCCTGGGTATGTGATGTCTGTGGATTTACGATTTACGATCCAGTGTCGTTGTTGAATCTTCAGCGCCTGCTGACAAATTCCTCAAAGCCATATTTCCCACATGGCACGCCGAAGGTCCCTGAAAACAAACCTTCCACCTCGCAACCCCAAACCGACCAGCCAGCTTA
>DAISYV010000032.1:0-4720 GCA_036825115.1 Anaerolineaceae bacterium | reverse complement strand
TAGAGTGCTATTATTTTAGTGAAATTATTATTCATTTCGAATTTATTCTGCACATTAATATGGAGGTCTTATATGAGAGCAACCTTGATCTCACGCATCATCGGAGCAATAGTTCTTGGTATTATTGGAGCCTTTACCAGTCTCCCCATTTATAATTTTGTCCAGCAGTTTATCGATGAGCTCACCCTCTCGCAGGGAGTAGTAACCAGTCTTACCGCGGTAATTTTTGCCGCGTTTGGCTTTTTAATCACTCCTTACATCACGATCAAGCCTTTCCAGGCTTTGATAAAACTTTTTACGAAATCTTCAGCACAATCCTTATTGAGCGGGCTAATTGGCTTGACCATCGGCCTGGTCATTGCTGCCATCATGGCATACCCGCTTTCCTTGCTTCCCAGACCTCTCGGGCAGATTTTGCCGCTTGCCGGCTTGCTGCTGTTCGGTTACCTGGGTGCAGTGCTCTTCGTCACCCGGCGGGAGGACTTTGCGGGTCTAATTAAGAATATGGGTAACAAGATGCCTTCGCGCGCCAAGGGTGAGAGCGAAAGGCGCGTCTTAGTGGATACCAGCGCGATCATAGACGGACGCATTTCCGACATTGCCAAGACTGGTTTCCTGGGTGCGACGCTGGTCGTGCCGCGTTTTGTGCTTAACGAACTTCAGTTTGTCTCTGACTCCGCCGATAGCCTCCGCCGCCAACGCGGACGCCGCGGATTGGACGTGCTCGGCGAGCTGCAAGAGAACAAAGAAGTAAACGTGGTCATCAGCGATATCGACGTGGAAGGTGTGCGCGAGGTGGACGACAGGCTGGTGCTGCTCGGGCGCCAGATGAACTCCCCGATCCTGACCAACGATTTCAACCTCAACCGGGTCGCCGAATTACAAGGCGTCAAGGTGCTCAATATCAACGACCTCGCCAACGCAGTCAAAGTCATTATCCTCCCTGGAGAAACCTTGCAGATTGCGGTCATCCAGGAAGGTAAAGAATACAACCAGGGCGTTGGTTACCTTGACGATGGCACGATGGTGGTCATCGAAAACGGTCAGCGCTATATCGACAAGCAAATTGAAGTTACCGTTACCAAGATCTTGCAGACCTCTGCCGGGCGGATGATTTTTGCCAAACCAAGCCACGAATGAAAGCAGGAAGGTGATCATGAGCTTAAAAATTTACAGCACCCTCAGCCGCACCAAGGAGGACTTCAAAACCCTCGAACCTGGCAAGGTCAGGATGTATGTTTGCGGTCCGACTGTCTATGCTGAGTCGCACATCGGGCACGCCATGTCCGCCCTGGTGTTCGACATTGTGCGGCGTTACCTCGAGTACTCTGGTTATGACGTGAATTTCGTGATGAACTTCACCGATGTGGATGACAAGATCATCAACAAAGCCAATGAACTTGGGCGCGATCCTTATGAGCTGGCGAATCAGTATATTAACCAATACAAAGCCAATCTCGACGCTCTGAACGTCATGCCTGCAACCAAAAACCCACGTGCCACTGAGGACATGCCTCAAATCATTGAGATGATCAGCCAGCTGATCCGCAACGAGTCCGCCTACGAGGTGGATGGCGATGTGTACTACAACGTCGAGTCCAAGCCGGACTATGGCAAGCTGTCAGGTCGGCGGTTGGATACCATGAACGCCGGATCACGTGTGCAGGTGGACGAACGCAAGCAACATCCGATGGATTTTGCCCTCTGGAAATCCGCCAAACCCGGCGAGCCCGCCTGGGATAGCCCCTGGGGTAAAGGACGCCCCGGCTGGCATATTGAATGCTCGGCGATGAACATGGCGCACCTGGGCGAACAAATCGATATCCATGGCGGTGGGAACGATTTGATCTTCCCCCACCACGAAAACGAAATCGCGCAAACCGAAGCACTTACCCATAAAACTTTCGCCACGTATTGGATGCACAACGGCATGCTCGGTTTGAAAGCCGAGAAGATGTCCAAATCGCTTGGCAACATGATCACGATCGACCAATTCCTTAGCGAACATCCCGGTGATGTTATGCGCTTGTGGGTGCTGAATGGCTCCTACCGCAGCCCGCTCACCTATAGCGAAGATGTTATCGAGCAAACTGAGCAGGCTCACCGCCGCTTGCTGAACGCCAAGAAGCCTGCCTTGCCAGGCGCAGCTGGTCTGCCGGAAGACAAGGCAAGCTCATTGACGCAAGCCGCCGGGCAGGCTCGAAATGCTTTTAGAGAGAGCATGGATGACGACTTCAACACCTCCGCCGCATTGGCAGCGATCTTTGAACTGGTGCGCAATCTCAACCAGGCGCGCAGCGACGGTGCCAGAGAGGCACAGCTTCTGCCCGCACTCGAGGTTTTCAACGAGTTGACCGGCGTTCTCGGGCTGCAACTCGAGGAGCAATCCGGCAGCGCGAATGCCGCCGACCCCTTCATCGACCTGCTGGTCAGCTTGCGGCGCGACCTGCGCGCAGAGAAGAACTGGGCGCTTTCCGACAAACTGCGCGATGAGCTCAAAGCGCTTGGCGTGATCCTGGAAGATAGCAAAGACGGCACCTCCTGGAGCTGGGAGCAAGGGTGAAAGAATGGATCACCGGGCGTAACCCGGTCTATGAGGCACTGCGCGCCAAACGCCGGCATGTTTTCCGCCTGTTGTTGCTGCAGGGAATAAAGCTGGACGGTCATCTGCCGGAAATCCTCAAAATGGCGAAGGAACGTAATTTGCAGGTGTTGGAAGCCCAGCGGCAGCAACTCGACGTGATTGACAAGCACAACCAGGGCATCGCGCTGGAGGCCAGCGAGTATCCCTACGCCGCGCTTGAGGACCTCTTTGCGAACGCCAAGGCCAGCGGTGAAGCGCCTTTCTTCCTGCTTTTGGACCTGATCCAGGACCCGCAAAACCTTGGCTCGCTCTTGAGGACCGCGGAACTGATGGGCGTGCATGGCGTGGTTATTCCTTCCTCCCAGGCAGCCCAGATCACGCCGACAGTGGTGCATGCCTCTTCCGGCGGCTCGGAACACCTTCTCATAGCGCAATACAATCTTGCTCAGGCGATTGATCGCATAAAAGAGCTCAAGGATGTTTGGGTGTACGGGCTTGATGCATCCCCAAAAGCGCGGCCAGTGCACCAATTGCGGTTGACTGGGGGTGTGGCGCTGGTGGTTGGGAATGAGGGGGAAGGTCTGCGCGACCTGGTGCGCAAAAAATGCGATGATCTGCTGAGCCTGCCCCAGTACGGCAAGCTCGACTCGCTCAATGCCGCGGTCGCGGGTTCGATCACGCTCTTCCTCGCCAGGCAGGCAAGGACAACAAAAACGTAGCTTGCAGTTGTTTCTACCATCAATGTAGGTCAGGTCACGCCGTTGGACCTGACATCAAAAACGCTTGCTCACGAGTAAGTGTTTGTAGGAATGAATATGTGACGTAGGTCAGGTTCCGCATTTGAACCTGACATCACGAACGCCTGCTCACGAGTAAGTATTTTTCGGAATGAATGTTTGAGGTAGGTCAGATTCCGCATTTGAACCTGACATCACAATCGCCTGCCCACGGGCATTTTTTCTGGTTGTCGGAACAAATAATTGGAGTAGGTCAGGTCCCGCCGTTGGACCTGACATCAAAAACGCTTGCTCAAGAATATTTCTCTTCCATTTGTCTGAATGAATAGTCTGCGTAGGTCAGGTCCCGCCGTTGGACCTGACATCAAAAACGCTTGCTCAAGAATATTTCTCTTCCATTTGTCTGAATGAATAGTCTGCGTAGGTCAGGTCCCGCTGCCTGCCCCTGAGCAAAGCGAATGGGGTAAAACCTGACATTAAAAAATGACTGACCTGAACTAATCATTATTTAACCAATTTTTATTGATTCATTTGCGCTTTTCATCCTGCCAAATTACACTTCCATTATGCCGAATTTCATCCGCAATTACATCGCCGGTGGCACCTATTTCTTTACCCTGGTGACATCAAAAAGAACCAGATTTTTCGAAGACAAAATGTGTGTCGAAGCGTTTTTCTCTTCCCTATACACAGTTCAAATTTATCACCATTTTAATTTAATCGCTTATTGCATCCTGCCTGATCATATTCATCTCCTGATTACCCTGGCTGAAAGCGACCACGATTTCTCCTCAAGAATCAAAGAGATCAAGAGAAAGACCACAACCTCAATCCGTAAAATATTGGAAAAACCAAACATTGATGTCTGGCAGGGGCAGTTTTGGGAACACACAATCAAGGATCAGGATGACTTCCAACATTGTTTTGACTACATTCACTACAACCCGATCAAACATGGCTATTCTGACAACTTTAATTGGCAGTGGTCCAGTTATTGGAGTTATTACGGTAAAGACGAACACGTCTCACCAGTAATTGATCCAAAAGATTTCCATAAGGGCATGTATTCGTACGGAGAATAAAGATGTTATGGGTGAATAAGAATGGACCTGTTTAGGCAGGCGAGTGTTATGTCAAGTTGGACCCCGCACAAAGACGCGGGGCAAGATCGCAACCAGACCTACATGGATAGACGCCATATCAAAAAATGTCGCATGCTGGGATTTGTTATGTCAGGTTCAAAAGCGGAACCTGACCTACGAGGAATCTTTTTCAAGAAAACATAAAAAGGCGAGTTGTAGACAAGCGCAATTTAACAACGCTTTTACTGCAATGAATTACGCAAATGGACGCTAAATCAAAAAATGGTGCATGCCTTGGTTTGTTATGTCAGGTTGAA
>DAISYV010000031.1:0-19606 GCA_036825115.1 Anaerolineaceae bacterium | reverse complement strand
CTCTGTTTATTTTCTGCCGTTTCTTTTTTGTTTTGATACAATAGGGACAACTCACCTATAGAAAAGGACCTTATTCATGTCAATTGCAGAGAAAATTGGTGTCCATGTGCCTGAAGTTCTCCTGCCGGTTCCGGGAATAGATCTTCATAAGTGGGCGGTTATTGCCTGCGATCAATTCACCTCGCAACCGGAATATTGGGAGAAGGTCGCCGAAACCGTGGGAGACGCCACTTCAACCTTCCATCTGATCCTGCCTGAAGCCTGGCTCCACAGCCCGGACGTAAAGGATCGCATCCGTAAGAGCCAGCAAGCCATGCAGGACTACCTTGAAAACGGAATCCTGGAATCCCGCAAAGGTTTTGTCTTCGTTGAACGCCAGGTCGGGGTAAAAGTTCAGTCGGGGCTTGTGGTCGCGCTCGATCTGGAATGTTACGATTACAACAAGGGCTCCCAAACCCTCATCCGCGCCACAGAAGGCACCATTCTCGACCGCCTTCCGCCCCGCATGGAAGTCCGCCGGGACGCGCTGCTCGAATCGCCGCACATCCTGGTCCTTTACGATGATCCGGAAGGTGTCGTACTTTCTGAGATTTTTCCACAAAAAGATGAACTCCCGCTTGCTTACGACTTTGACCTGATGGCTGGCAGCGGGCATATCGCGGGTCGCCTGATAGAAGATCCAGCCTTAATCGACAGTGTCGTCGAGGGTTTGGCTTCTCTGATTGAACCCGCAACCTACGCTCAAAAATATGACTTACCAGACCCGGAATCCCCCTTGCTCTTTGCCATGGGTGATGGAAATCACTCTCTTGCCACAGCCAAAGCGATCTGGGAGGAACTCAAACCCCACGTCAGCCCAGACCATCCGTCACGTTATGCACTCGTCGAACTGGTTAACTTACATGATCCATCCCTCAAATTCGAGCCCATTCACCGCGTACTTTTCAACCCGGGTGAAGATTTCGAGACAACTCTACGACTATTTTTTGGCGAAAAGCTCACACTTCACTCCATTGCTGATATGCAAACCTTAATTGCGGAAGTTGCCAAGTCCACGCCCACCACCCAGCGCTTTGGCATGATCCAACCCGATTCTTACATCCTTTGCGAAGTTGACCACCCGATTCACAATCTGGCAGCCGGCAGCCTGCAGCAGTTCCTTGACCTCTACCTCAAGAGCCATCCCGACACAAAAATTGATTATGTCCACGGGGATGACACGGTCGATGAACTGAGTCGCAAGCCCGGCAATATTGGTTTCTTTCTGCCTCCCATCGGCAAGAACTCGTTCTTCCGGACGGTCATCGTCGACGGCGCCTTGCCGAGGAAAACATTTTCGATGAACCACGCCAAAGACAAACGTTTCTACATGGAATGTCGCAGGATCAAACCTTGACGTCTCGAACAAGTGTGCTATATTTATATCATCCAAACAATTAGATCTGGGAGAAACCATGGCTGCCCGAAAAGCATCAACAACAAATAATCAACCCGCTTCTGACCAAAACATGGAAGAAGCCAAAAAGGTCGTGCTCGACCGCGCCTTACACGACATTGTCAAGAAATACGGCGAGGGCAGCATTATGCGCCTCGGCGAAGCGCATCAAATGCAAGTAGAAGCCATCCCCACTGGCTCCCTTTCGCTCGATATGGCACTGGGCGTTGGGGGCATCCCCAAAGCCCGCATCACTGAGATCTACGGTCCGGAATCTTCCGGTAAGACCACGCTTTGCCAGCACATCGTTGCCGAGTGCCAGGCGCGTGGCGGAACCGCGGCTTTTATCGATATGGAACACGCTCTCGACCCTGTCTACGCTGCCAGATGCGGCGTCAAGGTCGATGAGCTGCTCATCTCCCAACCAGACACCGGCGAACAAGCGCTTGAAATCGCCGAGACGCTGGTACGCTCTGGCGCGGTGGACCTCGTGGTTATCGACTCCGTCGCTGCGCTTGTGCCCCGCTCGGAAATCGAAGGTGACATGGGCGATCCCACCATGGGCGTCCAGGCGCGCTTGATGTCCCAGGCACTGCGCAAACTTTCTGGCGCTATTAACCAGACCAAAACCGCTGTGGTCTTCACCAACCAGTTGCGCCAAAAAATTGGCGTGATGTTCGGCAACCCCGAAACTACCACCGGCGGAATGGCGTTAAAATTTTATGCTTCCGTCCGCCTGGATGTGCGCCGGGTGCAGTCCATCAAAGTTGGTGCTGAGATCGTCGGTAACCGCGTGCGTGTGCGCGTGGTGAAAAACAAAGTTTCCGCCCCCTTCCGTTCAGCTGAATTCGACATCATGTACAACGAAGGTATCTCCAAATCAGGCGATATCCTCGACCTCGCTACGTCCCTTGAGGTTATTGATAAACGTGGGTCCTTCTATTCATACAAAGATCAGCGCCTCGGGCAAGGCCGTGAAGCGTCCAAGAATTACCTTGTCCAGAACCCGGATATCATGAAAGAGATCGAGAGTTCGGTCCGTGCCCTTGCCAACAGCGAGGTGCTCACCGGCACCTTTGACATCTCTGGCGGCGGAGATGAAGAAGAGAACAGTAACGAGTATTGATTGATATCAATGTAAGAAGGTTTTGTGTTTTTCACCGATCCTTGACACAAAACCTTCTTAAAAAATCTGTCATCGCGAGCGTAGCGTGGCGATCTCTCTTTCTCTCTTCTATTCCCCTTGAATTCAGACGTAGGGGCAAAGCAATTTATCGGAAACGGATTGCAATTTCAAAGCCATCCTTCAAAAATGCTTCGCCCCTGCCGGTCATCTCACTAATGATAATGAAATACCCAAGACTGCAGATCGCCACGGTCGCTTTGCTCCCTCGCGATGACTTGTGATTTTTGCCTCTGCCTGCATATTAGCTCGGGTAGGGTGTGTTGGCGTCAAGATACCTTGATCTACCTTAAACTCGAAGTAGCCAACCCACCATCAACATCCTCCGGCAAAAAAAAAGGAGCCAGCTTTCACTGACTCCTTCTACCATCAAAACCTAAAGACCTACGTTCCCTCTTCCCAGGAACCGAGGTATTTCACCTGTTCGTCAGTCAGCTTGTCAATCTTGACACCCATAGCAATCAGCTTCAGGCGGGCGATTTCGCGGTCGATCTCTTCCGGTACGTCGTAAACCTTCTTCTCAAGTTTTTCGGCATTTTTGATCATATATTCTGCACCGAGCGCCTGGTTCGCAAAGGACATATCCATCACGGACGCCGGGTGACCCTCAGCCGCAGCCAAATTGATCAACCGGCCTTCGCCAAGAATGCTGATAACCCTTCCATCCTTGAGCTGATAGCTCTCCACGAACGGTCTTACCTGACGTTTGGATACTGCCATTTCTTGGAGGGCAGGAATGTTGATTTCAACGTTGAAATGACCGGAGTTGCCAATCAAAGCGCCGTCTTTCATCACCTCAAAGTGGTGCTTGTCAACCACGTTGAGATCGCCTGTCAGCGTGATGAAAATATCGCCAATTGGAGCGGCTTCCGCCATCGGCATCACTCTGAACCCGTCCATCACGGCTTCCAGTGCCACCATTGGATCCACTTCAGTCACAATAACGTTTGCGCCCATACCCCTCGCGCGCATCGCCAGACCGCGTCCGCACCAGCCGTAACCAGCCACCACGAATACCTTGCCAGCCAGGAGCACGTTTGTTGCCCGCAGGATGCCGTCGATCGTGGACTGCCCGGTACCATAGCGATTATCAAAGAAATGCTTGGTCATGGCGTCATTGACTGCCATCACCGGGAATTCCAGCATCTTGTCTGCCGCCATTGCGCGCAGCCGGATCACCCCGGTGGTGGTTTCTTCCGTGCCGCCAATGATGCCGGGGATCAGATCGCGACGTTCTTTGTGGATCGTGCTGACCAAATCCGCGCCATCATCCATGGTGATGTGCGGTGCGTGGTCGAGTGCCGCACGCAGGTTTTTATAGTAAGTCTTGTCGTCCTCACCCTTGATCGCATAAACGGGGATCTCGTACTGTGACACCAATGCAGCAGCCACATCATCCTGCGTTGAAAGCGGGTTCGAAGCTGTCAGCACGATATCTGCGCCGCCAGCCTGCATCGTCCGCATCAGGTTCGCGGTCTCAGTCGTCACGTGCATACAGCACGACATGCGAATGCCCTCAAAGGGTCGTTCGCGGCGGAAGCGTTCTTCCAAAATCGCCAGCACAGGCATCTCGCGTGACGCCCAATCCATCCGGCGGCGTCCGCCTTCTGCCAGGTTTAAATCTCTAATGTTGTAATTCTCCATTGCCTCTCCAATAATTCTTTTTCTCAATCTTATCCAGCAAGCCTTCATCATTGAAGTGCTTGCGGTAAAAAGCGACAAATTCGTCCCAGGTGTATTTATGACACTGCGGTCCTGCCTCCTGGATGCAGTATGCCGCAGCGGTATTGCCGACCTCAACGCAGACCTTCAGCGGCAATCCAGCCATATAGCCGCGCAGGAAGCCGCCCCTGAAGGCATCTCCCACTCCGGTCGGATCCTTTACCACAATCCCACCGATCGCTGGCACAACGCAGTCCACCCCTTCTGCCACGACGCGCGCGCCGTGCTCGGCTAATGTTACCACTGTAAACGCCGGTTTGGCTAAGAGCTCTTCTGCACTCAAGCCCGTTTGCTTCTGCAGAAGCTCAAACTCGTATTCATTGATGAAAATGCCGTGGGCATGCTCCACCCCATCCCGCAGTCCATCAGCGTCCAGGCTGATGATCTGCTGACCCGGATCAAAGAGCATCCTGAGCCCCAGTTCCTGTGCTTCGCGGATGTAGCGCCGCATCGTCCGCGGATCTGTCGCCGAGACCATCACAAAGTCATCCGGCTCATATTTTGCTTCAGCCAAAGGAAGATCCGCCGAGTCCGCCATCGCGCCGGTGTAAAAGGTGGAGATCTGCGCGTTCGAACGGTCGGTCGTGGCAAAAAACGAAGCCGTAAATTTTTCGGGGATGATCTTCACACCGCTGGTATCTACCCCCATCTGCTCCAAGCGACGTGCATAGTCGCCAAAATCCTGTCCGGCTGTGGAGAACAGGTAAGCATTACCACCCAGCATCGCCAGCGTGTAGGCAATATTGGGACCTATCCCTCCGTCCTGCTTGATCATATCGTGTACCAAAAACGACAGCGACACCTTATCCAGGTGTTCGGCAATCAGGCAGTCCTTGAACAAGCCCGGAAACTGCATTAAATAATCAAAGGCGATCGAACCGGTCAATATTACTTTCATGCTTACCTCTCCTTGTCACTCCGGAACATATTTCCGGGTAATTTGTTTGGCAATCGCTTGCTATTATACCTTCTCCCTACAACTGATTATGTGTCTGTTTACTAATGACATGCCTTTTTATGCCCAACCTGGACTTTCCCTGGGGGCTGCATGCTTGCCGGAGGTAAAGCTGGCTCCTGCCATGCAACGGACAGGAAGCTGAAGAGGGTCACCTTTAGTTGAGATTGTCAAATTAATAAGCAGCCCTCAAACACGTCTTAACTCCGCATTACAGGTCAAGAAATCCTTTAGAATCGTCCTTATAATCTCCTCCAGAAAGGCGAAAAAGGGATGCAAGCAAGCAAAAGCGAAAAATCAGCGGCGGTGGAACGGATGAAAAAGTTCATCTCCGACCATCTGCACCAGCCAATCACCGCCAGCGATGTGGCCAAAGCCGCGGGTTACTCGCAGTTCCACGCAGCCCGAGTTTTCAAGGCTCAAACCGGAGTTTCCCCATTCGAGTTCATTCGGCAGCAAAGGCTCACCGCTTCCGCCCGCAGCCTGCGTTCGGGAAAGCAAAAAGTGCTTGACGTGGCGCTGGAATTCGTCTTCGATACGCACGAAGGCTTCACGCGCGCCTTCACCAACGGGTTTGGCATCTCCCCAAAAAAGTATGCCACCCGCCCTACACCGGAAGGATGGCTGATCCCAACCAGCTATCTCGATCGAGCAAACACCAATCTGGAGGAATGGAACATGAAAGAAACATCTGTAATTTTTACCCAAATTGTCGACCGACCTGCTCGCAAGCTAATTCTGTGGCGCAGTAAGGCAGCCGGCGATTACATGGCTTATGCCACTGAGATCGGCTGCGGCGAGAATAACGCTTCAGCAGCTTGGGACGTCTTGACTGAGATCAAGGAAGCCTTGTACGAGCCGGTGGGCGTCTGGCTGCCGGAGAACATGCGCCCGGCCGGGTCGGGCGTCTATGCGCATGGCGTTGAGGTGGCGGAGGATTTCAACGCTGAAATTCCTGAGAATTTTGAGGTCATGGAGCTGCCCGCCTGCCAGATGATGGTCTTCCAGGGCGAGCCATACGACGATGAGATCTATGAGGAAGCCGTCGGGATGTGCATGGAGCAGATCAAGCGTTTCAACCCGGAGGTTTATGGTTACGAGTGGGCGCCGGAACTAGCCCCACGTATGCAGCTCGCGCCGGAAGGCTGGCGGGGGTATATCGAGATGCTGCCCGTGAGGAAAATTTCCTAAAAGTTAGGCGCTTAATCTTTTGGCCGGTAGGGTGGGTTGGCGTAAAAAAGTGTTGGAATCTGAAGAGCCATTAAAAGCCAACCCACCGATTGAATATGAGGTTTATGTGTTGGTGGGTTGACTACAAGTAGATGGTTTTTGGTAAGAATTTGCTGACGTCAACCCACCCTACCCGCCTCGACCTCGAAAGTAGCACTAATCAAATGATTGCGATATCTACGATAGGACTTGTTCAAGCCTTTTTCCAAATTTGGCTATAATTCACCCATGCGCAGAAAAACTTCTATCATCCGATGGGCTGCATTGGGACTGATCCTCATGGCAGGCTTCCTGCTTATCCTGCAGCTTGTCCGCTATGGGCGCATCCGGGCCACCTTCCCCACCGGGCTGACGGTCGCCAATATTCCCATTGGCGGGCTCACCTTCGAAACAGCTTCCGAGCGGCTCGTGCAAGCCTATATGTCCCCCATCGAACTACAATACCAGTCCGCGCGTATCCAGGTGCGCCCTGCCACCATTGGTTTTGAACTGCAGGTCAACAACATGCTTGCCGCGGCTGACAAACAACGGACCGGTGAACCCTTCTGGACCGGTTTCTGGAAGTACATCTGGAACCAGCCGATAACCAGCCTGAACATCCCATTGCAAGCCAAATTCGATGAAGCCCGCATGCGCAACTACCTCGAGACCGAGATTTCCGTGCGCTACGACCAGAATTCCACGCCACCCATGCCGATCCCGGGCGAAAGCGGCTTTTCCACAGGTCTTGCCGGCACCGAACTGGACTACGACACCTCGGTTGACCGCATCATCAACGCGCTTTCCTCCAACTCCCGCCGTACCGCCAGGCTGGAAGTGCTGCGGACCAACCCCGCCAAACCCTCCTTCGAGATCCTTCAGTACATGCTGACTGACATCATCGACCAGTCCGCTTTCGACGGTGTGGTCGAACTCTACTATAAAGACCTGCAGAGCGGTTTCGTGCTGCATTTTGCCCACAGCAAGGTCGGCGACACGGACTACCCGGTCAACATCGCTTACTCCGCCTGGAGCACAATCAAGATCCCTACCCTGATCACGCTTTTCAAGAACCTCGAAGCCCCCTACGACCCCCAAATTTTGGCGGAGATTGAGGCGATGGTGGAGATGTCGAGCAATGAATCGACCGACTCGGTCGCGAAGAAGGTCATCGAACCCAATCTCGCCCCCTTGCGCATCACCGACGATGCCCAGACGCTGGGGCTGGAAAATACCTTCTGGGGAGGTTTCTTTGGGCTTGGCTCGCCGCTCCTTAAGGATTTTTCCACCTCCGCCAACCAGCGTACGGATTACGACACCGACCCTGACCGCTATGGGCAAACCACCCCGCTGGATATGGGCCTGCTGCTTGAGGACATCTACTACTGCGCCACGAACTACGGCGGTTCGATCCCGGTGGCTTTTGATGGCGCCATCACTCAGCAGGAATGCCAGATGATGATCACCTACCTCTCGCGCAACAAAATCGGCGTGCTATTTGAGGCCGGCGTGCCCGCAGGGACGCAGGTGGCGCACAAACACGGCTGGGCGAACGAGGTGCAGGATGGCTACGTGCACACCATGGCAGACTGTGCCATCATCTACACCCCTGGCGGGAATTACGTCCTTTCCGTGTTCATCCATCACCCGGTGCAGGTGATTTTCGACCGGGCAAACCTGCTTTTTGCCAATATTTCCGGCGCGATTTACAACTATTACAATTTGGAATAAGCATTCTTTGAATTAAATCCACAAGCATGCGGTATAATGTCCTCGCTCGCCCCCGTAGCTCAATGGATAGAGTACCTGACTTCGAATCAGTCGGTTGCGTGTTCGAATCACGCCGGGGGCACTTTAATTCCCTGATCGTGCCGGTGTCCACACCGAGCACGGCATCTGACCGAAGGTCTCCAGCAGATAATAGTTAAAGGCAGATCGCCACGCTTCGCTCGCGATGACGAAAGTCTTTTGTAGGCCGGGTTGCGCGTTTCAACCCGGCTCTATCTAGTTCTCGCAAGGTCTCCTGACCAGCGAGTGATATGACCGCAGGTCTTCAAATGAGGAATGTCAAAGGCAGATTGCCATACCCAGTTTTGCGGGCACAGGCTGCTTCACTCGCGATGACAGATTCGATCGTGCCGGTGTCCACACCGAGCACGGCATCTGACCGAAGGTCTCCAAGAACTACTTCCTGATTCCCTCTTGTTTATTGTGGAATTATCAAATCCCTTTATAAAACCAATAATTAGTGGGTATATTGGCAAATAAAAGGTCACTACAAAATCAACATATAACTTATAATTGCTGCTGGGAGGAAAAATTATGAGCGCAATCATTCATATGGATCTGGAAGAAGTAACCCGGATCATCACACGAATTCGTCAAATTCAACAAACCATCAATGAACGAGTAAATAATGCGGCTGTCCAAGCATCCAACATGGATTGGATCGGCTCCGATCGCGATCACTTTGTTGACAATTTTCAAAGTTGGAAACAAACTACCCTCAGCGGGTTGTCAGATCTGCAGTACATGGCAGATCAGCTGTCTACTGAACAAAACCAATGGATTCAGGCTGACAGCGACGGGGGAAACCGCCTGAAAGTTTCAATCGGTGATGTAAGTGTAGGGTCAGCGTTATCCGGGGTTTGGGGATGGCTAAAACGCCATGCAGAACAGAAAAAGCAACAATACACGATCGATGAAGCCTGGGAGCAAATGATGTCGACCGAATCGGGAAAAGAATTGATCGAATTAGCAAAAAAACATGGAATCAAATTCGTCCTCCCAAGTGGAAAGATAATAGGCGATGGCGACTACGCAGTAAAAATATCAATTAAAGATTTGGATGGTGCGCGAGGAACGTCTTATGGAAGATCTGTTGTGATCGACCAGGATCTTATGGATAGGGCAAGCAGGTCTCCAGATAGTATTTCCGGAACCCTGGCACATGAGATTCAGCATGAAATTGACAAAAAAATGGGATTGATGCCTAATGACGATGTCTATACCGGGATCCAGAGGAACCTGAACAATGGTGATTTTGATACCGCTGAGAAAATGTTGAATGAAGCCATGCAGAAACGCGCCGAAAGTGAAATAAGAGCCCACAATCGCGGCTATGAAGTCGACCGTGGTATGCAATTAGGTGAAGCATTCGTCAATGACGATGATGTTTACAGCCCGGGAGAAGTTAAATTTATCGTAAATATTCAGGGTTACGAAAACATTTACGAAACACAATACAATGAACTTTTTCCTGGTCATAGAGTCGACGTGTGGGTTGATGGCACCGGCCAAATTCAGTGCGACATTAAAAGATTAATCGAGGCAAGAGATGTCTACTATGCTTGATCACGCAACCTATACTTACGGATCCCATCAATTTGAGGTCCCAAAAAACAGCCGTAAAATTGAATTTAATCGAGGCGATAAAGTTCATTCTGTTGAAATACTGATTTCCCTGGAAGACGAGTTGTTTGGGATAATAATCGCCCCAGAGAAAAACAAAGCAACCGCTGAAGAAGCCTGCAAAGAGGCGTTCAAATTTGCCAGTCCGCTATTTATGGATGAGGACATACCGCCGACCCAGGTGGGGATCGCATGGCGCTGTAAAAAACGCCTGGTGGATGGCACCCAGGCACCATTGGTCCTCGATATGGCTTTCGTGGAGGATAACGGCTCTGTCATTCGTCTTTCGATAGCTTGCGAACATGAAAAATACGCGAACGTAAAGCCGATCTTCGACCACGCAGTTGAGACACTGCATTTGGTTTAGAGTTTAGTTTTTGCAAGGGCAAATTGCTACAAATTACTCGCGACGACTTGGTGGCCTGTCACTGCAAGCCCCGATTATGTCGGAAAAACCGAAAGCCGAGAGTGTAAGGGGCGTGGCAGTCTGCATTATTTGTTTGTAAAAAGATGTAAAGGCAGATCGCCGCGCTTCGCTCGCGATGACGGGGGTTAGGGCAAAGCGCCTCTGAAAAATATCTTGTGATGAATGAGTGTTAAGCGTTAGTCTTGAAGATGTCGTCCCAAATCCACGTCGAGACGCCGAAGCGCTGATTGTGGGTTTTGAAATGATGCGCCATGTGGTGGCGGCGGAGTTTCATGAAATAGTCACCTTTGAAGCTGAAGTGGTGCAGGGCATAGTGGGTCATGTCGTAGATCACATACCCAAGCAGAAAACCAGCAAAGATGCCATCGACATAATTTGGCAAATTAAGTAGGCTGCCAACAAAGACCAGGAACAGCCCATAGAAGATGGCTGCTAGCGGAAGGCTGACAACTGGCGGCATCACTAACCTGGACTTCTCCCGCGGCTGGGCATGATGCACCCCGTGCATCAAAAAGAGCATGCGCTTCATTTGATCGGAAGGATTTTTGGGTGAAAAGTGGAAAACAAAGCGGTGCAGCAGGTACTCCACCAGCGGCCAGACCAAAAGCCCAATCGCAAACGAGATCAACACGTGCCACCATCCAAGCCCCTGGTTCGCCCGGGCAGAACGCCACAGGAAGAATCCAATGATCGGCAGGAACACCACCAGCACCACCACCGGACTGATGTGGGTAAACCACTCGAGGAAGTCAGATTTGAACAGCCTGAGCGGTGCGTCGTCTTTGGGGGTGGTTTGTTTGGTCATTTTTTGGGTTCTCCACGAACTGGTATAGTAGAAACTGCAACGATTCTACCCTTGATGAAGCTATTTTGGAGAAAGAAAAAGAAACGATCAGGAGTTCAAGCTCCAATGCTTGAGGAACGCTTTGGTTCGCTCATCCTGAGGGGAATGGAAGAGTGTTGCCGCCGGACCCTGCTCCACCAATCTGCCTTTTTCAAGATACAAAACCTCATCCGCCAATCGAAGTGCCTGGGCAGGGGAATGAGTGGAGAATATCAGGGTGCATTGGGTCTTTTGCACGTATTCCTTAAGCGTCGTTTCAATCTGGTCCATACTGCGCACGTCTGTTGAAGAGGTCGGCTCATCCAACAGCAGCACATCATAAGAACGCACCAGCACCCTGGCCAGCGCCATGCGTTGCGCCTCTCCGCCAGAAAGCCGATCCCCCCTGGCGTTCATCAGGCTCTCCATCCCCACTGCAATCAGCGCTTTTTGGGCGATTTCTTTTGCGTCGCCATGCCCATTTAATGCCAACTCAACGTTTTGTAAGACCGAGAAGGAAAATGCATAGGGTGACTGGGGAAGATAGCCCACTTCTTTGCCTTCAAGACCCTCAATAGTTCCGGAAGTTGGCTTGCCAGTGCCGGCAAGCATGCGGATCAGGGTCGTCTTCCCGCTACCGTTTTCGCCGATCAAACCATAGCGCCTGCCAGGCAAAAATTGCAGCGCAGGGATTTCCAGCACAATCCTGCCGCCAAATTGCTGAACCACATCACGCAGTACGATCACGCAGAGTCTGCTCCTGTATTCTGTGCACCAGGCTGTTGATGATGAAGGAGATGATCAACAGCACCACGCCCAAAGCGACTGCCAGTTCAAAGCGCCCCATGTTCGTGTGCATCATGATTGCCGTGGTCATGACCCGGGTTTTGAACTGGATATTGCCGCCTACCATCTGGACTGCCCCAACTTCCGCGATGGACCGCCCGAAACCAGCCAACACCGAGGTCACAAAGGGAATCCGACACTCCTTGATTGTCAGCCAAAGGCGCTTCCAACCGAAAATACCAATTCCTGCGCAGGTTTCGTTAATTAAAGGTGCCCTCAGACCGACAATATTGGAGGTCATCCCCGCGATGATCGGCGAGATCAAAACCACCTGCGCGATCACCATTGCCGGGACGGAATAGAGCAGGCTGAGCTTTCCCAGCGGTCCGCTGCGGGATAATATCAAAAAGACGATCAAACCTGCCACCACCGGCGGCAATCCCATCAGCGTATTGGTTATTCTTGAAAGGACTGCTTTGCCCTTAAACTGATTCGCTCCCATCGCCACCCCCCAGGGAATGCCGATCAGTGCCGAAATCAGTGTGCTCAGCACAGACATACGCAGAGTTACGCCGATGATCTGGCGTAACTCTGGATCTGCACCGAACAGTAATTCAAGAACCTGTTTAATCAATAGACTTGTTCTTTAGTCTTAATCCAGGTTGAAGAAGAGCGGTTCGCCGTATTCAGCCACGCCAAATTCAGCAATCATTTTGCGGGCTGTTTCAGTCTTCAGCCAATCGATGAAGGCTTGCGCGCCAGCGGCGTTGCTGTCCGCGAAGCGCTTGGTGGAGATGGCGATGACCGAGTAAGTATTCTTCATGTCATCAGTCTCTTCCAGCAGGAGCGAGAGCGTGTTCTCGTGAGCGAGGAATGTGGCTTTATCTGAAATGGTGTAAGCCTGCTTCTCGTCCGCCACGGTCAGAGTGGCGCCCATACCGGAACCGGTGCTCTCGTACCAGGCCTGCCCTGTTGGATCGACATTGATCGAAGCCCAAATCGCTTTTTCTTTGCTGTGCGTGCCACTATTGTCACCGCGGGAAATAAAGACAGAACCAGAATCCAGGATAGCCTGGAATGCTTCAGCAGCGGTTGCTTTGTCAGCAACACCGGCGGGGTCATCAGCAGGGCCAACGATCACGAAGAAGTTGTACATGAAGGGAATGCGGGTTTCCTCAAAACCTTCACCAGTAAAAGCCTCTTCCTGCGACTTAGAGTGCACCAGCAGGATATCCGCATCTCCCGTACGACCCTTTTCGATTGCGGCACCAGTACCGGCAGAGGTGATCTCGAGTGTGTATCCCGAGTCCTTCTCAAACACGGGCTGCAGGTAAGCCATCAGACCCGAGTCATTAACGGATGTAGTGGTGGACATTTGGATAACCTTATTTTCAGTTTCCATGATACAAGCCGCAGCCGAGAACAAAAGACCCACACAGACAATTACTAAAGCAAGACGTTTCATTTCTTCTCCCATAGAGTGTTTTTTCGGAGTATTCTCCGGTTTTTTGCATCTGACCCTCCTTTCAGAAGGTCGTGCGCAAGTATTTTACCTCAATTATTGAGTATTTGTGGAAGATTCATCTTTTCGTGCGCATTCGTAAGCTTCACCGCGAAGAGTCTCAACTGCATGGTCCAGGACGGGCAAGAATACCTCAAGGCACTCCTTCGCAGCCTTCGGACTGCCGGGAAGATTGATAATCAGAGTCCGACCGCGAGTCCCAGCCGCAGCTCGCGACAACATTGCTCTGTTGGTAATTTTTAGGCTCGCTGCCCGCATGGCTTCCGGGATACCGGGAACCTGCCGATCCACAATCGCAAGCGTCGCTTCAGGGGTCACATCCCGCGGTGCAAATCCAGTCCCGCCGGTTGTAAGTATCAGGTCAATTTCACCCGTGTCTGCCAGGTCTGCCAGGGTTTGCGAGATCAAATCCCTTTCATCAGGGATGATCACTGTGCGATTGACCACAGCATGGCCTTTCAGCGTTTCGACCAAAACTGGACCGCTGCGGTCCTCGCGAAGCCCTTGGGAGCCTTTGTCGCTGACGGTCACAACCGCTGCGCGAATGGTTGATTGAACTGAAATTGAAATTCCGGCTTTCACCACCCCTCCTTTGATCACACGCGTAAAAATGCCCTCAAGCGGCATCACACACATGCCAACCTGCTGGTAAACCTGGCAGTGATGATGACATTCTTTGCCAATTTGGGTCACTTCGAGGATAGCATCACCGACTTCCAATCTCGTTCCAATGGGTAGATGGCACAAATCCATGCCTTCGGTAGTGATGTTCTCAGCAAAAATTCCCGGCACTAATCCCTTGGCACCCAATTCGAGCATCCGATCCACGCTGGACTGGTCCAACAAACTGACCTGCCGATGCCAGTCGCCGGCGTGGGCATCCCCCTCGATTCCATAGTTTTCGATCAGTTCCACCTGATCCATCTGCTGCTTGATTGTTCCGCGCCGCAAACTGATATTCACTGCTTTCACACTTGCCACTGCCTAACCTCCAATTTTGCTCATTCCGCGAGCGTTTAACTGCGCTGTTCGGAAATTGTGTCCTGCTGGTTTAGTCAACACCGCAGTTTTGATCTTCTCCTTCAAAGCGCCATCACCTTCCGCTAAAGCCTGTACCAGAGATACTTCCTGTTCCTGACCCAGGCAGGTCCTGAGCGTGCCATCACTCATGACGCGTATCCGGTTACAGTCAGCACAAAACTGATGTGAAATCGGACTGATGAATCCGACCCGTCCCATATACCCCGGGATCTGGTAATCCCTTGAAGGCTGACCAGGGTTACGAGCAGGAACAGGCTGCAGGGAAGGGTGCTCTTGTAATATCTTCGTATTATCCACGCGCAGATTCTCGCTTTGGGTACCTTCACCAATTGGCATGTACTCAATAAAGCGAACATCCAGAGCGTGATCCCTGGTCAGAGCGATAAAGTCGTCCACTTCGAGATCATTCCACCCCCGTACAAGCACCACGTTGATTTTGATGGGGTTAAGGCCTGCCTCAATGGAGGCGTTTATCCCAGCCTTCACCTTTTCCAGATCGCCGCCAGTCATTCGGTGAAACACATCCGGCTTAAGGGAGTCGAGACTGATGTTAACCCTATCCAAGCCCGCTTGCTTCAACCCCGCGGCATATTCTGCCAACATCTGCGCGTTAGTCGTCAGAGAAATATCCCTGATTTTTGAATTAGCGCGGATTCCCGAAACAATTTGCACGATGTCCCGCCGTAAGAGGGGTTCTCCTCCCGTTAGGCGTACGCGATTAATGCCAAGGTCCGCACAAGCATCAACAATCCGAACCAGATTTTTGGCATTCAGCTCCACCTGCTTGGGACATAAGCCTTCATCGGCGCGACAATACATGCAGCGCAAAGAGCAGCGCTCTGTGACAGAAAGCCGTAGATAGGTTATTTCTCGTCCAAAATTATCAAGCATATCAGGGTTTTTCCTGCCTCAAGTAGGTACCAGATTTTCCTCCGCTTTTGCTTTCCAAGCGTATCGATTTAATTTCCATGCTCCGGTCCACTGCTTTACACATATCGTAAATCGCCAAAGTGGCAACACTCACCGCTGTCAAAGCTTCCATTTCTGCACCAGTCTGTCCTGTGGTTTTAACACGCGCTTCGACAATAATTTCACTTTCTCCATCCGCCTCGATCCTGATATCGATCGCGCTCAGCGGTATCGGGTGACAAAGGGGAATTATGTCGCTCGTGCGTTTGGCTGCCATGATACCAGCAATCCGCGAAACCGCAAAAACATCTCCCTTGGGCAGATTGCCTTCGGCGATCAATTTGAGCGTTTCAGCCTGCATGACGATTCGCCCTGTTGCTACTGCTTCGCGATCGGTCACTGATTTTCCGCTGATGTCCACCATGTGGGCCTTCCCATATTCATCCAAGTGGTTCAGTTCCATTGAATTATTTCTCCTGGCTGGTCAATCTGATACCCACCCAATTTTTCAAGGCGGGCAGCTAATTCGTTAGATTGTAAGATACTGATCAGGCGCTGTACAGATTCCATGGACAAAGCGGATTCTAAGATCAACAAGTCGTATTCTTCCTTGCAGATAGGAATGAAATCCAGATCATAGATCCTGGCTGCGGAGAGAATTCCCATGCCAGCGTCTGCCGTACCAGATGCAACCGCCGCAGCTACTGCTGTGTGGGTAATTTCTTCTCTTTCGTAACCTGTGATGCTCTCAACATTTAAACACGATTGCTTCAGGAGGTAATCCAGCAAAATGCGCGTGCCGCTGCCTTTCTGGCGGTTGACGTAACGCAACCTGGGCAGATCCTCAATCCCCCGAATTCCGAGTGGATTGCCCTTTGCGACCATCAGCCCCTGGCTTCGCTGCACACAGCGCACTAACTTTACTTTTCCTTCAGGAATGTACTTGCGGACGTATGCCCGGTTGTACTCACCGCTGGCTTCATCCAACAAGTGCACGCCCCCCAGGTGTGCCTCGCCGCGTTTGACCGCCATGATCCCGCCCATGCTGCCCACATGCGAAGAAGCCACAAAGCTATCAGGCCAGGTTCGGCGCATGATGTCGATGACTTCATCGATTAGAGGGTCGTGGCTGCCGGTGATCACCAGCGTCTGCTCAATTTCACTCATCGGGCGCAGCAGCTCCACCCGCGCCTTCTCACCAGCCTCATACCCCTCCACATTCTGGGGGACATGAATGATCCCATCCGCTTTGACGAAAGAACTGACAACGCCAGCCCCTCGGTTAAGCGGCACAGCCACGATCCTGCCGCCAACTTTTCCGAGCCTGGCACGAATAAACTCGAGGTATTTTAGGGATGAAACCAGACGGCGGGATACTGTCGCCTCGACAAACCCGCTTTTTTCAACCTGGCGGCCGGTCATCAGTGCGATCACCGGTTTGATCAACTGCTCGAGCACCAAAATGCCCGAAACGGGATAGCCAGGCAAGCCAACCAGGGGTATGAGCTGCTCACCTCTCGTTGTCAGCCCAAGGATGGTTGGCTTCCCAGGTTTGATTGCCACACCATGCAGCACAACGGTACCAACGCTTTGGATTGCTTCGACCGAAAAGTCCTTCTGCCCGGCAGAAGATCCGGCATTGAGCAGCACCAGGTCGCATTCCGCGATGGCATTTTTTAACGAGCTGATGATTTCCTCCGATTTGTCGCTCGCCACCGGATAGACTTTGGTCTCGCAACCCCAGTCCTGCATCATGCCTGAGAAGATGGTCGAATTAAATTCAATAATATCACCTGATCTGGGGTTGGCACTCGGAGCTACCAATTCGTTACCAGTGGGAATTATGCCCACAATGGGTTTGCGAATCACCGGCACTTCCAGCACGCCAGCAGCCAAAAGCGCGCCGAGCGCAGAGGGGCTGAGCTCGGTGAAGCTGGGCACAACCATATCGCCGGCGGCAATATCTTCCCCTATCTGACGCACATGCTGCCAGGGCACAGCAGCGCCAAAAAGCAGCACGCCCTGTTCTGTTTCGATCACATCCTCCACCATCACCACGCAGTCGTAGTTTTCAGGCAAAGGATCACCGGTGTTGACCCACTTAAAGGAGTTTTCCGGCAGGGTCACCGGACGGGTTTCACTGGCACTATAGGTCAGGCTGGCTACCAGCGCGATGCCATCCATGGCACAGGCGTTGTAATGGGGGGCGCAGATGCGGGCATAGACGGCTTCAGCAGTGATGCGTCCATTCGCCTCGCTTGTGGGAACGCTCTCCACTTGCTGCTTCAACCCAGCATCAATCAGTGCTTTCAGAAACAGTTCACGAGCTTCTTCGAGGGGATAGTTCGACAAGTAAGTAAAAGCCATTGGACCTCACAATCGTGTAACGTGAACCAGGGTGCCCTTCGGCAAACCCTCCTGGTCCCGGGGAATAATAAAATATGCGTTGGCACGGGAAACTGTACTGATTAACCCAGATTTGCTCGGGACGGGCTCCGCTTCGTTTCCATCCAGGTGCACCAGGATGAACTCTTCCCTGCCATGGTTGGATGACACCGCCCGTGTAAGTATTGCATCCACCTGTTCACGTGCAACCTTGCCTCCCTGTTTCGCCAATAAAAGCGGTTTCACAAGGTAATCAAAAATAAAAAACGCGGCTACTGGATTTCCGGGTAATCCAAAGATGGGTTTACCTTCAACTTCACCGATGATGGTCGGTTTACCCGGTTTCACTGCTAATCCATGTACCAGCATTTCACCAAGTTCTGCCACAATCCTGGGCATATTATCTTTTTCGCCGACGGACGTGCCGCCTGACACAAGCAACACATCCACGTCTGCCAGTAGTTCGGAACAAGCATCTTTGAGGGCGTTGTATTGATCTTCCACTATGCCTTTGCTGATTGTGATGCCATTCAGCTGCTCAACTGCAGCTTTCAACATATCGGAATTAACATCCCGAATTTGCCCGGGTTTCAGCTTTTCACCGGGCGCGATTAGTTCGTCGCCGGTGGAGATGACACCCACGACCGGTCGGGTGAAAACTGGTACTTCGGTCTTGCCAAGCGCGGCCAGAGTGCCGATATCCGCAATTCCGAGCTTTTTGCCGGCTTTGAGGATTGCCTCGCCCTGTTGCAAGTCTTCACCTCGCAGGATCAGGTTTGCTCCTGGCGCGACGGGTTTATAGAACGCAAACTGGTCACCGCCCAAGTTTTCTGTGAATTCGACCATGACCATCGCGTCGGCCTCGGGAGGGATGGCGCCGCCGGTTGGAACGTAAACACAACTGCCAGGTGTCAGGGGGATATCGTAAGACTGACCCATAATCGACTCACCAGTTTTTTGCAGAATTGCCGGGATCGAATCGGAACAACCACGTAAATCCGCGCTTCTTACAGCGAAACCATCTACAGTTGAGCGGTCAAAAGCCGGCACGTCCTCTTGGGCGATAATATCCTCCGCAAGGCATCGGCCAAGCAATTCCTGCAAACTGATGGATTCAATACGTCCATTTTTGCTGCCAAACTTTTTTAGAACCAGACTCAAAGCCTCCGCGATGGGAATAACACTGAGCATTAAGACCTCATTTTCTAAATGTAGTGGATGTATTGTAATCGGAAGATCGAGAACGCTCAATAAATAAGCTTGTAATCCGAAGTTGTGATCAGTTTGTAGGCCGGATATTTCCTTTGTATCCGGCATCCCTAACCAGAAAACAGAACCGGATTGAACAACGCAATCCGGCCTACGCAAAAATTAGTAGAAACCTCAAATTGGTTCGTTGCTGGCTTCCTCTCCTAAAGCCCGCTTGTTGCCATGTTTACAAAGACAGACCCAACACTCAATCAAACGACAATGCAACATGCAGTAACTATGCGCAATGCATAGAATATTTTAAATGTAACAATTGAGCTCAATACGCTTTTTTGCTTTCGCTAAATCAGTTAGTAGGCCGGAAACCTCATTTGTTTCCGGCTTGCTTCTGCAATGTACAGTGCCGGATTGAGAAACGTAATCCATCTTAAGAAAAGTCAAAACGGCTTTTCAGCCTATTATCCAATGCAGTTGAACATCCCTGGCTCAATCACCTCAGTGGTAATTCATCGAGACTCTCAACAAATCCAAAACTCGGTACTGAGCCAGCAGATGGTATCCACTCCAGTCACCGAGCTGGACGGCGATA
>DAISYV010000030.1:15623-20212 GCA_036825115.1 Anaerolineaceae bacterium | reverse complement strand
AAGGCAAGCTAAACACGAATGAAAGCTACAGTCCTTACATCGAACTTGATAAGGAAAACCCGTGGAAGGCAGAGGCGGATCTTCCTGAGAAGTTATCTGGATACACCGCCATTAAACTCTACGACAAGGTTGCGCTCTTTGGCGGAAAGTCTTCTGTCAGCGGTGCGATAGATCAGTTTCATTACTACACGGTTCAAAAAGAGTGGCAAATAATCAATATTAATTCGGAATCAACCAGCCCGATCTCAGACGCGGCCTATGTTTTGCTCGGGGACTACATCTACGTAATCGGTGGAAAAGTTGGCGAGGAATACCTGGACCGGGTAAGCAGCTACCAAGCGGTGTTTACCATTCTGCTTCCCCTTACAATTAACTAGATATCGAAGTTTTCCTGCCGAAGTTCTTCAGAGTCCTGCGCGGTTGACTCTTTTTCCGGGTTTTCCGCGTTGACGCCGTTCGCGTTTACGAGTGGCAGGGATTTGTTCAGAAGGATAAAGAAGGTCAATCCAAACACCAGTTCAAATAATGTGGTGTAAATCCGAACCAACAGAGCGATCACGGTAGCCAGGGAAGTCGGGATGATGGTTGACAAAGTCGCCAGCAGCGTCAGGTCCGAAGCACCCATGCTGCTGGGAAGGAGGAAGGTCAGCATCCCCGCGGCGCCTGAAAGCGCCCTGGCGCCAAGAACAAATAAGAGCGAATTAAAACCAAGCGGAGTGAAAATCCGAATGGTAAAAAAGATCATCACGCCACCAGCAAGCACCAACGCCATGCGCAAAAGCAACCAACCAAACACCTGGCTCATGCTAACGGGTTGGGCTAGCGGGTAGTTGAGTTTGATCATGATTTTTTCCACGGTCTTTGGACGTAAAACGACCAAACCAACCACAACAACCAACAGTAACGGAATCAGCCAGATTTTCGACAGATTCAGTCCCAATGGGATAAATATCGCGGCAAGCAAGGCATCCGCCATAAAACTGATGATGAATTCGATGCCGCTGGCTGAGGCTGTCTTGATGGAAGGAACTCCCAACTTCTTGTAGAGGATCATTCTGCCACCAACGTACCATATCGTCCCGGGTAAGCGTCTTGAAACCATGGAGACAAGGTAGATCTTAGCGTGCATCCAAAAAGAAATGCCGCCCTCAAAAGCATGCATGATCACTGCCCAGTTGAGGACGGCCAGGAACAAAGCAACCAGGTAGATAAGCGTGACAATGATAAACTGAGAGTAATCTGCTTCAGCCAGGTAGGGCAGAAGTTGATCGCGTGATTTCCAGACGGTATAAGCTAAAAACGCGAACAACACCGCCCAAATAGAATACAGCAGCAGCTTGACTATTTTGCCATGGCGCGCGTAGAAAGCCTTTACATTTTCTGTGATGGGGGACATTTTCAGTTCAAAGAAGAGCGTTTACAAAAATAGACGAAGCAATTTGACAGGTTGAAGGGTATAGCCCATGCCAATGCCCAACGCAGCAATCTTGATGGGCGCTTCAGGTGCGAGAGCCAATCACGTTTTGTTTTAGGGAAAAAGTGTTCGTATCGAATAGTCCTGAAGACTGTCAATCCGTTTGCCTCGAGAAGATCCTGCCATCCCTGGCGGGTGTTGTAGCGCTGGATCGGCTGGCCATCATCAAAAACCTCGCCAGTCCTGCGAACATGCTGAACATTTCCGGCGATTGAGAATCCATTGGGAAGCAGAATCACTGCGATGCCATCCGGCTTGAGCAGCCTTGCCACTTCCTGAACTCCCAAGTCAGAGTTTTGATAATGCTCAAGATTTCCGATATGAGTCACGTAATCGGCGCATTGCGCTTTCAATGCAATTTGCTCGCCATCGCTGATGAACAAATCAAGTTCAGGATCAACCTGTTGAGCAACCTGGATCGCGCTCAAGGAAAAATCCAGACCAATTACACGCAAACCCCTCGCCCGGGCGAAAGCAGCAAGCTTTCCCCGGCCACAAGACACGTCAACGAGAACCTTGCCGGGAGTTGGTTTTATTTTATCGAGGAGCCACAAGTAATAGGAATCTGAAAGGTCAATTCCCCCCTCGCTATATAGACTGTCGTAAGCGAATTGGGAATTGGACGAGTCGGTTATTGTGGCATGCCGAATTTCTATCATTTTGAACCAGGTTGTGATTATAAACCAAAACAAAGAACGCCCCAATGGTCATTGGGGCGTTCTCTTTAGAGACTAGATCTTACTGATTGAAAGCGTCGTACGCGGAAGTAACATCGCGAACGTAGTCAGCTGGCAGACCTTCGCGGCTTTGGTTGACAACAGCCACGATTGATTTGCCAGTGGTTTCCGTACAAACGGCGCTACCAACCCAGCGGGTATCACCAGCGCTGAAACCAACTTGCTGGCTGAAGACGAGCACTGCCGCACCGCTCTTGGTGGTATCAGCGATATCAGCAAAGCCTTCGCTCGGTTTCCAGTCGCAGGTAACATTGATGTCGGTGCCATCTACAGAGGCAACGCTGAAGGCGGTGAAGGCCTTGGTGGTCGACCCGTTCTTGCTCATGATCAGGGGCATCACGACGGTATCGGTTGTCGCAGCAGGATTGAAACCTTCGTACATATTGGAGTTCTTCTTGACAACGCGAGTCTGGTTCACAACACAGGCGATAGTAGCGGAACCGCTAACGGTCACAGTGGCGCCGCCAACCCATTTGGTTGTACCGAGATAATCCATAACCTTGACTGCAATACCGTTCTCAGGAACATCTACGAACACATCATCTGCTCGTGCACCGAAGCCAGAAGATGGGGTGTAGGACATCGTGATGGTGGCAGGTCCAGGTCCAAGATTCTGGCAGCTTGTACCAGTGCGGTTGCCGTTATTGTTTTCCATGATCAATGGAAGAATGGCGGTGGCGCTACCAGCAGAGAAGCCGTTGTAAACGCCATTGGTGGGGGATGCTGGCACATTCATATTCACACTACTTACAACACCAGCTAATGCGCCGGTGGAAGCGGTGACCTTGATCGAGCCTAACCAGGGATTCGCGCCGTTGTAATCTGCCATGTTGTAGGTGGCAGCAGCACCTGGCTGGAGAGTGCCGGGGAGGTCAGCAATATCAGCAAAACCGCCGCCTGGCAATGGCACGAAGTCGATGACGTAGTTAGCAACCACACCGCTCGCATTCTGGATGCTGAAGACAGACACATTATTGCGTTTGTCGATCAGGGGGAAGAAGAGCGAGGGTCCACCAGACGCGACACCAGTGTAGGTGCCGAGAGCGCGGTTGGTGGCCGCAATGGTCAGGTTGCTGATGATTGCAATCTGCTTGTCCGAGCTTACAACAACCGACCCCTTGAAACCAACATCCGGGTGGATGGGGAGGTAGGTGTTGGAGGAGCCGGGCTGCACGGTATCAGCAACTGGGTTCGTGTAAGGAGTAGGAAGGACTGCCATGCTGCCATCTGGATTGTAGTAAGCAATCGAGATGTTTGCTACGGCAACTGTATCGAGGTTTTGAACCTGGATAGCAGATTCATAAGCGGGCAGGGCTGCCGCGTAAACCGCCTTGGGCGAAACAACAACGGTGCCGAGCAGGAAGACAACTAACATCAAAAGGTAAAGTGATTTTTTCATATCTAGCTCCTGTCTAATAAGTTATCAATATTCTAGGTTATCGAGAGACATAAGGCAATAACACTTTATTACTACTATCGCTCTATGGGGTAATACTTGGGTAGTAAACGAAGTAGTAGATAATCCGGGCAGCGCCATTTGTTAACCAGACCTCATCCAACGCTTCTGTCAACACCGGCGCATCGAGCCATCTTTGGTCTTCAGGGAATTCTTCCAGGTTCGCTCCATTGTATAAAACAAAGGTCTCACCCGGTTCCAGGATCAAATTGCTTGGAAGGATCTTCCTTACATCCAATTTCGGGGAATAGATCATGTAGCTGCTGATATCCTCGGTTGTGGAACTGATATTCTTGATGTAGATGCTTTCCACGCCGTCTTCATGCTGAACTTCAGACACAATGATGCTGACTAAACTCGCGTCAGGGGTATGCGTGATGAAACCCGGAACCATGTATGCCGGCACAGGGGTTTCTTGATCTGCCTGGAGTGGATAGGTATTGTTCTCAACAAAAGCGCCAGGCACTGGATATGTGGTCATTTCAGGTGAAGTTGATCCAGTAGTTGCAGTGTTTTGAGGTACTGCAGTCGGCTTGGATGAACAGCCCGCAATAATAGTTATCAGAATTAACAACATCGCAAATTTACTAAAAGTTTTCATTAAAACTCCTTCTTAACATGGTTTCTGAACGTAATACGTGCAGGAAGATCTGATTCCAAGCCATCGGACTGGTCTGACTAATATTCCTGCAACAATCCGACCCAATGGCTTATGCGTGGATCTAATTATAAACTTACTCAAGTTTATACGCCCGCGACGCTTTAACCAGTACCCCAGGCTGACAAAAAAAGCGGCATAATCACTGCCTGTGCTGGCAGTAGTCACTTTCGGAAAACCAATCTCTTTCAACTTGTTGACAAGGACCGGTTGTGGAAATCCAAAGAGATGCTGAGGCGCTTCATAGCCAATCCAGCTTTCCTT
>DAISYV010000030.1:13036-15523 GCA_036825115.1 Anaerolineaceae bacterium | reverse complement strand
CGCAGAAAAGCTGTGATTTTTGAGTCCTTTCGCAGGTAGGCATGATAGTCTTTGGGATAATGCGCGGAGAGTTCCTCCCACATTGGTTGGGGATCAATGAATAACAATCCGCAATTTTCACATTTCATTAGATTCCAGGAGCCGGGAAGGTTCAACCGAAGATCTTTGAGTTCCAGAAAGCTTTCAGCTTGCTGGTGACCGCAAAAGTTGCATGGTTGGGTTGTCACAACAGTCATCGCAAAGAATCCTTATGCCATTTGAGAAAGATATAGACCAACCAGAGTTCCCACTGTGAATCCGCCCAACCCGCAGATTGATCTGAGATCATTTTCTCAATGACCTCCGTTTTGAAGAATGCATTGCCTTTCAACAAGTCCATGAATTCGGGTTTCAACACTCCCATCAGCCAGCGTCCAATCGGCGGTGAGAAAGTGGCTTTTTTGCCGGTCGCGCAGTCGCCTGGCAAGATTTTGGAGGCAGTTCGTCGTAAGACCAGCTTGGTTTCGCCTTTCGCAAGCTTGAATGATGCCGGCAGGCTCAACGCAAATTCAATCAAGCCCGGTGTCATGAAAGGGGTGTGATAAAGCGTCCCGGACGCGTATTGCAGGGCAACCAGTTTCTGCGTGGCATGCGTGGGCATGGTGCCGCGGATGCTCGCATAAGTTGATGTGAAAAAGTCGTCAAATCTGGCTGGAACCTCAGCCCTGATCCCGAGCTGAATTTGATCAGCAAGATATCCTTTTGGCGATAAAGCAGGTTTGATCATCCCATCCACCGCTTCGCGGGACATAAACCTTGACCAGTAAACCCTTTGGTCATCTTCAGGCAGTTCAACGCCATAAATGAATTTCTGTGCTTTTCGCACCTGGTCGGTGAAGGCAGATTTTCGTGAGGATGGTAATAAGTTTAAGAAGGGTCTGATCACACCCACGCGCAGAAACTTGGGGATTTTGAGGTATTGCCTGGCGTATCTCTCGGCGGTGAATTTCTGCATCCCACCAAAAATATTGTCGGCTCCAGTACCATCGATGATCGAGGAGACCTTTCCCTTGCCAGCCAAAGTCATCAGCAACTGTGGAATTACGGTTGCATCCCCCAGCGGTTCAGGAAGACATTGGGTCGCGAAATCCATGATGCCAGCGATCTCTTCATCGGAGACTCTGAGGACTTCGATCGGAAGGCCGATTTGACGCGCGTTTTCTTCCGCGGCTTGCGATTCATCATAGCGCGTCAAAGGAGAATAACCAACAGTGAGAGCCTGTGAGGGAATGCCAAGCTTTACCATTAATGCCGCAAGCAGGGCTGAATCCACCCCACTGCTCAAGGCGATGCCAAGGGGCGATTGACCGTCAGCAGGCATTCTCAGCAAGCTCTTTTCAAGGAGGGTCCGCAATTCACCCTGCGCGTCTTCAAGTGAGCCCTGGAACGGCTTTACGTTGTCAAGAATGGACCAATACTCCTCGCTCTTTTTTCCATCCTTCGTGATGCTCACAAGTTCGGCTGGCCTGAGCACTGAAACAGCTTCAAAGACCGTATAGGGTGCGGGAATGCCTTTAACTGAAAACAAAAGCGAAAGCCCATCGCCTGAAACGGTACGATTGCCAAGCTTCCGCGCAGCAAGATGCGCGTGCGATGAAATGACAATTTTCCCGTGAGATTCTCCGTAATAAAGCTTTGTCATTCCGATTGGGTCGGTGGCGATGAGCAACCTGGATTCTTTTTCGTTCCAGGCAATCACGCCAAAACCACCTTCAAGATTTGCCAAACATGACAGAAGACTTCCACTTTCGGTCAAGCTCATGGCCATTTCACGCGCTACGTCGCGGCTGGCGAACCCTTCGCTCTTATACCTTGCGGACCCCCACAAGAAAACGGTCCACTCGGATTGCTTTTGAATGCTAACCAGAGGGGATGCATTCCTCCAGCAGAAGTGTGCGCCAGGCAATGCCAGCGACTCACACTCTGGATCGGCGCAATCCTCGATTTTTGCTTTTTCAAAGTTGAATTCAGCCTGGAAGAATTCCATTTTTGCCATCAATTCCAGTTCGTATCCGTAAGAGGTGGAACGGCTTGCCTCAAGCCATCCAGCGCCCCATTAATGTAAGGGCGGATTTGTGATCGCTTGCCGGTAAAGAGGTAAGTAAAAATTGTCCTGATCGATCCAAGTAGCAAAGCAACAAAAGTTGCCGCAGGCAGAGGTCCATGGCGATAACGGCGATAAAACCAGGAGCGGTTGCGCGCTCGCAGATAGACCATCTTTTCCGGTACCAATTTAGAGCTCAGTGAAGCTTTGTGGCGGATGATGGCTGAGCCAACCCGAACGTTCTTCCAACCCGCGTCCCGCATGCGCCGGCAAAGGTCTGAGTCTTCGTAGTACATGAAGAATGAAGTGTCGAATAAGCCGACTTGCTTGAGGCTCTCTGTTCGCATCAACAAAGCGCAACCGAACAAATAATCAAATTCCTGTGTTTTCGAGTAAGCCGGTCG
>DAISYV010000030.1:0-12936 GCA_036825115.1 Anaerolineaceae bacterium | reverse complement strand
TGAGCCAAGGCATTCGAGCAAGTCTTTGCGCAAATTCCAGTTGGCGATCACAACCACAACAAGCGGGGTTTCAATATTCATCTTCAAGATTATAATCTCAGTCAGAGATAGCACCAAACCTAACGAAACTCTTAAACCTGGAAGGGCAGATGTTAAAGTCAATTTTCTTAGCTGGCAGAGAAGTGAACTACCCCCGGAATGAGCTGATGACTTCTGCGATTCAAAGCATAAGCCAAACGACCGTGCTTGGTTCGCAAAAATCAAACGTGTACAAAGGGGGCGTCCGCGCCATTCTCTGGCAGAGCTTGCGCAGTTTCGCGCAGCTGATTCCAAGGCTGATTAAACGGGATTTCGATTTTCTTTTCATTGGTTTCTTCGGACAACTGCTCACCCGGATGATTGCCCCGTTCACCAGAAAACCGATCATCCTGGACATGTTCGTTTCAGCATTCGACACACTGGTGGAAGATCGCCAAATAACCGGTAAAAAGTCGCTGCTTTCCAGGTTTCTGTTCCGGCTGGATAAGCAAAGCGGCAAGCGGGCAAAGCTGATCTTTGTGGATACGCTCGCCCACGCCGAATACTTCCATGGGGCATTCGGCATTCCATTTTCAAAAATGAAGCGGGCCTTTGTTGGGTGTGATGAGGGGTTATTCCATCCCCGCCCTGCAATACCGGAAAGCCGCACGGTGCTTTACTACTGCTCCTACCTGCCTTTGCACGGCGTGGATGTGGTGGTGGAGGCAGCCGAATTGCTAAAGGCTGACCCATCGCTAAAATTTAAAATTATTGGCGAAGGAATTGAGTTCGGGAAAATTCAGAAGTCCGTCCATGAAAAGCAATTGACGAATGTCGAACTGGCGGCACCCGTGCCAATTGACCAGCTTCCCTCTGAAATCCAGAATTCTCTGATTTGCCTCGGCGGACATTTCGGCGCAAGCGCCAAGGCCTGCCGGGTGATCCCGGGTAAGGCTTTTCAGATGATCGCGATGGGGAAGCCTGTCATCGTGGGGGAGAATGCCGCCAATCGCGAGTTGTTGACCCACCAGGTTGATTCCTGGTTCTGTGAAATGAACAACCCTAGAGCCCTCGCCGATGCCATCAGCGCTCTTTTGCACGATAGTGCTCTGCGGGACAAAATCGCGAATGGAGCACTGAGAACTTACCAGAAATCAGCTTCCAGTGAGTTGTTGAAGTCAATTGTCCAGGAAAGTATTCTCGATGCTCTGAAACCCCAGGTGTGATTCTTTAGTTATGAAGCACTTCACGATACAACTTAAAGGTACATTCCATCATGCTGGAAACATCAAATTTCTCGAGCATGGCGCCAGCGTTTTCTGTGAGTTGCTTGCGTAGTGATTCGTCTGTCAACACCCGGTTGATCGCTGTGGCAATGGAATCAGGCGATCCAACAGGCACGAGCAGTCCATTAATCCCATCCTGGATGATCTCAGGGATACCCCCCACATTGGTTCCAATAACGGGCACGCCAGCAGCCATTGCCTCCAGAAATGTCACGCCAAGCGCTTCAGTCAAAGAGGGCATCACGAATACGGTTGCCTGCTGATAGTAATCTAAAAGATCCGCCTGCGATTTCCATCCGGCAAACTCGAAGTTTTGAGTGACCTTGAGGTCAGCGCAGAGGGCTTTCATACGGTCAACCGATTTATCTTTGCCAACAATAACGAACTTAGCCTGAGGATGGTCTTTGAGCACTCCAGGCGCAGCTTTGATCAGGTCGGGCACGCCCTTGCGATGCATGTTACTGCCAACAAACAAGATCACCGGATAATCTGGTTCGGGGGGTGCCGCCTCCCGGTTCGCACGAATTTTCTGATATTTCTCCACATCGACACTTTTGTAACAGTGACGGACTTTTGAAGCAGTGTTTGGATAAGTTTTGGTAACAGTTTCGGCAGTAAACCGGCTGTTCGCCACGATAAGTTTCAAACGTTGCAGTTTTTGGGATTCGAGGAAATGTACGGCGCTGTAATACAACCACCGCGTCAACCAATCCGGATAATGCTTCCTGTATTCAGAGGGTGTCTTTAGTTCCGCGGAATAGGTGTCGTTAACATGCCCAAGCATTGGCGCGCTCGGGTCGCAAAAAAAAGATTCCCGGGCGTCGGTGAAATGAATCAGGTCGAACTTGTTTACTTTTTCCAATTTTCGAAGGGCGGCATTGAAGGAGAAACTCAGCGACAACCATCTCGCCTGGCTTTGATTGAACCCAGGCTTTCTCACGGTCACGATGCTCAGGTTGGGCAAAGAAATCAGCGGCGCCTGGTCTTCGGGCAGTAACAAAGTGATGGTATGACCCTCGTTCAGCAGGGCATGCATGAGATTGTTGGCATGCAGCCCAACACCGCTGATTACGTTTTTGAATTGTTGGGTCACGATGCAAATGTTCACGCCTTACCCCAAAGCCCTCTGTTAATCACATAATTTATAGATTGAAACGCCGCCATCCTGATAGATGGTCTGAACGCCTTCAGCCTGTTGGATGGCAGAAATATTGAATTGCCTGCCATCAAACGGGTTCTTTGCTCCATCGTACAGATAGTCCACGCCGAGTTCGCACAGAGTGCCAATGTCGGGTGAGGCTGAATAAAGGCTCATTACCGCTTCCGATTCAGCCATGACCTCTTCGTAGCCAGGTCCAAGGCTTGAGATCATGGTGCTGGAGGTGGTTTCACGATCAGCATAATAAGGAATGAAATAGCCGGCGTCGGACCCATGCGGTGAGTCGGGCAGCCAATAGTAGGTGTGGACGGCAAAAGTTGAATCTCTTGGGGTGTTATTCTCAATCCAATTCATGGCTTTCTCATCTTCAGCCGTCATAAACTGGCGAAAATCCTGGACTTCACCAAGCCGATAAATGGCAGCAATCACGGCCAGGAACAACACCACCCATTTAACAGCACTTGCCCATTTTGCATGTTTTTCCAGGGAGAATATCTGCCAAAGGTCTTCCGCCAGAACCCCAACAATCACACCAATTGGCAAGTAAAGCATGATCATCATGCCAGTCATGTTCGTAAAAGCCAGCAGCGGAATATTTAAGCGATACAGAAAACCGATGCCAAACAACGCCAGTATCCAGGCTGTCGCGAGGAGGATGAGAGTCCTGTTTTTTCTGATCAGCCCCACCACTATGCCCAGCAGGGTCAAGCCGATCATCCACTTTTTTGCTCCGATTTCATACAGAGCCTGGAGATCGTAATTAGCAAAATATTGATTCTCTTTCAAGTCTACTGTTGGTTTTGTTTCCGCAGTTTCAGTTGGGGCAGACCTTCGATCGACGTAGAAATCCATCGCGGGAACCAAAGCGGGCAGGATCAGCACAATACTGACTACAGCAATAACAGCGATGCCGAGAACAGTCCTCATCACATGTTTTTTGGTTTTGATAGCGCTGCCAAACTCGAAAATACAGATAATTACGATCAATGGGAGCAGGAAAGCCGCCGCCCTGAAATGCAGAAGGAACACCCCGGCAATAAGCAGCGCGGATACACCCGTCAGAGCGATTGCAGCATTGCGGTTCTCTTTCCAATCCCCTTTCCATGCCCTTATCGCTTCCCATACCGCCAAAGCCGCAATTAACAAGATAGCCTGGGAAGAGCCTTGCGTAAATCTGCTCCAGCTAAAGTACAGCGCGGGTTGAAAACTAAAGAGACCGGCAACGGTCATACCTGCCAAACCCGCCAGAGGAGAGACTCGCCTGGATAAGAAAATAAAGACGCCCAGCCCACATAAACCATTAATTGCCTGTGACATCCAGATGAGCGCCTGGTGTGCAGAAATATCCGCAAGCGCCTGCAGGCTGCCAGTGAGGGCGTAAAGCCCCAAATGATATTGGTCTAAAGTTGTCGGTGCGTAGGGCTGAAGATCAAACGGGAGCTTGCCGGTGGTGCCAACCAGGTCCGTGATAAGGGTGTGGTGGAGGGCGTCGGTCCAGGCAGGATATGGGTAATTGTGCGCCAGCCAAAAGCGAGTCAGGAGCGTCAACGCCAGGATGAAAAGGAAGGGTCCTGCGAATTTTCCAAGCTTGAATTGTTCGCGCCAGTTTTTTCTGAGCATCCAGGCAGTGAGGACAAAGAGCCCCACTAACAACACAATGAGTTTGTTTTGTCCGATGCGCACAGATGGGAGGAGTGCCCGTGTGAGATAGTACATAAAGGGATAAAACGCGATGCTAATCCCAACTGCCAGAATCCAGCGCTCGATTGCTTCAAAACGCCGCCAGAGATTGGTAACAGATAAAATTGCCCAACCAGGGACAAGCAGCATGATGAAGATCGTGAGTAGTGTTCGCAGTTCAACCCAAAGCATGTGTTCTCTCAATCCAGCGAGCAGTCACTAAAAATTATACCCTTCAAGGAGTGTTATCTGGTTTGCTGATTAAGTAGATGTGAACCCCGTCGACATTGATGAGTTGGTCAACGCCAACACACCCCAACAAGGCTTCCGGCTGTAGTCCACCAACCCCTTCTTTGATGTAAAGATAGTTTAGGTTAGCATCCTTGACTAACAGCCAGAAATCATCACCACACTCGGTGATGGAGCTCGCCCTCATCCCGAGATTTGAGATACTTTCAACAAATGCCTTATCACCGCCCATGGGGTAGAAGATGGTTGGGACAATGCTCCATCTGCCAGTCAGCGATAAAATCCACCCACCTCCATCGACACCACGATAGGTGTTCGTACTCCATCCTACGGTGTTGATGAAAAATCTTGCGTCTTCAGGGGTGTGGGTTTTGATCCATTCCAGCGCGTCGATGTCCGACTGGGTGGCCAGAATTGTCTCGGTGTTGATCGCCCGGGCATTCTGCCATGCTCCGCCTACGCATAGCGCCAGGGCAGCCAGAAGAACAGCTAGCGTGGCGATTCCTTTTCGCCTTATCAACGTGCTGAAGAGCAGCACAATTCCGAAGGCAGCTGTGATCGCGATGGGAATAAACACTACCAGGGAAAAATAATCGTATCTAAAATTCATCAGGCGCAGACCGGTTGGCAGTGCAAAGAACAACACTACGATTGCCCAGGCCTGAAAATGCACCTTCTTGGTTTTGAAAACTGACCAAATTAAACCGATCAGACCAAGCCCGATTAAAACATATCCGCTGATCGGACCCACCAGGTAATAAAGGTAATCCCAACTTTTTTTGAGAGTCTCGGCTTCCATCACCCGAAAAACCGGCCTGGAGGCCGCGCTTGAGTATACAAAAATGCGGTAGTACCAGCGTGATGACAGAGCCAGCCCGATAAAAGTTGCAATTGCAAGGCTTGCAATGCGTTTCCAGTTGGCCGATTTTGCCCTGATGTTCTCCACGAGCCATTGCACACCTAACACGGTAAGGAACAGGACGAACAAAAATGCTGCGAAGTAGTGGCTTAGCAGGGTGCCGGCAGTAAGCAGGCTTAGCCCTGCCAGTTTCCACCAGTGGTCGTGATTGTTCCAAGCATGAATTGCTTCGGCTATTGCCACAGGCAGGATCATCACACCGATTAGCAAGGTGTAGCGCCCCCAAGTAAGGTAATAGCCAGGCAACTTGGTGGCGAAAGTGACAAATACCGCCGCGAGCAAGCCAATGCGCCAATCTTTCCCAAGCTGTTTTGCCAGGGCATACACCGACAGCCCGATACTTGCGCTTATCACCTGCCCAAGCATCAATACACTTCCGGCAGGGTCAAGCCCACTGAGCACAGAAAACAGGGCGATGACAGCATGAAAGCCAAAATGATAGTAAAACGGACCCGGCAGATAGGGTTCGAGCGTGCTTGGCAGCCCGCCAAATTCGATCATTTTGCGGATGATCAGGACGTGATGCTGTGAATCCACCCAATTGGGTAAAACCAATTCCCGTGCCTGCCAAAAGCGCCATGCCAAAGCCACAGCCAGCCCAAGCAGCGCGAATAGCCAGGTTTTGTTGAACGCGCCTTTACCCCTGCGAATGAGCCCGGCAAAAGCGACTCCAAAACACACGCCCAGCACGATCCCGAGCAATAACGGGGTAATTTTAAGGCGGACGGTATAGAAGCCAAGCGTGCCAAGCGCGATGAAACTGGCGCTGATGGCAATTATCTCAGCCAGCGCCTGAGCGCCGTCTTTGCGGCGATCGCCAAACCACAGCCACCAAGCCAGCCCAGGCAGAAGCAGAGCGGCAAAGGCGAGGGCTACCCGCACTTTTGCACCCCTCCCAAATCCGGCAAGGCTGCAAGCAGTTGGGTGATGGTCTGCCCTTTTTGCGGATGCACAAACTCCGGCGCGATCTCCGCCATTGGCACCAGCACAAACGCACGCTGCGCGAGGCGCGGATGCGGCACTTGCAGACGAGGTGTCTGGATGATGCGATCCCCATAAAACAGGATATCGAGGTCGATCAGCCTCGGTCCATAGCGAAAGTTTGCCTGCCGTCCCAATTGTCTTTCTGTTTCCTTGAGAAAACCGAGCAGATTTAACGAGCTCAAATCAGTTTTGGCTTCAATCACCTGGTTGCGAAAGGCAGGTTGATCCAGATAGCCCCAGGGAGCGGTTTGATAGACAGATGATTGCTTGAGAATCACCATTTTTTGGCTCAGAACCGCCAGCGCCTCCTGGAGGTTGCGCTCCCGATCACCTAGATTGGTGCCTATCCCAAGAAAAACACGGATCATGTTTACTCCGCCACAATATCGATCAGGTCAGCGAGCATGCCAAAGGCAGTGGTTTTGGGGCTGGGGTTGGATTCGAGCACGCCCAGTCCTGGCAGTACATCGAGTTCAAAGTTGACGAAAGAGGAGGTGCCTCCCACGCTAAATAAAGGTGATTCCGGTCCAACCCGTTCAGGTCGCACCCGGGCAACAAAGTTTCCATCCTGCCAGTAGGCTTTGCAGACCAGCTTCCAGCGTTCGCCGGCAGCTTCCGCCTCGGCTATCATTTCCCTGGTAATGCCACGGATGCCTTCGCGATCGACTTCCACAGGGGTAAGAGGATGGTCCATCAGCACGGTAGCAAGCGCCGCCACTTTGATCGACGCGTCCCATCCGTCCACATCGTTGCTGGGGTCTGTCTCGGTGATGCCGATGGAGGCCCCATAGGCGATGGCTTCATCGAGCGTCTCGCCCTGCCCCATGCGATCAAGCAGCAGGTTGGTGCAGGAATTGAGAATGCCGCTGAAACCCAGCAGACGGGCACCTCGCAGCGGGTGGCGGAAGAGGGAGAAAATCGGCGCGCCGTCCATCACGGCGGACTCGAAGCGAAAACCGAGCCTCTGCCTGGCAGCAAGTTCCTTGAGCTCGTGGTAGCCATAGACCACCGGACCTTTATTCGCGGTGACAACATGCATGCCGTGCTCAAGAGCTTGGCGCAGATGGCTCAGGGCAGGCTGCCCGCTGATGGGGTTGACGGGCGTGGTCTCAAACATCACTTCCGCCGGACAAACCTGGATGAATTCCATTGTGTCTCCAGTGAAACTGAAGGTGTCAAGCTCAGTGAGGGGACGACCCTGGGCAATAAACGACAAAGCCTGTTCAAGGTCGATCCCAGCTGGATTGATGCAAGAGGCATGTCGTCCGGTCATGATGCCGGTGACTACGGGCGTGATGCCGTATTCTGTTTCCAGCTCCTGCTGCTTTTCCATCAACAAGCGCGCAAAAGCCTGCCCAACATTCCCAAATCCTACTAATGCCAAACGAATTTCTCTCATATTACACCTTTGATCCCTTTGAGTTTCAATTATAGCCAATTCCAACCTGTTCGCTTGCTGACTGCAAACCAGGTCAAACAAGCGGCCAGGGAACAGGACGATGACCTGGATCAGGCTCAGGGAAGACCCTTTGCGCAAGCAATGCCCTCAACCTCTCACGCGTTGCGTCGATTTCCTCTTTGCGCAGCAAGCCTTCCAGGCTTTGGGTCAGTTTACTTTCTGGCCCCAACGAGAGCTGCAGCCTCTGCAAGCCACTTACTTCTTCTTCACAAAAAGGCTCGCCAATAAAGTCCCAGATCACAGTGCGCAATTTTGGCTCAACATGAAAGCACAGCGCCTGGTCAATAGCCCACCAATGCTTATCTTCCGCGAAAAGGATGTGCCCGGACTTGCGATCAGCATTGTTGGCAACAAGGTCAAACAGGGCGACCTTTCGGAATGGGAAGCGTTCCTTTTCTTCGAGGGCAAGATAGTGCATTTTAGGATCGTGGTCAACAAACAACTGTAATGATCCGGTGCCAAGAGGCAGCCCATCCTTTCGAAGAATGGTTGGAGGCACAAAATCCCAGCCGGCTGCGCGGCAGACCAACCAGGCGGCAACTTCCCGGCGTGGCAGAGTGGCCGGCTCAAAGTCATAAAGTTTGCTTTGCCCGGCTTCAGGTTTGTAAACAGCCTGGAGTCTCTCCTCCCCAAGCTGGCACGCGACAAAAAAGGTGGCATTGGAGCTATCCAGGAACTGTCCCTGCAACTTTACTCTGCCCTTCTCCAAAACGCGCAGGATGGCTTGATTTTCCATTGAGATTAAAAATTGAATTATGACTTATGACCGTTGTTGCTGTGGCGGAAGCCGTTGCCACCAGTTTTCTTTGGCTGCAGCGGGTCCGATCTGCCGCGGTTTGCCAGTTCAAGCGCCCAGAGCGCCAGTCCGCGCATCTTCTCGCGAGTGACCCAGAACATCACCTGCTGGCGGTCATCCCCAGAGCCTTCCTCTGCCACTTGCAGCAGGAGCAGATCCCTTTCCTGGTCGTAGCCCAGAGCGACCTCATCCACCCTGAAAAGCGGGTCCACTGGCAAAACAAGCTGCATCTCCGCTTCGTTGTAGCTGGAGAGGGATTTTTCATTATCGAATTGCTCGGATTCAATTCCATCAATCAGCCTGATCGCCCCCACCGCCATCACCTGAACCTGAACCTTCTCCACCAGCAGGGTTACGAGTCTGTCCGCATCACCGCCCTGCAGGAAGAAGGTACGCTCGCCTGGCGCGCCGATCGCGTTGACGCGTAGGATCGTGGCTGGCTGAAAAATAAGCTGGTGGTTACTCATCCCGAATTTCAAACCTTTCTTTGCGAATGAAGAAACTGTTTTCTTCCACAAATGCGTTCAGTTGGTTCAGCAGGCTATCGCTGATCTGCACGCTATCATTCGGGAAGACATACTCGTGCCAACTTCCCTCAGAGAAGAATTGAAAGGCAAACTGATCCTCACCAGGATGAGATCCGAGCCAGCCATGCAAATGGTGGATCTTGCGGGTGATGCGATCCGGCGCTTCATCCTTGGCGATCTGTACCACCAACACGCGCCTCTCAACCACGCTCACCGCATCTGCAACTGGTTGTTTTTTTACTTGCTCCAGTGTGTCCACGGATAATTGCGGTTCGGATTCAGGAACTGGCGCATAGGTCTCAACCTCAAAATGGGGCGGGGCTTCGGGCATTTCGGGTGCTTCTACCAGGTATGTCTCTGCCTGCATCTCTTCATCCAGATCCAAGCCAACCCGCCAGAGCGCATCTTCGGGCTCTTCGAATTCCTCAAGTGGCTCCGGCTCCTCTTCAGGGTTCAGTTCCGCAGCCTCGCCGAAGCGATAACGCGACAAAAGCCGGATATCTGGCAGGTAGTTTTCAAGCATGCGCTCATATTGTTTTCCGCTGTTTTGGTTAAACAACTCTCCAACAGAATCATCCATCCCAATGCGTCTGACGCGATCCACCAAAACGGAAGTGCCGCGTTCCTGGTGCTGCAGTTTGCCCTCCACCACTAACAGGCTGCCCTGTTCCACCATGCGGTTGTCACGTTCCCACACCGAGGGGAACATCACCAGGTCTACTTCGCCAAATTGATCTTCAATAGTGACAAAAGCCATGTTTTGGTTCTTTTTTGTCAGGATCGGCTGTACGCGTTTGACCAGCCCCCCGACAGTAACCTTACTGTTTGTCTCGACCTCTGCCAGCTGATTGGAGCTGTGGCTGATCTTGTCGGCAATCTGCGACATGTGCGAGCTCAATGGATGGTCAGAAACGTACAGCCCAAGCAGTTCTTTCTCCCAGCCAAGCTGTTCGTTGGTGTCCACATTGACGTTGGCAGGCAGGATCACGTGGGGCAGAGCCACCGTTCCGCCGCCAAACAGGTCAAGCTGACCCATTTCGATGGCCTTGATGTTGCTGGCAGAGACGTTGACCATTTGGTCAATCGAACGCAGCAGTGCTTTGCGCGGACCGAAGGCGTCCAGGGCGCCAACTTTGATCAGGCACTCCAACGGGCGTTTGCCCACCTGGCGCAGGTCAACCCGCCGGATGAAGTCGTTCAGATCAGAAAAAGCCTGATGACCACGAGCCTGAATAATCGTCTCCACGGATCCCTGGCCCACGTTTTTGATAGCACCCAGCCCGAAGCGAATGCTGGCTTTGCCTTCGGTTTGCTCCTCAATCGTGAAGTCATAACCGCTGTGGTTAACCTCGGGCGGCAGCACTTCTATGCCCATGTTGTGGCACTCCGAAACATAGGTGGAGCATTTATCATTGTCGTTTTTCCAGGCGGAGAGCAGTGCGGTCATATACTCCACCGGATAGTGATATTTCAGGTACCCGGTTTTTATCGCAATCATGCCGTAGTTGGTGGCATGGCTCTTATTGAAACCGTAATGCGCGAAGGCTTCCCAGTGGGCAAAAATATCTTCGGCGGTTTTCTTTTCAATGCCATTCTTAACCGCACCTTTGATGAACTTATCGCGGTGCTTTTTAACTTCCTTGACCTTCTTTTTCGAGATTGCCGAGCGCAGATCGTCCGACTCGCCCGGGCTGTAACCTGCCAGCTGCATGGCGGCGATCATGATCTGTTCCTGGTAAACCGCATGCCCATAAGTCTCTCGCAGGATGGGCTCCAGCTTTTCGTGCTGGTAGACCACCGGCTTTTCGCCGTGCATGTTGGCGATGTACTCCGGGATGCTTTCCATCGGACCCGGCCTGAAAAGCGCGACCATGGCAATGACGTGATGGATCGTCTTGGGCTGCATCTGCACCAGGTAGCGCGTCATGCCGTTGCCTTCCAGTTGGAAGAGACCAACCGTGTGACCTTCGCTGATGAATTGGTAAACTTCAGGGTCATCAATCGGGATGTTGCTCAGTGTTAGCTGAATGCCATGCCGCTGGGCAATATATTCGCAGGCTTTGGACATGATGGTGAGCGTCACCAAGCCCAGGAAATCTACTTTGAGCAAGCCGAGGTAGTTGATGCCGTCCATGTCGTATTGCGCCACGGATTTGATCGGCAGTTCAACGCTGCTGCTTGTTGGTCGGTGCAGCGGGAGGTATTCCGTGAGCGGCTGATCGCTGATGATCACGCCGGCAGCGTGCGTGCCCACGTTGCGCAGGCTTCCTTCCATCCGCCCGGCGGTATCGAGCAGTGTTTTCATCTGATCGGAGGATTCATAAACTGCGCGCAGCTCGGAGGAAGACTTGATCGATTCCTTGATGGGTACGTTCTTGCCCTGCACCGGACCCGGAACCAGCTTGGCTACCCGGTCCACATCCGCCAGCGGAATAGCCATCACCCGCCCCACATCGCGCACCGCGCCGCGGGCTGCCATGGTGCCGAAGGTGATGATCTGCGCCACCCGATCGGCGCCGTATTTTTGATTGCAATACTCCATCACCTCGGCGCGGCGATCATCCTGGAAATCGAGGTCGATATCCGGCATGGTGACGCGGTCCGGGTTGAGGAAGCGTTCAAACAACAAGGCGTGGCTGAGCGGCTCCACGGAGGTGATGTCCAACGCGAAAGCTACCAGCGAGCCGTTGCCCGAGCCGCGCACGTTGTACCAGATGTTTTTCTCGCGTGAGAAGCGGCACAAATCCCATACGATCAGGAAGTATTCGGCGAAACCCATTTGGTTGATGACTTTGAGTTCATAATCCAGGCGCTTTTGGAACTCCTCGCTGTCAGCCTGATCCGGGGCATTGCGCCTTAGCCCTTCCTGGCAAAGCTCGCGCAAGAATGTGGAGGCGGTCTGCCCGGCTGGAACTTCAAACTGCGGCAGGTGATAACCCTTGCGGGTCAGATCCACATTGCAGCGTTCAGCAATTTCGAGTGTGTTGCTGATGGCTTCGGGCACCTGGGAGAAAAGGTTTTGCATCTCTTCCGGGCTGCGCAGGTAGTAAGTGTCGTTATTCATGCGCATGCGGTTGCGGTCGCTTAGCAATTTTCCGGTTTGGACGCAAAGCAGAATATCCTGCAGCTCGGCATCATCGCGCCGCACGTAGTGCACATCGTTGGTGGCAACCAGTCGCGCACCCGTTTTTTGGGAAAGATCGATCAAACCGCGATTAATGCGATAGAGTTCGGATATATCGTGGTCCTGCAGTTCAAGAAAGAACCGGTCCTTGCCAAACACATCCAGATACCATGCCAGGCTGCGTTCAGCCCGCTCCGGGTCGTTATCCAGCAGGGCGCGGGGAAGCTCACCGGACATGCAGGCCGATGTGGCAATCAGTCCCTCAGAATGAGCGGCAAGATAGGGTTTGTCGATGCGGGGGTGGTAATAAAAGCCCTCAAGCTGCGCGGCTGACGCGATGGAGAGCAAATTGCGGTAGCCGGTCATGTTCTCGGCCAATAAAACCAGGTGCGAGGAGTATTTGTCGCGCGAGACGTCCTTGTCGTGCATGCTGCGGGGAGCCAGGTAGGTCTCAAGCCCGATAATCGGTTTGATACCCTCAGCAGTGGCAGCCTGGAAAAAATCCAGTGTGCCAAACATGGTGCCGTGGTCGGTCAGCGCGAGGGCGGGCATGCCCAGTTCCTTGGCGCGTTTTACCAAGGCCAACGGGCTGCCAAAGCCGTCGAGCACAGAGTAAGCAGAGTGAACGTGAAGATGCACAAATGACATTTTTTGTTATCCCGGACGCGTATAAACGCATCGTGGATTATGAGTATAGCACAGCGATTTAGATGTTCAGGAAATTTTAAAGATTTA